>NZ_JH992901.1:2006339-2330259 GCF_000315565.1 Mastigocladopsis repens PCC 10914 | reverse complement strand
CAGGTAGAGTATTTCCCTCAGGTACGGATAGCCCTTTAGGAGACAGATGGATTGGTTTTTGGTCAGATGGACGCAATCAAATTGGGTTTCACGGCACACCAGATGATGAGGTCGTGGGCGCTGCGATATCTCACGGCTGCTTGCGGATGCGTAATCCCGATGTCCGTCTGCTTTACAAGCAGGTGAGTTTGGGGACACCAGTGGAAGTACGTCAGTAGTCAAAAGTCAAGAGTCAAAAGATGAAGATATTGTCTGTAGACTCATGACTAATGACTCATAACTATTCTGATTTTTGCTCAAAATGAGGTGCGTATGCTTGGAGTAAGGTACTGACTTGACGTAGAACCTCATTGCCCGTGTTTTTGGTTCCGACTGGCGTTCTGTCATCATTAGGTCGGTCTAGATTTCGGGCGATCGCCTCGCCTACTTGCTGGGCAATCAATTCCTGAAGTTCTGCTTTGGCGCGTTGACGCTGGTAGTTGGCACCTTCTTCTGTAGTGGCATATAAGGGTGGTAAGCGGTTGAGGGCATAAGCGGCAACATCCCCAACATCTAGAGAACTTTCGCTAGTCACTTCAATTTCTGCTATGCGGGATATTGCCTCTGTTAGTACCAACTCTTCCATGACGTTGATAAATTGTTTGCGCGGTACCGCCACCACCTCCCCAGTCAATAGCGATCCCATCAGCCGATCCAACGCCATATACTCTTCTATTGAGAGTTCACTAGCGCTATCACAGATTCGCCCGACTTCTGCTTCCATTGCTGGTGTGAGATAACCATCCTGGAGAGCCTGTTCCACAATTTTTTCAATACTCATAATGCTCATCATCTTTCAGCCATCCAAGCAAGGTAGGCACGGTACCAATTGATCCTATTTATTTTGCCCACTTTTGAGCAAATAATATGCAACAAGCTACTACTTTATGGCTTGGTATCGCCAAGATACGGGGTCAACAGATTTCCCATTGACATAAAGCCCCCAATGCAAATGCGGACCAGTCGAAGCACCCGTTGAACCCACTGCGCCAATCAATTGACCAGGTTTTACGAAATCACCTTCTTTGACATTAATGCGACTGAGGTGCATGAAAATGCTTGCCACTCCTTGCCCATGATCAATGCCAACGACATTACCGTGAACCCGGAACCCTTGAGATACCCTACCTACCAAGGTGACTCGTCCGCCAGCTGGGGCGACGACGGGCGAACCCGCTGCACCAGCGTAGTCAACCCCACGATGGTAGTAATCATTGGCAAATTTACCATTGTAGTAGCGACGTACACCATAAATTGTGCTTACACGTCCTTTATTAGGTGCAAGAAAAGGACCATCCCAAAACTTTTCTGGTGTTCGCACCGCCTTAAACTGGGCTGCACGCTTGAGTTCATACTCTGTGGCGTTTACCCCAGCTTTGCCTGGGGGTAAATTAATGCGTTGTATGGGGAATTTGCGATCGCGTATCTGTATGGATAAGTTCTGCACCTGACCTTCTCCCGAAACCCGAATTGCTTTAGTTCCAGCCTTTTCTAAAGGTGTTGTCGGGATCAAAGCCCGATACTGATTCGGGGCTATTTCATATGCTAGGTAGGTCTCATTGCCACTAGCTACTGTGACATTGCTACCATTAGCAGGATTATCTAGATTCACCACAACTGATATGGTGTCTCCAAGTTTGGGAGTCTGTGGATTCACCTGTACTTGTAACGCTTTTGCAGGTGCTGCCAAAGCAATAGGTAAGGCAAATATCCCAAGTACGACACTGGTTGCACCGAGGTTAGCTTTTATAGCTAGCATGACTTGATCCAGTAACTTTTTGCCAGAATCACTAGCGTGATATTCGGTCGTCATAGAGGTGTTACTAAAAATTCTCAATTCTTCTGTTGAACAACAGACTAGCGTGTTGTTTGAGGTGTTTCCCAAACTTCACGATTATTTTTGAGACTTAGTCACTACAAATAAATCATTATCAATGATGAATTGTCGCGTGGAAGTGATCAGCGTATGACTCCAACTGTGGATTATTCCGTTACCTGCTTGTGCGTCTTCTAAACTTGGCAACATAAAGCCAGCGATAGAACCAGTAACCCGCCTTAATTTCCAATGTTTCTGTGTGGTGATCCAGCTGTATGTTTAGCTGTGAAACCACGTCATACTACGAGCGCTGGCAATTGTTACCAACTTACTCCCCACAGGAATGAAAAACTTTGTATCCTGAGGTTAATAGGTCTTAACAGTTTCTTTATAAAGTTGTGCAGGAAGATTTCAGGCTCATAGTTGATTTAGTTTCAGTTTTTGCCGTTGCTGCCTGTGGTGGACTCTTGGCAGCGCTTTTGCGACAACCCGTTTTACTAGGGTATCTCATCGGTGGGATGGTCATTGGACCAGCCGGACTGGGACTCATTAAAGAATTAATTCAAGTAGAAACTTTGGCTCAGTTTGGAGTCGCCTTTTTACTATTTGCCTTGGGAGTTGAGTTTTCCTTTGCGGAACTTAAAAAAGTCCAAGCGATCGCCCTTGGGGGAGGAGGACTCCAAATTGCCCTGACAATTGTGATCACGGTTTTGGTATGTGGAGCCACAGGAGCTTGGGCATATTTACCAGCTAAGGGTATGTTTTTAGGGGCAATTCTATCTTTGTCTTCCACAGCAGTTGTCCTTAAGTGCTTGATGGAGCGTAATGAAACAGAAACGCCCCACGGACAGGTGATGCTGGGAATTTTGGTCGTTCAGGATTTAGCGCTGGGATTGATGCTCGCAGTCCTACCAGCCCTTAACCAACCGATGGAATCAATTGGTATAGCAGTGCTCTTGGCGCTGTTGCGGATTGGTTTATTTGCTGGCGGTGCAGTCGCAGCTGGGATTTGGCTCATACCTCCTTTGTTGCGACTCCTAGCCCGTACTGAAAGCCGAGAATTATTTTTATTAGGCGTGGTGGCGCTGTGTTTAGGTATTGCCCTACTGACAGAGTATATGGGGCTTTCTATTGAAATGGGGGCGTTTGTCGCTGGCTTAATGATTTCCGAGGTGGAATACGCTGACCAAACCCTAACATATGTAGAGCCACTGCGAGATATTTTTGCTACTTTATTTTTTGCCTCCATTGGGATGTTAATCGACCCAGTGTTTTTGTGGAACAACCTGGAATTGATTCTGGGATTGGTAGCACTGGTCTTTATTGGTAAATTTTTAATTATTACGCCACTTGTAAAACTGTTTCGCTACCCGTTGAAAACAGCTTTAATTGCTGGGTTAGGGCTGGCTCAGATTGGAGAATTTTCCTTTGTTCTCGCCAGTGAAGGACAGGTGCTGGGGTTGGTTTCTCGGCGAGTCTATTTACTGATTTTGGGAACGACAGCGGTAACATTGGTGTTGACACCCTTCGTGCTGCGTTTAGTACCAATTTTATTTGACTGGGTAGAATCAATACCTTGGCTGAAGCCCTATTTAAGCGGGGAAGGTCAGCCGTTAGCAGTTGCTGACGAACTACCGACGAAAAACCATGTGGTGGTTTGCGGCTATGGGCGAGTGGGACGGAATTTGGTGAAGTTGCTTCAGCAGCACGATGTGCCTATCGTGGTGATTGACCAGGCGGAAAGCCGAATTCAGCAATTGCGTGAAGCTGAGGTTCCTTATATTTATGGTAATTGCGTGAGTTTTCACGTTTTAGAAACCGCTGGAGTCAACAGCGCACGAGGAATGGCGATCGCATTACCTGACCCAATGAGTACGCGTCTTTGCCTCAAACGTGCTTTGGAATTGTCTCCCGATCTAGATGTCGTTGTTCGCGCCACTAACGATAAAAGTATTGAGGTGCTTTACCAACTGGGAGCGAGGGAAGTCGTGCAACCAGAGTTTGAGGCTAGTTTGGAAATGACAGCCTACATATTAACTGATTTGGGCTTGTCATCTGCTGTGGTGCAGCGAGAAATGCAGGAAATCCGCAATCGTCATTATTTGGATCTGCGACCGGAAGAATCAGCGTCTGAGGTTTCCCGCAATTTGCAACAGGCAACTCAAGACCTCAACAAGCGCTGGTATTCCTTACCATCCGGTTCGCCTCTCGTCGGTATGGCCTTAGACGAAGCAGATATGCGCTACTTAACAGGGGCGAGTTTGATGGCAATTCGTCGTCAAGGAGGTGAAGAAATAGATTATCCTCCAGCGCAGACTAGGCTGGAAGAGGGCGATCAGCTTTTGGTGGTTGGATCGGATGATGAATTGGCTGCTTTGGATGAATTCGCTAAAGGTCAAGCTGCTGTTCCAGGCGAAAACAGTGCTTGCCAGTGGGTAACAATCAGCGCTGATAGTCCTGTAGTTGGTAAAACCCTTGCTGATTTAGATATCCACAACCAATCTGGAGTTATGGTGCAGGCGATACGGCGAGATGGCAAGTTTATCCGCTTTCCCAATGCTAGCAAGGACTTGCAAGTTCGCGACCAAGTTTTATTGTGCGGGAATTTGCCTTCTCTGAATCAACTTGTACAGTTGCTTAACCCAGCCAGCCAAATATCGCTCTCTATCCCAGTGGTGAAAGCAGGCGAAGCAGAAGCACTAAAAGAGTTTTTGCCAATGGATAGTGTGTTGGATTAGTCATTAGTCATTGGTCATTAGCAATCATACAAAGGACTAATCTTTGGGCTTGATGTATACAATTGCTTGCTTCCAAACAGTGGTCTGCTGGTTGTTTTCATCCACAAGACAGACACATTGTGCGTCCTGCCATATAACTTTCCCAGTCAGTATGTCGTCGGTTAGTAGTTTTAACTGAATTGTCTTTGCCTGTTGAATTAGGTTTTGTACTTGCCGAACGCTGGGCAGTGAAGTATCAAATTCCGTAATCATAGTCATTATTCATTAAATTAGTCATTAGTCCTTAGTCATGAGTGATTAACAATAGACTTATGACATAGGAGAAAACACAAATATAGTTCAACGATTTGAGAAATGGCAATCGAATTTACTAAGTATCACGGTTTAGGTAATGACTTCATTTTGATTGACAATCGCTCGTCATCTATTCCTGTACTCACTCCTGAACAAGCAGTTAAGTTGTGCGATCGCCACTTTGGTATTGGTGCTAATGGTGTCATTTTTAGCTTACCAGGACAAAACGGTACTGACTACACAATGCGGATTTTCAATTCTGATGGTTCTGAACCAGAAATGTGTGGTAACGGCATTCGCTGTTTGGCTACTTTTTTAGCTGATTTGGAGGGTGACACCAGAAACGGCGACCAATATCGCATTCATACATTGGCTGGTGTAATTACACTCCAACTCATGCCAGATGGTCAAGTTAAGGTGGATATGGGTCTCCCCAGGCTACTTGCCAGTGAAATTCCCACCAACCTTTGTCCAGCTAACGAAAAAGTCATTAATCAGCCGCTAGAGGTGGCAGGGAAAACGTGGCATGTCACCTGTGTCAGTATGGGTAATCCTCACTGTATTACTTTTGTAGATGACGTAGCAGCAATTCCTTTGGAAGTTATTGGTTCCCAATTTGAGCATCATCCTGCTTTTCCACAAAGGACAAATACAGAATTTATTGAAGTGGTACGCCGTGACTACGTGAAAATGCGGGTATGGGAACGTGGCGCTGGTATTACTTTAGCTTGTGGGACTGGTGCGTGTGCTTCCTTGGTGGCTGGTGTTTTGACTGGGAGATGTGATGACACTGCAACCGTTGAACTGCCTGGAGGATCTTTACAAATTGAATGGTCACAAGAAGACCAACGGGTTTACATGACAGGACCGACCGAGCGGGTTTTCACTGGGAAAATTGGCTAGGAGATTGGGTCATGGGACGATAGCGGTTCTCGTTTGGATGTAACACACGCTCAGGGGCACAAAATTGTTGTGCCCTTACAAAAACCTGTATTGTACCCAATTGATAACTGCTATATGTAGAGACGCAAAATTTTACGTCTCTATCTCATAAACTTATTTACTACCCTGTAAGTTTTGACCAAAGCTAAGGTTTAGTTTTGACACTCACAGGACCATAGACACAGGTTTGACACGCCAAACGATAGCTTTCGGGCTTTCTCTTGAGCATGACTTTTTCTACTTCCGTCCGAGAAGAAAGGTTTTCCATCCCTTCAACAATTTCCACAATACAAGTACCACATTGACCGTAACCCCCGCAGTTAGTCAGTTTTGCCATCATCTTATAAATGGGGATGCGGTTTTCTAAAGCTTTTAGCCTCAAGTTAGCACCATAGGCTGTCACGACTTCCTGATTCTCGTTGACAAATTTGATTGTACTCATGGTGCCATTCCTCGTGTGTGTTATTCAACGTTTTGTATTCCAACACAGGTGCTACTTACACTGCATATTGTAGAAAGCTTGTTAAGTTTACGCTACTGTCTGTCTACGAGACATTGACCGCTATTGTTGAGGGAGGAATGGCTAGTGGCGTTTTCCGCGAGAGTGACCATGATGAATAATTCTTGTTGCCAATCACAAAAGTAAGCTGTGTCATAAAAAATTCAAAATTTAACTGAATGTTCTGATACAAGCTTCTATCTTCTATAAAGCTGTTCAATCCATGCAATCATGTCGGTGTCAGAACCAGAGCAGAAATATTTCCCGGTCGCAGGGAAGTATGCTAAAGCAACTACTAAAATATGAAATTCATCAAGCCAGTTTGTCTGCATGCAAGGGATGAAATAGAAGCGTTTCTGCACCGTCAACCTTTTGTGCATTTGTATGAACTTGGAGATTTAGATGACTTTTTTTGGTCGTATACCATCTGGTACGCACTCAAAGATAGTGACAGCATTCGCCAAATCGTGCTGTTATACACTGGTGCAGAACTACCTGTTTTACTAGGTTTTAGTGAAGATGGAGATGAGATGAGTAAACTGCTGCGCTCCATCTTACATCTCCTGCCAAAGCGGTTCTACGCGCATTTAAGTAGCAATACAGTAGCAGTTTTTGCCCAAGACTACCAAATCCACTCACATGGAACTTTTTACAAGATGGCTTTGACCAATCCCTCATGCTTAGATAAAGTGGCTACATATAGTGTGGAACAGTTGTCTCACTCTGATGTGCATGACCTAGAGGCGCTGTACCAGATCAGTTATCCAGGCAACTGGTTTGACCCAAGAATGCTGGAAACAGGGCATTATTATGGTGTACGTCAAGGATCTGCATTGGTGAGCGTGGCTGGAGTCCATGTGTACTCACCACAATACAGAGTAGCAACACTCGGCAATGTCACAACACACCCAGATTTTCGTCATCAAGGTTTGGCAACAAAGGTTTGTGCAAAATTATGCCAGTCATTATTAGGCAGCGTAGATTACATTGGTTTGAACGTCAAAGCTGACAATACAGGTGCAATATCCTGCTATCAAAGATTGGGATTTGAAAAAATTGCAGTTTACGGAGAGTATACGCTTGATTTAACAACTATCTTGAGCTAGTTGTTATCAGCCGTAAGGATGTGTCAAATGATAGATATAGCCTCTTCTACCTTTTGACAGATGAACATTATTT
Organism: Mastigocladopsis repens PCC 10914; assembly: GCF_000315565.1. NCBI lineage: Bacteria > Bacillati > Cyanobacteriota > Cyanophyceae > Nostocales > Symphyonemataceae > Mastigocladopsis > Mastigocladopsis repens. The sequence goes on along the minus strand of NZ_JH992901.1, from coordinate 2,322,752 downwards.
AGTATGATTTCGCCTATGCAAAATCCACTCCCGCAGTTTGAGTAGACAACGAGCCGAGTCGTTGTCTACTTTTACAGCAGCAGATTACGCTTATGGACTCCAATTATGTTTTTACGCCTGGTAGAGGCTATCTCGCTTCACCGTAAAGGACTCCTGCATGGGGCGGAATTATTTATTTTTCCTGCTGATGTGAACCCTTGGGTTTTCTCAACAGATTTGGTTAATGAAGCCAAAAGCTTTCGACTAACTAACAACAAATTGCTTGAGAGAGTGCATTAGTCATCGCACATTATCGAGTTTGCATTCCGATTTTTTCATCTCAACCTGGCTAATGTTGATATTTAAGTTTTGTCAGGAGAATTACGCCAGCTATGGAGTACTTTTTTTAAATCCTTTACGATTGGAATTGCTGAGGTAGTAGTGCCATAAAATTCTGGCAGCAACAGCACGCCATGGTCGCCAGCTTTCGGCAATTGCTTCTAGTTCTTCTGGTGTTGGACGTAGTACTAATCCCTTAATTTTCTGTAAAGCGATCGCAAGTGCTAAATCGCCTTTAGGAAAAACATCAGGGCGTTGCAGCGCCATTAGTAAGTATATATCCACTGTCCAATCTCCAATACCTTTGATGCGCTTTAGCTCGGTCCGGATAACTGTTTCGTCCATTGTCTCTAGGGTGGTCAGATCAAGCTGACCGCTGATGATTGCGATCGCTAATGCACGACCATAGACAGTCTTTTGCCGACTAAACCCAATTGTCTTCAATTGAACATCATCAAGTGTGAGAAAATTTTCCGGCGTCAGTGGTACTACCACCCCACATAGACGGTCAAAGACAGCCCTTGCAGCAGCTAAGGATACTTGCTGTTCCAAAATTATACGTAGGAGTGTTGAGAAGCCTGCTTTTCTTTCCCATAAAGGCGGAGGTCCCAGAGTTTCTAAAATTTGGGCAAAATCGCTGTCACGGCTGGCAAGCACCATCAAACCACGAGCAAGACTTTCTTGTGTGAGTGATTCTGAGTTAGTAAACATAAATACAGTACACACTGCTTTTTGTCTAATTAAGGTAGGCAAGATACTTACCCCACAAGAAATTTATCTTTTTTTTGGGATGCGTGTCTCCCCCCTCCGTTTCGCTTCTTGTGCCAGTAGTTTTTGTTTGCGCGAAATTCCCCAGTGATAACCACCAAGATTGCCATCAGTTCGCAAGACACGGTGACACGGTACAATAAGCGCTGTCGGATTAGCACCACAAGCACTACCTACAGCGCGGACTGCGTGAGGCTTACCAATATCACGAGCAATCTCAGCATAGGTGCGTGTTTCGCCATACGGAATTTTCTGCAATGCTTGCCAGACTTGTTTTTGAAATGCTGTCCCGCGTATATCAAGCGGCAAATCGAGGTGTGGCTCATCTCCTGTGATAAAGTCGAGGATTGTCTGTATCCACTCTTTGTGGGTGTGGTCATCATGCACGATATCTGCCTGATTGAATTCACTCACAAGAATACGTTCTAGCTCGTCTGCTTCATCACCCAATTTAACGGCGCAGATTCCTTTCTCTGTTGTTGCCACAAGCAAATATCCTAGAGAACATGGAACAACAGTATAGGTAATCTGCATTCCCTTACCACTACACCGATAAGTCTTTGGTGTCATTCCAAGTTGCTTGGATGCTTTTTCATACAGTCGGCTACTAGATCCATATCCTGTGTCGTAAAGCGCAGGAGCAATGTCCTCACCTTCCTGAAGACGCTGTTTGAATCGTTCACTACGAAGCGCATCTGCATATTGAAAGGGAGATAAGCCAATGACTCGCTTGAATTCCCTTTGCAGATAGCTGGGACTCATGCCAAAGTGAGAGCTTAGTTCCGATAGGGTTGGGATGCGATCAACTTGTTCTTCTATGTATCGACACACTGCTAAGATTTTAGTCTTGGTCAAATTGGGAACTGTTTCAGATTGTGGCTGACAACGCTTACAAGGTCGAAAACCAGCAGTTTCAGCCTTTTGTGCCGAATCAAAGAAACAAACCTGGTTCCTATTTGGTCTTCGACTAGGGCAAGTCAGCCGACAGTAAACGCCTGTAGAACGGACACCATAGAAAAGTTTTCCTTCAAAACCGGGGTTTCGATTGAGAACTGCTTGCCAAAGGGTTGTCTCTGTGTTTAGAGTCTTTTGTAATTCCATCGATAGATCCTTAAAATATATCGCTTTTGCCAAGGGTTAACTGACTCCAATCAACTGTCGAATGCGAGCAATCGCTCTACCATCTATAGCAGCAAGACCTATAAAGATAAGCACCATACTTGCGAATGTCGTCCAGTGTAACTGCTCACCCAGGATAAACACGCCCAGAAAAAGAGAACTGACTGGGATCACGAAGGTGACAAGCACTAAATTAGTAGCGCCAGCTTTAGTCAAAATATGAAAATAGATTATATAGGCAAGTGCCGTACTGAGTAACGATAACCCTATCAAAGCTCCCCAAGTCGTAACACTGGGTTTGAAGGTCAATGGTCGCTCTAGAAGCAAAGTTAGTGGTAACAACAGAATTGTCGAGCTTATGAGCATTCCTGCTGCTGCAACAGCAGGGGGCAATTTTCTAAAACGGCGTCCATAAATTCCAGCGCAGCCATACGAGCAAGCAGCACCCAGAATAGCAAAGTGTCCTAAACTGTTCAGACTTAGTCCACGTAGAGCATCTGAACCAATCAGTACAACCACACCACATAGTCCTAACATAGTACCTACTAGGCGATTGAAAGTTAGGCGCTCATCTTGAGTGAGGAAGTGAGCTAATACCACAGTGAATATAGGTGTCGTAGCGTTGAGAATGGCAGCAAGCCCGCTATCAATATGAGTTTGCCCCCAGACAATTAAGCTAAACGGAATGAGATTATTCAAAGCTCCCATGAGCAAAAATTCACGCCACAAGGTGAGAGAAACGGGTATCTGCTTCCCTTGAAGAAAAACGAAGGCTGTCAGTGCGACTGCTGCCAAGCTCACTCGACCTAGCACTAAAGTAAATGGCTGCAACTCTTTGAGCGCAACTTCATTGAAAAAGAAGGAGCTACCCCATAATACAGACAGTATTAACAGAAGTATCCACTCCAAAACACCCATTGTTAGTTTCTGCATAACTGGTCGCTATATTTGTTCTCTATGTGCAACCAGCTTAGGTGTATCAACAGGCTACGTTCTACCCGATTGTTGCACTCAATTTCCTACATATCTATTGGCGATCGCCGCCTCTAACGCATATATGATATGATGTTCGCTCTCATTGCCGATAATAAAACTTCTTTGTAGTGCAGATTTCTTTTGTTTGCTTGACATAACATTGAAATTACGTTAATAACTTCTAAAACTAAATTCGCTTGTTGTCGCTGAAATCATCCTCCTGTAAATGGTTCATCCAATCGGGTGAATGCGAGATTTCGCTTGGGACTATAACCTGAAAGAAGAACTACTTTTATCAAAATTTGTTTGGTAGGTATCCAAGTATAGGAAAAACTGCCAAACAGCCCATAATTGCCTTCCGAAATACATCAATTATTATTTGTGGATAAAAAGGTCAGAGTGTGAATGAAACTGTGAAAGCGCTACAGACGCCAGATTATCAACAAGGAGCATTGCCCCTGCTAAAAAGAATTGCTGCCAACTTACCAGGAATGATTTTCCAGTTCCTCAAGCAGCAGGATGGAACTCAGTTTGTTATATACGCCAGTTCTGGCTGTAGAGAACTGTTTGAATTGGAACCTGAAGTATTGCAGGCAAACTTTCAAGTGCTAAACGAACTGATTCATCCACAGGATATTAAAGCTTTTGAAGAATCTATTGCCATCTCTTGCGCCACGGGAGAAGCTTGGCAGTGGGAAGGTCGCATCATTACTGCGAGTGGCAAACTTAAGTGGATTCAAGGGAATTCTCACTCAGAACGACAACCTTCGGGAGACATGATCTGGGATGGTTTGTTCATAGATATAACAGACAGGAAGTTAGCGGAAGAAAAATCGCGAGATAGTGAGGCACGGTATAAAGCAATTTTGGATGCTATTCCGGATTTGATGTTTCGCATTAGTCGAGATGGCAAGTATCTCGACTTTAAAGGTGACGGTGCAAATGTTACCATTCCCGGAAATGAAATTGTTGGGAAAAATTTGCAGGATTTGTTGCCTCCAGATGTTGCTTTAAAAAGCCAAAAGGCAATTGCAAACACTTTGAATTCAAAAACTTTGCAAACTTGCGAATATCAACTGCCAACGCCTTTGGGAAACAGAGATTATGAGGCGCGGTTGGTCGTCAGTGGGCAAGACGAAGTGTTGGCAATTGTGCGGGATATCACTGAACGCAAGCAGGCAGAGGAATTACTGTGCCTTTCCTCAAAACGCGATCGCCTATTGGCTCAAACGCTATCGCGAATTCGTCAGTCGCTTAACCTAGACCAAATACTGCAAACCACCGTTAACGAAGTTCGGCAATTTCTAGAAGCAGATCGAGTTTTCATAGCTTTAAATGATACTCATGCCCAATCCAGAATCCTTGCCGAATCAGTAGATCCCAAATATCCATCAGTTCTAAATTGGAAAAACAGCGATAAAACACTTCTGGAAGAACTGAAAACAATCCTCAGTAGTCATCGGGTACGTATAGTTGAAGATACCACGCAAATAGCAGCATCTCCTAAATTAAAAGCGCTTTATAAACAATTCCAAATTAGAGCTAACTTGGCTGTACCAATTATGCGAGGAGAGGAATTATTTGGTGCATTGATTGCCAACCAATGCAGCGAAGTACGCTATTGGACTCCTATGGAAATTGATTTGCTCCAACAAATGTCTGAACAGGTAGCGATCGCCATTCAGCAAGGACAACTTTATCAACAACTGGAGCAACTTAACATGAATTTGGAACGTCAAGTAGAAGAACGTACCGCACAGCTACAGCAAAAAATGCTGGAACTCCAAGAACTCAACAGGGTGAAAGATGTCGTTTTGCACACTGTTTCCCATGAATTGCGGACTTCGGTGCTTGGCAATTTGATGGTACTGAATAATTTGCATAATTTGCTCAACACAGGAATGGGGAATGGAAAAGACGCACACAGTGATGATGTCTCCGTGTCAACGGACACTTGCACGCCACTTGCTACCTCACGCGAACGGACAGTTTCTTCCGTAGGGAAACCGTCCTCCCCATGTCCTCGCGTAAACGCGTCCTTTATCCCCGTGTCTGGCTCGATCATCAAGCGTATGATTCAAGGTAACGACCGCCAATTGGAAATGATTGAATCACTACTCGAACTTCATACTAGTGAAGCACAGGGAATTGTTCTCCATAAAGAGGTCGTTTCATTTGGAACATTGGCTATGACAATTATTAGAGACTTGGAGCCAATGCTGACACAACATCAAGCCACTGTGAAAAATTTGGTTCCAGATGACTTACCATTAGTGATTGCTGACCCAGCTCAACTGCAAAAAGTTTTTGTCAATTTATTGACTCATAGCTGGCAACACAATCCACCTGGAATAAAGTTTACCCTGAAAGCTACAGTTGAGACAGGAAGGATTCGCGCTTACATTCAAGATGACGGTGTAGGTATGAGCAAGTTAGAGTGCGATCGCCTCTTTGATTTGTATGTGCGCGAACCGCAAGCCCGTTCTTCAACAAGGATTGGTTTAAAAATGTATCTGTGTCGGCAAATTATTAAGGCACACGGCGGTGAAATTGGTGTCAGTAGCAACCGTAAGTGCGGGTTAACCTTCAACTTCACATTACCTCTGGCAACCCCATCCTAAAATGTTAAGTATCTGATTGACTTGTTTTTTACTAATAAGGTCATGGGGAGAAAGATCATCTGCTATCCAAAATTCAATATGAGGGTGCGATGGCAAAGATGAAGATGACAAAAGTCTTCCTGAGTATGGGAAGATTTGGTCAGAGGTTGATGGCGACCGGATTTAGAACAGTACAAAAATATTTGAAAAAAGCTTTTTCAACCGCCTTTTATAGAACAGGCGATGCAGTCACTACTGAATATGAGGCTTGGCGCGATCGCTTTTTATGGCAAAGATTGCATCTGGCACTGTGGATCGCGTTAATCTTGGTTTTGACCTTTACCTTGCGGGACATTTACGACGCTTTATTCCACCTTCAGGAGTTAGCAAAAGTTCCAAAAGAGTTTAAAACCCTTGTTTTTGTCGTGGAAGCTGCTATAATGCTAAGTTTACTTAGTTGCATAGCCCTTCATAGAACTCAATTCGGTCGTCGTCATCCGGGGTTTGTGTTCCTTGGCTTATCCTGGTCAATCACTCTACTCGAGCAAATTTGGGCAACACTCAACAATTTCGCCCTGCCTGATATCGTAACTTGGTTCCTGGTGTTCCTGAGTCAAGCGACACTTATGTCGGTTCGCTGGACCCTGCACCTTGTCTCTCAATTGGGTGTACTGGTTTACTATTTCAGTGTAAATACAGTACTGGGACTAAAGCTACCACCACAGGATAGTGATAAGTCAATCTATAATGTGACATTGATTTTAGCCCTGTTTTGGTACTGTTTTATCTGTAACTTAGGTGTCTACTTATACGACCGTTTGCAACGCTCAGAATTTTTCGCCCGCAGAGAACTGGAGACAGCGTACCAAAAACTAGGGGCTGCGGAAGAAAAATACCGTAGTATTTTTGAAAATGCAGTTGAAGGTATTTTCCAAAGCACACCAGATGGACGTTACATTACGGCAAATCCCGCATTAGCAAGTATTTATGGATACTCTTCACCGGAAGAAGTTACAGCACTCACTGATATTGAACATCAACTGTATGTTAATCCCAATCGTCGCGCAGAGTTTATGCGCTTAATTGAAGAGTTTGGCAGCGTCTCTGAATTTGAATCCCAGATATATCGCAAAGACGGTAGCATTGTCTGGATTTCGGAAAAGGCATATGCCGTGCGTGATGAAAGCGGAAAACTTCTTTACTACGAAGGGTTGATTGAAGATATTACTAAGCGCAAGCAAGTAGAAGAAGCTCTACAGGAACAGTTTAATTTTTTACAAGTATTAATTAATACAATACCAACTCCGGTTTTTTATCAAAATGCACAAGGGATCTATGTCGGCTGTAACAAAGCTTTTGAGGAAATTTTAGGTTTGAGTAAACAGCAGATTCTGGGAAAGTCTGTCTATGATATTGCCCCCAAGGATTTAGCTGATAAATATTATCAAGCAGACTTAGCGCTGTTTGAGCAGCGCGGAGTTCAAACTTATGAAAGCTCTGTTGTCTACAACGATGGCACGAAACATGATGTGATATTTTACAAAGCAACTTTTTCTAAGGCTGATGGTACCCTTGGTGGTTTGGTAGGCGTAATTTTGGATATCAGCCAACGCAAACACACTGAGGAAGCACTACGAGTCTTTTTCCATGCAGTTTCCCATGATTTACGCAACCCAGTGCTTGGAACTTTGATGGTTCTCAAGAATTTGCTTTCTCGTTCGGAAGAAAAAATATTACTTCCTCGCTCGATTTTAGAGCGGATGGTGCAAAGTAGCGATCGCCAATTGAACTTGATTAACTCGTTAATGGAAGCTCATGTCAGCGAAGTGCAAGGTATTGTCTTGCAACGTCAAACCGTGCAGTTGCATAAGGTAGTCGCAGCTGCCATTGCAGATTTAGAGCAAATGCTCAAAGAAAATCAAGCTATCTTAACAAATTTAGTTTCAGTAGATTTACCGTTAGTCAATGCCGATCCAACACAACTGTGGCGAGTCTATTCTAATTTAATTGTCAATGCTGTCAAACATAATCCTCCTGGATTAAGTATTACCCTCGATGCCACTGTTGAAGGTGATAAGATGTGTTGCACTGTTTGTGATAACGGTGTTGGGATGAGTCAGCAACAGAGCGAGCATCTGTTTGACCTTTACTTTCGAGGTGGTAATGTCCGCAATTCTTTGAGTTTGGGATTGGGGTTGTATTTGTGTCGGCAAATTATTACAGCACACGGTGGTAAAATTGGTGTGAAAAGCACCCAAGGAGAGGGGGCAAATTTTTGGTTTACTTTGCCGATACAAGCTGTAGAGCAAGAGTGAGTGTCACCAAGTGCCAAGTAGTTGAAAGCATTGATCTAACTAGCTTTTAGATGACTTATGGCGAAAATCTAGTTTGGCTTGCTTTCTGACGCTTAATTGGGTTCATCCAAACTTCTAAATAAGAGAAAAATTGGGATGACGCTAAGGTGAGAACTAGATAAACCAAGGCAACTGCGGCATAAATCTCGAACGCCCGATAAGTATTAGCCACGATTAATTGACCGCGTCGGAATAATTCCTCAAAGCCAATAACTGCTACGAGACTGGTATCTTTGAGCAGGGTAATAAATTCATTTCCTAGTGGTGGAATCATGCGACGCAATGCTTGGGGAAAAATGATATAGCGCATGGTTTGCACTCCACTCATACCCAAGGAGTTTGCTGCTTCTGCTTGTCCTGGTTCAATCGACTGAATTCCACCGCGAACAATTTCGCCTATATAAGCAGCAGCATTCAGGCTCAAAGCAACAACAGCAGCAAGTAAACGGTCAAAGCGCAGAGGTATACCAAAGCTTTGAGCCAGTGCTGGCAAGCCAAAGTAAATCATAAAAATCTGCACGAGCAAAGGTGTACCGCGAAAGAAATCGATATAAGCGCGAGTTGCCCACCTTAAAGGCAAAATTGGCGAAAGTCGGGCAACTCCTATTAAGGAACCGCCAACCATGCCCAAAACAACTGAAATCCCAGCAATTTCAAGTGTGACTACCACGCCAAGCAGTAAATCTGGCAGGGCGTTGAGAATGACAGTTAGACTTTGAAGCATTGTTTAGTTGATGGGGGGGTGGGGGAAGTGATGGGAGATAATATTATCTCATCTTCCCTATCTCTCTCCTCAGGAGGTGGAGGCTGGCGCAATTTCTGGCAGTTTTAGAGGTTCTGAGTCAAACCATTTTTTGTAGATTTGAGCATAAGTACCATCTGAAATTACTTTTGCCAAAGCTGTGTTAATGGCGTTGAGGTTGGGAGAGTTTTTCGGCAGGGCAATGCCATAGTATTCTTCTGTAACAAGTTCACCAACCACCTTTAGACCTTTAATGTTGCCAGTCTTGATGGCGTACAGAATGACAGGCGCATCGTGGATAACAGCATCCACGTTGCCGTTCGCCAGTTCCTGTAGAGTTAAAGGTGCAGAATCGAATTCTCGTACTTGAGCACCGGAAATGCTTTTGGCTTTTTTCGCTCCGGTTGTGCCAATTTGGGCAGCAATGTTCTTGCCTTTTAAACTATCTAGGTTGGTAATGGTTGTGTTGTCTTGAGGAACTGCGATCGCCAACCCTGCTTTAAAGTAAGGTCGGGAAAAGGATATTGTCTGGGCACGTTCTGGTGTGATGGTCATGGCAGCAACAGCTGCATCTACAGTATTTGCCTGAAGTGCAGGAATCATACCATCAAAAGGCAGACTTTGGAATTCAACTGTCATTCCAGCTGCTTGTCCCACGGCTTTTATCAAGTCGATGTCAAAGCCTACAAGTTCACCTCCCGTACCTTTCGCCTCAAAGGGTGGAAAAGTCGGCTCTGTGGCAACCTTGATGGTTTTGCCTTCGGATGCTGGCTTTGTTGTTGTCTGGGAATTACCATCTGAGGTATTACAAGCTGACAAAATGACAGCCGCACCAAAACCAGCTAAAAAATGCTTAATGAAACGCGATCGCGTAATTTTTGGCTCGAACATTTTTTTACCTGTATAAATAAATAATTACCAACAGAGATGAAATTTAATTGAATTATGTTTTAAGTTACTACAGAAGCAAGCAATGATTGATCCAGAAGTATATAAATAACTTATTTTTTGTAGTTTGTGCAAATAATTGTAGGAACCCTCCTTCTTATCCACTTCCCTAAACCTATTTCACCTCTGCCTAAAGTAGTCATTAAATATATTAAAGAAAAACCAAATAAAATACCTACTAGCTAACTTTTTTATTTTCCAAATCCAAGGTGTTCAGCTAGAATTAGCTGTAGTGCAATAAACCTGGGAAATGGACAATTCCACCTCTGCAATTGTCTTTAAAGACATTGAGAAGAGTTATGGTTCCCTAAAAGTGCTAAAGGGAATCACCGGTGAAATCAAACGCGGAGAAGTTGTAGCAGTCATAGGTGCTTCTGGTTGTGGTAAAAGTACTCTGCTACGCTGCTTCAACCGCTTGGAAACTATTGAACGTGGGCGTTTAGTCGTCAACGATATTGACCTATCGCAACCTAGTTTCAGTAACAAGCAACTGCGACAACTACGAACACAAGTAGGCATGGTTTTCCAGCAGTTTAACCTGTTTCCTCATCTGAGCGTACTAGAAAATCTCACACTTGCTCCGCGTAAAGTGCTAGGAAAATCCGCGAAAGAAAGTACACAACTTGCGGGATTTTATCTTGAAAAAGTTGGACTGTTTGACAAAGCATCTGCCTATCCAGAACAACTTTCCGGTGGACAAAAGCAACGGGTAGCTATTGCCCGCAGCTTGTGTATGAATCCCCAAGTTATGCTCTTTGATGAACCCACTAGCGCCCTAGACCCAGAACTTGTTGGTGAAGTGTTGCAAGTCATGCAGCAGTTGGCAGCAGAAGGTATGACAATGGTGGTTGTGACACATGAAATGCAATTTGCCCGAGAAGTGGCGCATCAAGTTATATTTTTGGATCAAGGTGTTGTGGTAGAACAAGGTGCGGCTCACATTCTTGCCAATCCACAGAGCGATCGCCTACGTACTTTTCTTAGTCGTCTCAATGGCAGAGAGTTAGGAATTACGAATTATGAATGTTAAAAAATATGTAATTTGTAATTCGTAATTACACCAGTTTTCAGTTAGATGAACCATAAACACCAGACCTAACCCCCAGCCCCTTCCCTACGAGGGAAGGGAAGAAATACAAAGCCTCTCTCTTCATAGGAGAGAGGTTTATGTATTGTCTTACGTGCGACTCGTAGTCTCCGCGTCTCCAAATGTCAATGACCGCTACTGCGGTTGCAGGAAATTTGGGGTACCACTGCTACCATTAAAACCAACAGCAGGAATTTCCAGTAGGTCATCCTTGGCTTTTCCGGTGCCGTCGTTAGTAACGGAGGTAGTATCTCCTGGATGTCCATTAGAAATGAACAACTGTGGGTGGTCGAAGGGTGCTTTGTCTAAGCCGACTCGCTCATCGGTTAATGCTGTCATAAAGGCTACCAAGTCATCTATTTCAGTTGTTGTTAGCCCCAAGTTTTCGATATCTGGGTCGAGGTTGGCGATATTCTGGTCGTGGAAGTCTCCGCCACGATTATAGAATTCTACCACTTGCCGCAAAGTCAACTGCCCACCGTTGTGGAAGTAGGGAGCAGTGAGTTCGATGTTGCGGAGTCCGGGTGTCTTAAAGGCTCCATCCGCAGCTATTCTTTCATTGGAACTGACTGAAATATTTGGGTTTGCCCCAAGAAGCTGCTGGAATTTTCCCAAAGCAGCTACTCTCGACTCTGAAAGTGGATTACCGAAGAGGTCTTTATCACCCACTCCGAGGTCTTCCAAAGTCGGTGTGACACCGATGTTGTAGAAGCCATTGTCATAGACGGCTTCTTGCTTGTCCCCCATAACCATGCGTTCGAGTCGTTCGTTCTGCACGTTGTTTACAGAAGCGTTGGTGAATTCTGCCCCACCGTGGCAGTTGATGCACTTAGCTTTTCCCTCGAACAGCTCTTTTCCGCGCTTTTGCTGGTCGTTTAGGGAATTGCGGTCAAACGGTGTATCGTCGGAGACAAGTGTAGACTCGTACATTTGAACAGCCAGCCCAAAGAACAGGGGGAAGTTGTACTCCATCAACGTGTACTCGTTGGTAGCCAAGGAGCGATCTGGCTTTTTGACAATATTGCGTTGACCTTTAGCATCAACTTGGATCATGCGATTGGACTTCCACCACTCTGACTTGAAGGCATCCTCAATCAACTTTTCGTAGGTAGCCGTCTTTAGACCAGGTTGAGGTGATCTGCTGTCACTACCTAAAACGCTGTCTTCGAGATGCACAAGCTGCTTGCCTAGTGGACGAAGGGGAAGTAACTTCTTACCAAGTTTTCTGGGGAGCTTTTTGCCCTTGGTAGCGCTGTTGGATTTCTTGTCGATGTCTCCGAACTTATCACCAATTTCCTCAAAGGTACGACCGTCAGCGGACATCTCAAAGGAACTGAGCGGTGGACCCACTGCCTGGGAAGCTAAGGACGAATTCTTGAGACTGACTTGGACAAAGTCTAGTTTAGCTGGATTGTCTGCCTTGCCGACAAAGGCATAGGGGTCTCTTAAGCCGAAGGGATTCACGCCGTTGAAAATGTCCTGCGCCCTTCCATCCCAGAAGTTGCGGAAGTTAAACACTGCGTTAATTACGGTCGGCGTGTTACGCGGCTCGACTCGGCGCACTTCGGTGCCTCCCACGTTAAAGACTGGATCGTCTTTTTGATTTACTTTGTCTTGTGGATTGCCGGGTATGACATCAACGAACTCAGTATTGAAAACTCCTTCGGAGGAGGCGACATCGTTACTGTCAGATAGAACGCTGCTGTTGCGGTCATTTGGATTAGACAGCTTGTGGAAAGGAAAATCTTCCGGCTTGATCTCGTAGTTTGGTGCCCCGCCTACCTGGAATGTCGTATCTGGGTTTGGGCTACCGTCTGCATTCACACGCAGAAGACCAGGACTGATCAGATTTTTGGATCTGTTGTCCGCTCCGGCATGGAAGTGACAACTGGCACAGGATAGTAAGCCATCGCTGCCAACTTGCATATCCCAGAAAAACGCTTTTCCTAGTTTAATTGCGGCTGTTTTGTCCTTAATAAAGTCTCCAAGATTCTCTGGTTCTGGAACCGAGACAGTCTTGAGCGAAGCCAGCGGCGTGGGTGGTTCTGCAATCTGCGCCGACACAGTATGTCCGCTTATGATTGCTGCAACAACTATTACAGCAAGTACTATACCCCTTAAATACCTTGATACCAATCGGTTAAGGTTTACAAAAATAAATCTCTTACTCAATAAGTAAAGGAGTATGCTTGTAAAAATAAATACTAGAATCAGACCAGGTAGTGTACCCATGGCATGAGGTTAAGTTTTATTTGTATCTATCAGTAAAAATACCCTATTAAAACTTCTGACAGTTCAAAAAGCTGTAAAATTTGAATATTTTTTGGATAAAGTTAAAATTCTTAGTAAAACACATCAGTTGTCTGTTGCGAATGGATGCGCTGAAGTCACCAGTGGCGGAAAGGGCGAGATGAAGCTAGACATTAGAGGATTAGCGCCTCTCTACACAGGCTTGTTTACCCCACAGCAATTGCAGTTTGCAGGACAACTTGATGCTACACAAACAGCCATGTCAGCAGCGACTCAAATATTTGCTGGCGCATCCCCTTGGATGGCTGATTTCTTTTAAACAAGAGTGGGTAGTGGTTAGTAGATAGTGGTTACTAGTACTTTTTGACAACTAACGACTAACCCTTCGGGTATGCGCGGAGCGCACGCCCTGAGGGCGAACGCCAGTCGCCGTGAGAGCGGTAAACCCTCCTGCAGCGCTGGCTCACAACTAACAACTACCAACTAACAACTACCAACTAACTCATATGCATACAACTTCCAATCGCTGGCGTTTGGGGCTAGCATTATCGCTGTTGACCGTTTTTTTGTGGGGAATTCTACCGATTGCCTTGGCGGTGACTCTGCAAGCGCTTGATGTCTACACCGTCATTTGGTTTCGCTTTTTGGTATCGTTTGTGTTGTTAGCTGTTTATTTAGGATGGCGAGGAAAATTACCGACTCTGGAAAGATTACGTTCCACTTCTTGGATTTTGTTGGCAATTGCTACACTTTTCTTGGCAGCTAACTATGTTTTTTTCTTGCAAGGTTTAGCACTGACTTCACCTGCTAACGCTGAAGTTATTATTCAGTTTGCTCCCTTACTTATGGGTTTTGGCGGTTTAGTTATTTTTAAAGAACGTTATACTCTGTCACAGTGGATAGGTGTAAGTATTCTTACTTTAGGATTCACTTTGTTTTTTCATGAACAATTAAAAAATTTAGTAACAGCACACGGTCAATACCTTTTGGGTAGTGGTTTGATTGTGCTAGGAGCAGCAACTTGGGCTGTTTATGCTTTGGCACAAAAGCAGTTGTTGCAATCTTTATCTTCTTCTAGCATTATGCTGATTATTTATGGAGGATGTGCTTTATTATTCACTCCATTTGCTAACCCAAAAACAATTTTTACACTTAATCCTTTACATTGGGGAATGTTGCTTTTTTGTGCATTAAACACTCTCATTGCTTATGGTGCTTTTGCTGAATCTTTAGAACATTGGGAAGCATCACGTATAAGTGCAGTTTTGGCATTAGCTCCCATTATCACTATAATATCGGTTTGTCTTGTATCAGTCCTAGTACCAACTCTAATAGCACCTGAGCAGTTTTCCTTAATAGGAATAATAGGAGCCGTTTTAGTAGTAACAGGTTCAGTTACTATTGCTCTAGAAAAAGCCCGTTGAAATAAATGAATTTCGGTAATCTTTTACTGTTATTCATTTGATATTTTGTCTGTTTCAAGGTGAGTCTTACATCCGGATATGTATTCTTTTGTTGTTGCTCAAAATAGCACGATTAGCAAAGGTGCAATCATTTGATATATTATTTGATATATTAAAAGTGGGGGTTTCACCTACTTGATGTTCTCTTTGAAGTTCACTCTTTGAATTTTAAAATAAGAGAAAACGTCAAAAGCATCTCTCATTGAGAGGCGAAGAATATCAATGAATTCCAGGGTGTCCGCGCAACTACTACAGCATCGCCTCGATAAACAACAGTTCCTTGCACAGTTAAATAATGAACAGTTTGTTTGGTCATTGGAATAGCGTCTTGAGAAAGAATTCTCTGTCGCTGGTTCTATCAATGTTGCTGCCTACACTTGGGTTTGGCAATTCTGCCAAAGCAGCAGAACGAATTTATGTATCATATTCACCGTTTGAGCGTTCCATACCTGTTACCGCTTTGCAAAAGTACGCCCGAAAAGGTGTCATAGACCATGACTTGGCAGTGTATACGCAGTATCTGAAAAAAGAGCAGCTTCAGCAGTTACGACGTGCTTTACTCAATCCGATAAAGGTCAATCCAGTAGCGGTTTCGCAATTTCTGTATACACCCCAAGGAGAATTTCTGCTGCAACGGTTGGGAGAAGTCATTAAAACCGAATCTCGTCAACCAAAAGTTGGGCTTCATGCCTTACGAGGGACGCTTATTTTAGCCTCCGCTGAACCAGGAGGTTTAACATTATTGAACTTGTTGCGTAAGTATCCTAGTTCTAGTATTTACATCAATTTGTCGCGAACTTTGGGAATGGCTGCGGAACTAGAAAAACTGGTCAATGAAACGAATCGAGCTGTTACAGCAGTTTCTCAAAAGTCAAATGTCGAAGCTGCAACCATAAGACGACCTTTGAACTTCTCCCAATTGCCAGATTTACGGCGTAAAGGTCGGTTCATATCCCAAAAACAGACGCTGAAGTTTTTCGACTCAGTACGCAAACGGTTCCTGCTGACTGATGTTTACCTTCCCAACGTTCACAGTCGGGTCCCTGTTATTGTCATTTCTCACGGTTTGGGTTCAGACAGCAGTAACTTTCAATATCTAGCCACTCACCTAGCTTCCCACGGGTTTGCTGTCATCGTTCCCAATCATCCCGGGAGTGACACCAAACAATTGCGAGCGCTCTTCAGAGGAAGTACTAGTGAGATAGCCCAAGCGGATGAATTTAAGAATCGACCTCTCGATATCAAATATATACTTGATCAGCTCGAACAGCTCAGCAGAACAGATACACATTTTAAAGGTCGGTTCAACCTGCAAAGAGTTGGAGTCTTTGGTCAATCCTTTGGTGGTTACACAGCTCTTGCCTTGGCGGGTGCAAAAATTAACTTTGGACAACTCCAGAAAGATTGTCAACCGAAAGCACTCCAAGATACCTGGAATCTCTCTTTACTGCTTCAGTGTCATGCACTCCAATTGCATGGCAATAACCCTAAAGAGTATCAATTTCGGGATGAGAGAGTCAAAGCTGTCATTGCAGTTAACCCAATGACCAGCAGTATCTTTGGAGAAGCTGGTTTAAGCCAAATTCAAACTCCAGTGATGATTGTTGCCAGCAGCGATGATACCATCGCGCCAGCTTTATACGAACAACTTCTGCCATTCTCTTGGATTCATAATTCACAAAAGTATCTCGCAGTGCTTCGGCATGCAAGCCACTTTTCCATCATTGGAAATGGCAAAGGTAGCGCACAACAAGTGTCATTACCTTCTGAAATCGTTGGGAAAAATCCAAGCCTTGCAAGACGTTACATGAATGTTTTGAGTGTGCCTTTCTTTGAAACTTATGTCGCAGGAATGCCAGGATACACCACCTACCTCAACGCCTCCTATGCTCAAGCTATTTCGAGTCACTCAAGTGATTTGAGTCTTATCAGATCCCTAACGCGCACCGAATTAGCACAAGCGAAGAAAGGATGAATAACCCTCTTGCAAAAGGCAATTGCTATGAAAATGAAACCACAGATAAACACAGATGGACACAGATAATTCATCTGCGTCCATCTGCGTAGCCTACGGCACGGCTTACGCCTACATCTGCGGTTCTCAATACAAACTTTAATAATTCATATGCAAGGTTTCCTCAATCTCAACAAACCATTCGGTTGGACTTCCCACGACTGTGTAGCAAAGACGCGCAAACTTGTGCGCCTCAAGCGGGTGGGACACGCTGGAACTTTAGATCCAGCAGCCACAGGAGTATTACCCGTCGCCCTTGGTAAAGCAACTCGCCTGCTACAGTATCTTCCAGGAGAAAAAGCTTACAAAGCGACAATTCGCTTGGGTGTACGTACCACAACCGATGATTTGCAAGGTGACGTTATCGCCTCGCAGCCTTGCACTGGGTTGAGTTTAGAAGTGGTGAAATCAGCACTGCAAAAATTTGAGGGTAAAATCGAGCAAATTCCGCCACTTTACAGCGCTATTCAAGTTCAAGGGAAACGCCTGTACAATTTGGCACGTAAAGGGGAAGATGTAGAAGTGCCAGCACGGACAGTGGAAGTTTTTAAGATAGAAATTTTAGACTGGCGAGAAGAAGAGTTTCCCGAATTGGATGTGGCGATCGCCTGTGGTGTGGGAACATATATTCGGGCGATCGCTCGTGATTTAGGTGTAGCCTTACAAACTGGTGGAACTCTCGCTGCTTTAACACGCACACACAGTAGCGGGTTTGACTTAACAAATAGTCTGACCTTCACTGATATAGAAGCACAGCTGCAAGCTGGGAGATTTCAACCTATTGCTCCTGATGCAGCACTACAGCATCTTCCTTCTATAACTTTAAGCGCAACATCTGCCCTGAAATGGTGTCAAGGTCAGCACGTTCCTGTCACTGCCAATATAGTAGAAATATTACGGGTATATGATGAAGATGGGCGTTTTTTGGGTATTGGACAACTCAGAGACGATTTGTTAATTCCGACAATGGTGTTTGAAGGGGTTGCGTGATTTTTTGGCACAAAGGTGAAGCAGGCAGTTTTCTATTGTTTAAAAACCCCCATATAAATAAAAAATTCCCCCTGTCGGCAATGGAGAAAAATAGCAGGGGGCGGAATCAGCATTAGTTGATGTTTGTCCGTTCTTTATATTATTAGTGAATGTCAGTAAATGTTTTACCATCTTTAGAAAGAGACCATTGTTAAGCTTTTTAGTGCTTTAGGCTACAAAGTATAGTCGATTACATAGATATTTAACAAAAAACCTCTTGCAAAAGTCAATTTTATGAAAAAAACCACAGATGGACACAGATGGACACAGATAATTTATCTGCGTTTATTTGCGGTTCTAAATATCCATTAATCATACTTTTGCAAGAAGTCTAATCTACAATTCTTTTAGTAGCGCTCGTTGCCTACACTCCCGCTATCGCGGTGAGTGTAGGAGTATGTCACAGCTAAAGCAAGAGTTGCCAAGCCTTTCTACCAAGTTCCGAATTTGCAACAGAGTGGGAACTTCTTCCTCTTTTTCTACTCCCAAGTAGAAACATCTCGCAGCACATCAGGAATTTCTCCTTGAGAGAGAGGAAACTCCAGCACAGTTTCTCTAAACCCCAGATATCCAGACTCAGCGAAAGATAACAGCATCCGCGCCAGTGCTAGCCAAACCTCAGGCTCGTATTCCCAATCACCATAGCGCGAAGCCCTACCCGCAATTGAACGCAGCGCCCAGAAATAACTATTCCTTACTACGGAACCACCTTTTTTATACTCTGGTACATCTTCATGGTCGAGAAAAAGTACGCTGTTTTCAATTCTGGCTTTCATAACAGTTATGTTAACCCAATTATAGATGTAGAGATGTTGTAATAGTCTGCCAACGGAAAAATGACGGATAAGCATAGTTTGTAGTGAGCGCTAAAGCGCTCACTACAAACCCCTCAAACTTGGTGTGATGAAGTAATGCAAACTCTCTACACGTAATGCTTAAATATTAGCTGTTAAACCGAGGCGAAAAGTAAATCCAGGGCTATAGATACGATTGACTCGCTCGTATTGTTCATCGAGTAAATTTTCTAAGTAAACTGTCAATCCTAAATTTCTTGTGACAGGAACGCGAGCGCTAAAATCTAAATTAAAGAAAGATGGCGTAAAATCTGTAGTTGAATCCCCGGTTGCCGTGTATAAGGAACGACGAGCGCCACTATAGTAAGTAGCATACAAATTAGCCTGCCAGCCTCCACTTTCATAACCAAGACCAAGAGAGGCTACAGAGTAAGGAATTAAGCCTAACTGTAACCCTTTTTCGGATCCTGTTTTTATTTTGGCATCCGTATATGTGTAGTTGATGAAAGTTGTCCATCCAGGAGCAATTTTCCACCGCAGCGCTGCCTCTAAACCATTGGTATCAACTAACCCGATATTCTCCCATTTTCCTTGTACTACGCCTAAACGATTATCTAAACTACTACCGAAGTAAGTCAGTTGTCCTGTTAAGTTTTCAGAAAACTTAATATCGACTCCCGCAGTCCAAGAAGAACCAGTTTCTGGTTCTAAATCAGGGTTAGGTAGCCATCCATGAACTGTATCATAAACATACAACTGATCCAAACCAGGATTGCGCTGTCCTCCTGCCCAACTTCCTCGCACAGCCAATGCTGGAACAATATCATATTTAAATCCCACACTAGGATTGAGATAATTACCAAATTTGCTGTCAAAGCTTTGTCTCAACCCTAAATCTATTTGAAAATTATCGGTGATATTCCAAGTATTAACGGCAAATAATGCGGTATTTAACAAGCTCTCGTTTTCATTTTCATTCAAGTCAACTCGATTAGGAACTGTACTGTACGTATCACCATTTAAATCTGTGTTTTGTAAATCTAATCCCCAGCGCAATTTATTATTTTGCGTCAGTTGCCACTCATGGTCTATCCTAGCCGAATATAATTGTGTATCTAAAGTCCCTGTACGGTAAAATTCGCTGCTGGGACCGTAAGTGTTGAAGTAATCTTGGTTATATCCTAGTGTGGTTGTAAGAACAGAAGTATCACCATTACCAAGGCGAGTTTTCCAAGATAAGCCAATATTTAAATTATCGTGGTCTAATCGGTCTCTTTGTAAAGGAAAGCCAAAATAAATTAATCCCCGACGACTGCTAAGTTTAGTCACATCTAAACTTAAGGTATTCCTGGAATCTATATCGAAGGCAAAACTACCAAAATATGTACTTCTTGCTGTGTCTGCATTAAATAAATATCCTTGAGAATCACGATTTGCAGCACCAACAGGAACGCGGTAACGGTTATCAATAAAACTTCTTTCAAAGCTAAGGTTGTATCTGAAAGACCCACTTGCGCCCCCATAGCTCAACTGTTGATTATTAAAATTTAAAGAACCAAATTCTACAGCAGCATTTAAGCGAGGAACACCGCTACCTTCTTTAGTGATGATATTAACAACTCCCCCAAAAGCTGATGAACCATAGAGGGTTGAAGCTGCACCACTATACAACTCCACTCGTTCAATAGCCTCGACAGGAATGCTATTTAAATCCGTTGCGCCATGATATGTGTTGACATTAGTGTTAATAGGTCTGCCATTAATAAGAAAAACAGATTGGTTAATTGAGGCTCCCCGATAGTATGTACCTGTGTGAATATCTGCACCATGACCTGTGTCATTGATAGCAAATCCAGGCAATTTTTTCAAAACATCAGATACGCTTGTTGCACCCTGTTTTTGAATTTCTTCTTTTTCAATGATGTATGTTGGTGTAGACTGAGGAAGGTTATCTTTCTTGCCTGTCACATCTATAATAATTGCGTCATCGTCTTCAACTGTAGGTTCTGACTCGTTTGTTGTGGAATTTGGTTCTGGAGCATCAGTTGTTTGTGGCTTTTTAGATGGGATTGGCGTTTGAGTCAGTAATTCTGCACGAGTGTATGCTTGCTCTATCTCATTTAAAGATGGAATTTCTGGTGTCTTCTTGATAGGAGAATTTTGATGATTAAAATTATTTTCATTTGCTAGCGTAACTGTAGTTAAAGCAAAGTTAATTAATATGACTTGAAAAATGATAAAACTAAATTGCATTTTCTACCTCACCACACCAAATTATTGTCTATTACTCTTGACAATCAAAGATGCCAAAAGTTTTTGACATAAACTCTTTGAAGAGTTGATGTCAACTTACAATTGATGGGAAAAAGTGTCAAAAGACAAGCTGTCAAACTTCCTAGCTAGAAGAAAAAATAAGCATAGAAATCCGGGTTTTCTAAAAAACCGGCTTTCTTGAAGAGCCACTTTAATCTTGAAGCGGAAATTTTTGTGCTAGCAAATTAAGAATAGCCCTCTTGCAAAAGTCAATTTTATAAATATGAAACCACAGATAAAAATAGAGATGCACACAGATGAATTATCTGTGTTTATCTGTGTGCATCTATGGTTCCAAAATTCATTAACAGGATTTTTGCAAGAAGTTTCATGAATCGGTAGAAGCGATTCATAAAAAGGTCTCACATTTCTACCATAATAAAAGCAGTAGGATAGGCAGCGCCCACCCTACCCTGTTTGGAGAAGAACTATTTTCCGCTTTATTTCCAGTCTTTATCGGCTTGTTCTAGCACGTATGCCACTACGTCTTCGATTTGCTCAGATTTTAAACGACCTTTAAAGGCGGGCATAGCATTTTTACCATTTGTAACTTGGGCGGTAATGGCTTCCTGTGAGTACATCCCGTACTTTTCCAAAGCATCTTTTTTTAGGTTTTTGTTGGCTTGAACCAGGTTTTTGCCACCCGCATGACAAGAAGCGCAATTGGCACTAAAGACTTTGGCTCCCTTAACACTGTCTACAGCCCAAGCCGGACGATTAAAGGCAAAGGTAAAGATTACTAAACTTAGCAACAATACTGAAAGAATTTTTCTCATACTGTGTTCTCTCTAGAACAAAGGCGTTTTCGGTGCAATATCCTCCATAATTCTCAGGTTCACGGTTGTTGTCGTCAAAAGACAAGCTGTCAAACTTTCTTAGAGGGTGTAGGGAAGATGAGAAAGGATGAGGAAGTATTTTCTTCCCCCACTCCTCCACTCCCCCTACTCCCTACCCCCTAACTCGATAAGCGCCTCTTCGGTTACACGACAAATTCGCCAATCATCTAAAATAGTTGCTCCCATCCGGCGATAAAATGCAATGGCTGGCTCGTTCCAATCCAAAACACTCCACTCTAACCTTCCGCAACCCCTCTCTACAGCTATCTGAGCTAATTTAATCAGCAGCGCTTTACCAATACCATGTCGCCGATATTCTGGTAGAACAAACAAATCTTCTAGGTAAATTCCTGGTTTTGTCAAAAATGTTGAATAATTATGAAAAAATAGGGCAAACCCTACAGCTTGCCCTGTATATTCTGCTAATATTGCTTCTACGTAACTTGGGGAGCCAAATAGATGCTCCTTTAATGCCGTAGGATTGCCCGTAACGGCATGAGACAATTTTTCGTAATCTGCCAGCGCCTTAATTAATTTAAACAATACGTCGCAATCGGTTGGTTCAGCAAAACGCAAAGTTAAATCGCTATGCGAAGTCATTAGTTATGAGTCATTAGTTATGAGTCATTAGTCATTAGCCCATAATTTATAGTCGATAGTCAACAGTTGTATGTTTTTATGACCCTTGACCCTTAACTATTGACTATATGAGCCATCCCTTTAAACGTTTGGCTATGTGAGGACGCCGCAACTTCCGCATAGCTTTGCTTTGGATTTGCCGAACTCGCTCGCGGGAAAGATTGAACATAGTCCCAACTTCTTCCAAGGTACAGGGTTCGCTGGTAATTAGACCGTACCGCAGAGAGATTACATCTTTTTCCCGTGGGGTGAGTACGTCACCTAAAACGTCCCAAATCTCCTGGCGCATCATGCTTTCGTTCATTTTTGCTTCTGGAGATAGGTTATCTTCATCTTCTAGCAAATCCATCAATTCCGTGTCTTCTTCTTTACCAACACGGTGGTTGAGGGAAAGTGCTTGTCGTCGTAGTTGTTGCAGCTGACGTAGTTGTGGCGCGGGAATTTCCAGAGCTTCCGCCATTTCTTCTTCGCTGGGATTGCGCCCTAATCTTTGTTTAAGTTCCCGCTGGGCTTTTTTAAGTTTGTTAAGTTTTTCAACAATATGAATGGGCAAGCGAATCGTCCGCGCATCGTTGGCTATTGCTCGCGTAATCGCTTGTCTAATCCACCAATAAGCGTAAGTAGAAAACTTATATCCTTTATCTGGGTCAAATTTTTCAGTAGCACGATTTAACCCCATCGCTCCTTCTTGAATTAAATCTAGAAAAGGAACGCCGCGATTTAAATATCGCTTAGCAATAGATACTACTAACCGTAGGTTTGAGCGAATCATTTTACGTTTCGCGACTCGCCCTTGATACAAGCGATGTTCTAGTTGTTTTTCTGTCATCTCAAGATGAGATGCTACAGTTGCCTTACTCGCTTGATCTCCTAGTTGTTCAAATAACGAGACTTGTAATTCCCTAATTTCCTCTACAAACCGAACTCTCCGCGCTAATTCCACCTCTTCATCTGGCTTTAACAATGGGTATCGCGCCATTTCTTTAAAAAACGCCCCAACAGCATCGTCATACTCGGTTTTGTTATATCCCGAGGGACGCGCCGCCGCCATTTTATCTCCATTGCGGTCTTCGGCTTCCAGATTTTCTACAACAATTTGGGATTCTTCATCTGCCACTGCGTCTAACGTATTAAATAATTCTTCATTATCAGCAGCACTTCCCATTGTTGCCATTATTCCCAAGTCAGCGATATTCATAGTTTCCTTGAGGGATTGTTGCTCTGTTTGGTACATAATTAGTGACAGCTGCTCTGGTAATACTTGGTGATTTTCCTGAGGCACAAATGCACCCGCCGAATTACAAAATACGAGTGTTTGTCCAGAGTTTATGTGATTCTGATCATGGGTATCTATACTGTGGTTACCGAACGTTCATGCTCTGGTAAAAGCGTATTCAGCTGATGACTGTAAAAAGGAGCTAGATATTTGGAAAGAAGCTTACTCTAAGTGGGGATCAAGGTAGAAGTATGAAAACATAGGGAACACTCGTAGAGAATCCTCTGAATTTATTCATGGGGTTTATTCATACTTCATTCTTAACATTTAAACTTCAGTGGACTTCATCAATCGATTACAGATAGATACAGTTCTTAACTCAGCCTGGTATTTACACCTTATAAAAATTTTGTCAGGCTGCCAATACCTATTTTCCTCTTTTTTTCTTAATTACAAAGATCCTTCAAACCCTCCTCAATTAAAATTCCTTTATTTTAACAAATATAAAAACTTCATTTGCCTCTCTCCAAATCCTTAAACATTCATGTATTTTTCTAATCTTTTTGATTTTTTATGCTTTAGTTGTCGCTAGTGGTATTTGATTTTTCATAGTGGGGTTATGCATCGCTCTTGAGCTTTCCCCAGAACCAGCAATTTGGCAAGTCAAAACTTTAGCAATGTCTTCTCTTGATAAAGGATCTCACATACACATAGAGTTAAATATCTATCAATAGGCGGAAAAGCATTATTCCCTATTTAGTAATCACAGAAAATCAACTGAGAAAAGCTGAGATTGTCTAATTTCGTTTAATTGACATTAAATATTTATTGCCTTCTACAGTTAGGAGTAATTTTCTAGCCGATTACATAAGAGGAAACTTATCAAGTATTATGTCTTATGACAGTATTGCTAATCACATTTTCAGGCAAGGGATGCATACAGTTAGAGTTAAGTTGACAAGGTTAAGATAGACAAACTGGTTCATGAGTGCTGAGTACTAAGTCCTGAGTCAGGAAGTCAATCCTCAAAGGATGAATCCGGAGAATGAAACAAGAAAAAAGTTTGTTTTTCTGCAAGAATCAATTCGCTTGCTCCTAAATATTTTGTCAAGCGCTTGAGGGCTTTTGAGGATGGAAAACAAAAAAGGATTCTCTCAGCACTTCGCACTTGGCACTTAGGATCGTTTTGGTAAGAGAAATATCTGTAGTGTTGATTTAGAAACTATGTATATGAATGGCGTTAGTTTGCCTCCTTTGGTGGTTGCCCAAGCTGGTGAATCGTACCACTCAGGAACAACTGAGAATCGTTGGATTGAAGTGCTAGTGGACTGTCCGGGAAGTTCAGGACTGTATACATATCGGCTGCCATCTCAGTTGGAAGTAAAACCAGGGGATATTTTGAGTGTGCCATTTGGTACGCAACTGCTAGGAGGAATCGCCATTCGTTTTCTAACACAACCTCCAACAGATCTACCACTAGAAAAAATCCGCGATGTGGAAGATATTGTCAGCGTGGGTTTTTTTCCCTCCAGTTATTGGGAACTTTTAAACCGAGTTGCAGCATACTACTACACACCCCTCATTCAAGTCATACGTGTCGCTTTACCACCAGGTTTATTAGGGCGATCGCAGCGTCGTATCCGCCTTGTGAACAGAGTGGGGGGAGTAGAGAGAGTAGAGGGAGTAGGGGGAAAAATGACTCCTTCATCTTCCCCTACTTCCCCCACTTCCCCATCTTCCCTACCCTTCCTCTCCCCAGCAGCGCAGCAAATTCTGAAACTTTTACAAGCACAAGCAGATGGAAATTATAGCTTCGCCTACCTGCAACAACAAGTAAAAGCAGCTTACCGGGGTGTACGGGAGTTGCAGCGACGGGGTTTAGTAGAAAGTTACTTAGAACCCCCACGACTGACTCGACCAAAACAGCAAAAAGCAGTCACACTGATAGGCAGTACATTTGAACGCGACTTAACTAGTCGCCAGCGAGAGGTTTTAGAAGTGCTGCGAAGGCGCGGGGGTGAATTGTGGCAAAGTGAACTGTTACAAGTTTGTAACACAAGTACATCCATGCTCAAGACGTTAGAACAAAAGGGGTACGTTGTTATTCAAGAACGAGAAGTCATGCGAACTCCTCCTGTGTTCCTCCCACTTGCAGATGGGACGCAAGGGGGTTTGCTAGCGGTGGAACAGACAAAAATACTAACACCAGATCAATCGGAAGCGTTAGGGGTTATTACCCATCTAGATGGATGTGCTACGGTACTGTTACATGGTGTCACAGGTTCTGGAAAAACAGAGGTGTATTTGCAAGCAATAGCTCCTCTTTTAGCGCAAGGCAAGTCTGCCCTCGTTTTAGTACCAGAAATTGGGCTGACACCGCAGCTAACTGACCGTTTTTCCGCTCGTTTTGGAAACAAAGTTAGCGTTTACCACAGCGCCCTTTCAGACGGTGAACGTTACGACACCTGGCGGCAAATGTTAACAGGAGAACCCCAAGTGGTTATAGGTACGCGAAGTGCAGTTTTCGCCCCCTTACCAAACTTGGGCTTAATTATATTAGATGAAGAACACGACAGCAGCTTTAAGCAAGATTCTCCCATCCCCACATACCACGCCCGCACGGTTGCCCAATGGCGAGCAGAGTTAGAAAACTGTCCCTTGGTGTTAGGTTCAGCAACACCCGCCCTTGAAACGTGGGTGAGTGTTAGAGACACGGGGACACGGGAACAAGGAGAAAAATTCTCCCCCTCCCCCCTTCCCCCTCTCCCCGTGTCCTCTTACTACCTCTCCCTCCCCGAACGCATCCACTCCCGTCCTCTACCTCCTGTGGAAGTTGTGGATATGCGGCAAGAATTGCAGCAGGGAAACCGTTCTATATTTAGTCGCTCTCTGCAAGAAGCTTTGCACCAACTGCAAGAACGCCGTCAGCAAGGAATTTTATTTATCCATCGTCGGGGACACAGTACATTTGTCTCTTGCCGTAGTTGTGGATATGTGGTAGAATGCCCAAACTGCGATGTGTCGCTGGCATATCATCACACTGAAGAAAACGCGCCTCAAGTATTACGGTGTCATTACTGTAACTTTGTGCGATCGCATCCCCAAAACTGCCCCGAATGCAGTTCTCCATATCTCAAATTTTTTGGCAGTGGAACCCAACGAGTCGCCCAGGAGTTAGCAAAACAGGTTCCCCAATTACGATTCATCCGCTTTGATAGCGATACCACCCGCACAAAGGGAGCGCACCGCACTCTTCTGACTCAGTTTGTCAACGGTGAAGCAGATTTGTTAGTAGGTACGCAAATGCTCACCAAGGGATTAGATTTGCCTCAGGTAACACTTGTGGGTGTTGTTGCTGCTGATGGGTTGTTGCATTTATCAGACTACCGCGCCAGCGAACGGGCATTTCAAACCTTGACACAGGTTGCTGGACGTGCTGGCAGAGGAGAAGAGCCGGGAAGAGTCATTATTCAAACATACACCACTGAACATCCTGTGATTGAAGCAGTGCAAAATCATGGTTATCAGTCTTTCACGGATGCTGAATTGGAACAACGGCAAGCACTCAATTATCCCCCCTACGGACGGTTAATTTTATTGCGCCTGAGTAGTCCCGATCCAGTTCTGGTAGATAATACTGCCCAGATAATAGCAGCAGCTTTACCTCAACAAGAGGGGTTCGATATTTTGGGACCAGCACCAGCTAGTATTTTACGGGTAGCTAATCGTTATCGCTGGCAGATCTTGCTAAAATTTGCCCCCAGTGCCTTGCCACAATTGCCAGATTGGGAGGAAGTGCGTAAACTGTGTCCTCAGTCTGTCAGTTTAACGATTGATGTAGACCCAATGAATATGATGTGAATGGAATTTTAGAACCGCAGATGCACGCAGATAAATACAGATAATTTATCTGCGTGCATCTGTGTTTATCTGTGGTTTTATTTTCAAAAAAATTTTGCCAAAGAGGAAAACTATAAATCTACAAACAGTTAACAAGTCCAAGACGCAAGACTTCTCGCGTGAAATCACACGAGTATCCAATAAACGCATCGTTAAGAAACTTACCCGCTTGAGACTCCTTAGTGACTCCATATCCACCAAGAATCTCGACTGCTGTTTGTGCGTTCTTGATTGCCACATCCACAGCAAAAGTCTTCGCTGCTGGTGCTTTCACCATCGCAGCGAGTTGCGGATTAGTGTCTGCGGTATTGGCAGCCTCCCATACCGTCAACCGCGCAGCCTGTGTGTTTATCATCATATCAGCCAGCTTCAAGGCAACTGCCTGATGTTCAATAATCGGACGCCCCCAGCTGACTCGCTTTTTAGCGTAATCTAGGGCATACTCATAGGCAGCACGAGCTAAACCGACGTAGGAAGCTGCAAGTCCAATAGCAACCTCAGGAAGCAGCATGAGGAGTTTTGCCGCTTCCCCCTCTTGTCCAAGGAGATTCTTTGCAGGTATCCGCACATTATCAAGATGAATGGGAGCATGATGGGAGGGTTTCCAGCCAATCATCTGAGTCCTCTCACCAAATTTAAGACCAGGGGTATTTGCTGGAACGTAGAATATGGACATACTCTCGCCCAATGGCTTATCAAGAGCTGTGCGTGCAATGATGAAATATGCATCAGCGATGCCAGCATTTGTCACTAACGATGACTTTTTACCATTGAGGACGTATGCATCGCCATCGCGTTGTGCAAAGGTCTTGATTCCAATGTTGGCATCTGGTATCGGACAGAATAAATCTGAGGTTGCTACGTTTGGCTCACTCTCTGCGGCGCTGAACAGATGAGGCTCCCCAGAACGGACATGCGATAATATCCGCTCTTGCTGTTCGCTCGTTCCAGCCCTAGTTACGAAAAGCGACATCGCAGCGGTGAGATTGAAGTAGCTACAAGCAATACTGACATCAGCAGCACCCAGTTCTTCCAAAACCAAAACGATATCTATACATTTTCCACCCAACCCACCGTACTTTGTTGGAAGCAACAATGACGTGAATCCCAGTTCAGCTCCCTTGCGGAATATACTTTGACAGAAATCCCAAGGTTCAATTTCTGGATTATCAGATTCCTCAATGATTTGAACGATAGGCTTAATGTCTCTTAAGGCAAAGTTACGCGCTTTTGACTGCAACATCCGCTGTTCGAGAGTGAGGCTGAAGTCAATCATGATTTGTTCTTCCTTGGTCGTTGGATGTTCTGAACGCCATAGCTTAGAGTAGTTTGGAATTTGCATTTCATATGGCTTCTAGCTAACTATCCTATAACCATTGAAGTGGTAGAAAAATGTTGCCTACAACTCAAGAATTTCTGTTGGATTAGTTGATCTACAACATGAAAAGTATTGGTATAAAAGGATTTTAGGCTTTGTAGTAGTCACTTAGTTAATGGCAATAACATAAAAAAATATCAAAATTACAGATAAAAAAATCAACTGTATTAATCCCCCATTAGGGGATTAATACAAAAGACTTGACTCTAATACCCTCGCTGCGATCGCCCAAGGCGGCTCCCTCTAGGAGCATCGCCTAGAGAGCACTGGCAAAGCCAATTGCCCGTTAGGACGCTGTGCTACGCCCTATCTCGTTCTAAGTCGTAAATGACTTTCTCTACATACCAATCAACCGACCGATTAGGATTTTTCATTTTAACTTTGGCTAAAAGGCGGTTTGCTGCATCCCAGTCATTATGCAAAAGACTCAAAAGTTTCTGCTGAAGTCTACGACTTGCTTGTTTCAGAAGAATGGTATCTGTTTTGCTTTTTTGTGAAATTGATTTCCAGCGATTATTGCCATCTTGTGTACTAAGAACAACTGCAATAGCAGCGCTACCAAGCACAAATAAACCTAACATGATCCCTGTTGGGTCTATTTGTTCTACCACTTCTGGAGTATTACTAGACTCTGGGAAATTTATTGAAGTTTGAGCATTAGTCAACTCAGCATGAGCATTGACTGTTACTACTAAATTTGATGTACTAGCTTTCACTTTCTGATTAGCAACGCTTTCCGCTGAAGTTAATAAACTGCCGTTCACTGGCGTGTTAAGAACAGCAGCAATGACAGCACCTACAGTTAAAAATTTCAGCATTAATAATCATCAACCCCTTTGTACCAACTCATGTAATTGAAGTTGATATCTATTGACAACCTACTTTTAGTGTGAGGTGCAAATATGACAGAAATATGTCAATACATTTATTGCAAAATAATCTTGTGACTATTGCAGACTAAAGAGTTGAGCTAAGATTATGAACAAAAAGCCTCGATATTCTGGAAAAAATTTAGAGTAAGAGCTTCGCTCTGCGCCCTAGCAATTATAGCTTTATCAAGTTCAACAATAAAATTGAAGCTGCCGACTTGACAAACCTTACCACTGGGTAGGATGCTTGTCAATTTGATTCCTCATTTTTGATTTGATGACACCCACTAGGTTTATATAGAGTGGTTATAAGGAAATCAATATCTGAGTCAATACAAACACTTGTTGACTCCGAGTAAACATCATAGTCAGTTTTGCTAGATTTTTGCTATAATTTCATATTAAGGAGAGTGGATAAGAAAGCGAGTTTCTCCAGTCATCGAGCAGCGTCCTAGCACGAATATGCACATTATTCCAAAACTTCATACAACTCATTCATTCTCAATTGAGAATAGTGTTTGCCAGCAAGTCTTCGCTTTGTAATAGACATTTATACTCAAAGCAAAATTGAATATTGAGTATTTTTACTTACAAAATTTCTAGACAAACATTTGCCGTAAAGCTAAAGCTTAATCGAGCGATAATAATATACAGAGATTAGAGTACTAGAATATGTCGTTCACCACGTCTGCTTGTTGTGCTGTCACCCTTAATCAACAACAAGAGCAAAATATTTACTACCATAAAAAACATTGTGCTGAAATGCAGTGCCCAGACGCGCCAGCCAACAATGGCAAAAGCAGATCTAAAAACTGCACTGTTGTGGAAAATGGTCGCGTCGTTGTTAAACCAGCACAAACACAACCCGAAGAAAATTCTTAATTCAATCACCCGAATTAAGTTAGGTTAATCTACACCCCTGGTAAGAATACTCAAACCCAATAGCTTGTATTTGCGCTAACAGATAAGAATATTCATGAGCAACGAACAACAACTAAGCCTCTTCGGGGACTCAAACTTTGACTCAAATGACCAAAAAGAGCTAATTCCCACAGACGCTAAAATTCCCATTCCTTCTGGAACCTATGCCGACATGACCGAAGTGGCACAGCATTGTAACCAGTGTCACCGTTGCTTATTGGGAGACACACGTACTCATGCTGTTGTCGGACGTGGCAATCTCAAAGCGCCTATTATTGTCATTGGGGAAGCACCCGGTCAAACTGAAGACGAAACTGGGTTGCCTTTTGTTGGAAAAGCAGGACAGTTGCTAGAGAAAATTTTGGCATCCGTCAAGTTAGATACAGAGAAAGATGTATTTATCAGTAATATCAACAAGTGTAGACCACCAGAAAACCGGGTTCCCACTACTGAAGAAATGGAGGCTTGCAAACCTTATCTATTGGAACAAATTCGCCTAGTTGACCCAAAAATTATTCTTTTAGCAGGTGCAACGGCTGTAAAAGGCTTAACTGGTGATAAGCGCGGGATTACCAAAATTCGTGGACAGTGGATGGAGTGGGATGGGCGGTTATGTATGCCGATTTTCCACCCGTCTTATTTGTTACGGAATCAATCCCGTGAAGTCGGCAGCCCTAAGTGGTTAACGTGGCAAGATATACAAGCAGTCCGTGCTAAGTTTGATGAAATCCAGAATAACCAGTAGCTGGCAAGCATTATATAATTTACCAAAAGTTTGACATAAAATCCGGAATCCTGTCGCTTCACTTAGTAGTTAACTGTATTCCTATTAAGGAATACAATTTTTCCAGTAGCTAATAACCCTTAGTCCAAAGGTATTCGTCAATTTGGGGCAGATGGTTGAGCGTGGAGTTACCTATTATTGCCAAGGAGAAAGCTGATGTTGGGCTGGTTCTCTATCTTATTTATAGTTGTGCTAGTGGTGCTAATTCTTAAAGTTCCAAGCACTTCATTTAGAGGTGGTAAACGCAAATCTCGTAACCGTTCTTCTCTTGGTAGCAGCTACAGTGGTTGGTACGGTGGTGATGCTGGGGGATATGACAGCGGTAGCAGCTATGACTCTGGTGGCGGTTGCGACAGTGGAGGCTTTGATGGCGGTGGCGGCGGTTGCGACAGTGGAGGCTTTGATGGCGGTGGCGGCGGTTGTGATGGTGGAGGCTTTTGAGGCGAGTCTTCCAAATTCCTAGAACGCACGCGCACGCTTCCCGCTTGGCAATCTCGCAACCAGGCATTGATCGCTTGAGCAATGTCACCATTACTACTATCCCGTGGTGGTGTAGGGGGCTGGCTCTTAGGATGCAAACCTGTTTGGGAAAACATCATTACAAAACGCCAATCACTCTTTGTTTTTGTTAAAAGCAACCAGTGAAATTGCTGTAATTGAACTGCCTTACCAGCGGTGTACTGTCGCTCTAAAGTCGTAAAAAAGACTTGCTCCACTCCAGCTGACGCGGTTTTCAGTGAATCTGCCGTGTCTCCAGTAGAGTTAAGAGGCAGTGGTGTAAACTCAGGTCTTCCTGCGACGACCATATAACTGTAAACGTCAGTTGCCCTGCTTAAGCGACGGGCACGTTGACTGGCACGATTGGCATAGCTGGGTAAATCTTGCAAAAGCTGAGTCGTTAATGCTTCTAGATTTTGATGAGCGCAAGAAGACTTCTTCCCTCCAACAGCTCCGCTCTGGGCTAACGAAGAGGGGGTGGGGGTGAGGTTCTTGGCTTTTACTGAGTTATCTAAAGTATTTAAGATCAATAGCCAGAAGCCACAACAAAGAAGCCACAAGCTTTTATTTTTCTTTTTGACTCCTGACTTCATGTCACTGTTACTAACTCCTCGCAAATCCTCTTCCAGGCTAACTCTGGATCGGCAGATGCGGTGATGGGACGCCCAATGACAAGATAATCTGCTCCTGCTTTGAAGGCTTGTGCAGGAGTGAGCGATCGCGCCTGATCACCTGCTTGCGCCCAAGTTGGACGTACCCCCGGACAAATTAGCAAAAAATCATCTCCACAAGTTTGCCGCAATTGTGCCACCTCTTGGGGAGAGCAAACTGCCCCATTTAAGCCCATCTCTTGAGCCAACAGAGCCATTTGCAGAGCATATTCTGGTAATTCTAGGGGTATTTTCAAATCAAACGCTAGCTGTCTGGAAGAAAGACTCGTCAACAGCGTAATTGCTATTAACTTTGGCGGTTTCACACCTGCATCTGTTGCCCCTGCAAGTGCCGCCTCAGTTGCTGCTTTTAGGGCATCTTTACCAGATGTAGCATGAATTGTCAACAAATCTACACCGTAACGAGCAGCCGCACGACAAGCAGCAGCAACAGTGTTGGGGATATCGTGAAACTTCAAATCCAGAAAAATACGTTTTTGCCGAGATTGTAGCACCTCCAGAATTTTTGGTCCTGTGCTTGTGAATAACTCCAAGCCAACCTTCCAGAAAGTGACGGGTTCAAGCCGTTCAACGAGGGCGATCGCTGCTTGCTCATCCGGCACATCTAGAGGTACTATAATTCGCTCTTTTGTATTCATTAAGCCTCTGGCAAAAATCAATTTTTTGAAAATTAAACCACAGATTAACACAGATGCACACTGATGATTCATCTGTGTTAATCTGTGGTTCTAAATATCTTTTGATGACTTTTGCACAGAAATGGGGAGTGGGGTGTAAAGACGCAAGGCATTTAAGGTATCAGGCGGACAAACTTGTTTTTTCCCAGTTGTAAAACTCGTCCGTGCAATTCCGTGGAATCTTGAAAAGTGGTATCAATGTCCGTGATGCGATCGCCATCTAGCCGCACTCCACCTTCTTGAATTTTCCGTCTGCCTTCTCCGCTACTTTTGCACAAGCCACTGATATTCAGGATGTAAGCTAGTTTAGCGGGAAACTGGACTTGCTCGAGGGAAAATTCTGGAACGTCACCCGCCTCAATATCCTTAACAGCTTGTTCGCCGTGATACTGTTTAACAATTTCCTGCGCTAGCAGTTTTTGGCGATCGCGTGGATTTTCTGGTAGCTTGTCCAATAACAAATCTGTCAGGAGTGTAAAATATTCCTCCAACTGATTATCTGGAACTTGTTGCAGCTTCTGATATTTCTGAGTTGGGTGTTCTAATAAACCCACATAATTACCTAGAGACTTGGACATTTTTTGTACACCATCCAAGCCAATCAAAATTGGCAGCAACACGCCATACTGGGGTTTTTGGCCAAAATGGCGCTGTAAATCCCGTCCTACCGCAATGTTAAATTTTTGGTCTGTCCCTCCTAATTCCACATCTGCCTCAACAGCAACAGAATCATAGCCTTGCATCAAGGGGTACAGGAACTCATGAAGAAAAATGGGATTCTCTTTTTTATAGCGATCAGCGAAGCCCTCTTTAGCCAACATCTGCCCCACTGTCATTGTGGAGAGTAATTCCACAATTTTGCCCAAGTCCAGCTTAGAGAGCCATTGAGAGTTGTAACGCACCTCCAGCCTTCCTGGTGTATCGAAATCCAATATCGGTCGTACTTGGTCAAGAAAAGTTTGGGCATTTTTCGCCACGTCTTCTTCCGTCAGTTGACGGCGTACCTCAGATTTACCGGTCGGATCACCAATGCGAGCGGTAAAATCACCAATAATGAGTACTGCCTTATGACCTGCATCTTGAAACGCTCGCAGTTTTCGCATTGGTATGCTATGACCTAAATGAATCTCTGCCCCCGTGGGATCAATTCCATATTTGACCCTTAAAGGTCGCTCGGTTGTCGCCAAGCGCTTTTCGAGACTTTCAACGTCACTATCGGAATCAGTAGGTTGTGGGAAAATTTCAGAAATACCACGACGCAGCCAAGAAAAATCTTGCGTCATACTACTAGGAGATTGACTGTTTACGCTTTGCACTATCAAAGTAGGGTTGGTTATGGTCACTGACAATTTGTATGACTTTCGTCTGCCAAATTAATATAATTGCAAAAAATTAACCGCCTTGCTTCACCCAAGACATTACACTTATATTTATAGTGAGGAAGTGAAATCGCCGTGTCGTCCAGCACTTTTCAAGATAAGCAGCCACAACATCAGCAAGCTGCCTCGGGTTTTGAGTTTCTCAAAGGAGTCGGTCAGGTAGCTGGCGGTACTCTACTATCCGTCACTATGCTGGCAAGTTCTATTGTAGCGGGAGGACTGGTTGGCTTAGCCGTTAGTTTCCGGAATTTACCTGATGTCAGGCAATTACGCAGCTTCTTGCCCTCAGAAACGACTTATATCTATGACATCAAAGGTAAATTGTTAACCAGTATCCATGGAGAAGCCAATCGTGAAGTCGTATCGTTAGATAGAATTTCTCCTGAGCTAAAACGGGCAGTATTGGCGAGTGAAGACAGCGACTTTTACTATCACCACGGTATTAATCCCAAAGGTGTCGGACGTGCAGTCGTTACCAACTGGACAGCAGGTGGGGTTCGCGAGGGTGGCTCAACTATCACCATGCAGTTGGTGAAGAACTTGTTTTTGTCTCAAAAGCGTGCCTTTACTCGTAAGATAGCAGAAGCGGTACTGGCAATTCGCTTAGAGCAAATTCTCACCAAAGACCAAATTTTAGAAATGTACCTCAACCAAGTTTATT
Source organism: Mastigocladopsis repens PCC 10914 (assembly GCF_000315565.1). Lineage (NCBI taxonomy): Bacteria > Bacillati > Cyanobacteriota > Cyanophyceae > Nostocales > Symphyonemataceae > Mastigocladopsis > Mastigocladopsis repens. Next base: position 2,287,549 of record NZ_JH992901.1, on the reverse strand, counting down.
GGGGTCATAACAACTATGGTGTACAAACAGCAGCACGTAGTTACTTTAATAAGTCGGCAGAATATTTAACCTTAGCTGAGTCGGCGATGATGGCGAGTTTGATCCAAGCGCCGGAAGAATACAGCCCATTTGTCAACATGGCTAAGGCAAAAGAGCAGCAGAAAATCGTTTTGGGGCGGATGAAGGAATTGGGCTGGATCACGCAACAAGAATACGACAAAGCCCTCAAACAACCAATTAAACTGGGTAAGATTAGGTCGTTCCAAGGAAGCGCCTTGCCTTATGTGACTAACGCTGTGGCGCAGGAGATAGCGAAAAAGTTTGGTCGTGAGGCACTGCTCAAGGGCGGAATGCGAGTTCAAACGACAGTTGATACCAACTTCCAACAGATGGCGGAGAGCACTGTTAGTAAGTGGCATCAAAGACTGCGCGGACAAGGGTTATCTAAGAACCAAATTGCTCTAGTTGCAATTGACCCCCGCACCCATTTTGTCAAAGCGCTGGTGGGTGGTGTAGATCCTAAAACCAGCGAGTTTAACCGCGCAACTCAAGCTTATCGGCAACCAGGCTCTGCTTTTAAACCGTTTGTTTACTACACTGCCTTTGCTAGTGGTAAATATGGACCAGAGACAACAGTGTACGATAGCCCCGTGAGCTATCGAGATGGTGACGGTTGGTACCACCCACGAAACTACGATGGTGGCTATGGGGGAGCAATGTCAATCCGCACTGCTCTAAAGCTATCTCGTAATATTCCTGTGATTAAGATTGGCAAGGCTGTAGGGATGAATAAGGTTGTCGAAACCTGCCGCACCTTGGGTATTATGAGTCCGATGGAACCTGTGACTTCTCTACCTTTAGGTGCTATTGGTATGACACCGTTGGAAATGGCAGGTGCTTATGCTACCTTTGCGAATTATGGCTGGCAGTCGCCAACGACGATTATTGCCCGTGTGACTGATAGTAGTGGCAACGTGTTGCTTGACAATACACCCAAACCTCAGCAAATACTTGACCCGTGGGCATCAGCAGCAACTATTGATGTGATGCGCTCTGTCATTAATGATGGTACTGGGAAAAACGCAGCAATAGGTCGCCCAGCAGCAGGGAAGACAGGAACAACTTCCTCTGAGAAGGATATTTGGTTTGTCGGTACTGTACCCCAGTTAACCACTGCTGTTTGGGTGGGTCGGGACGACAACAGAACCTTGGCGAGCGGTGCGACGGGTGGTACTATGGTTGCTCCAATTTGGCGCGATTTTATGTTGAGGGCGCTTAAGGATGTACCTGCTGAGAACTTTAAGTCACCTTACAAGTTTTCTCGCCCTAAATCAAATTAGAGTTATGAGTTAGGAGTTCTGAGTGAATTCAGATCTCCTAACTCATAACTCTTTGTTTGTTTACTGTTGTGTCCCAAGTTCTGCTTTCATCCGCTGTAGGGTGAAGTGCATTTGGTCAAACATTTGTTGGGGAGTCACACCAAATTGACTTAACTGAGTTTTGAGCTGCTCTATAGTCATTTGTGCCATGAAATCTTCTGATAGCTCAAAACGCTTCATAAAGATGCGATATCGCTCCATCATGGCTTCCATCTGTTCAATAAACAGCTTTTTGCCCTCGCGGTCAAATTTGCCGTAGTTGCTGCCAAGCTTTATGAGTGCTTGATAGTCTTCAAATAATTGCTTGGCTTCGTGCTGAACTATGTCAGAATCAAAGAATCCCATCTTATCCTACACTCCACTGAGCAGTGAGACTCAGTAGCTCTAATACTTGGTGCTTCTAGCTTTATTTTAGTCTAGAGAAATAATCTAGAAAACAAGCTTCGGTTTGAGTACGGTTTTTTACCGCAATTTCAACACTTGACCGCTTCGCGGAGTCAAGAGTTTTGACTTTTAAAACTCTGTTAATAATTTCAAAACAAATGACATGGAAGTCCCCAGTGTAGATTCAGATATTGGGTTTCAGCTAGGATAGCAGCAATACTGAATTTATTATGGTGCTTTAATTATGTTTAATCAGCGAAAAAGCAGAAGCATTGCCGCAATTTTAGCTTTTTCCGGGACGCTGACAATTTCAGGATTACATAAGTTTTATTTAGGACAACCACTGTGGGGTCTGCTGTATGTTTTGCTTTCCTGGACACCCATTCCCAAGGTCGCTAGCGCCATTGAAGGAGTTTGGTTTTTAGCTCAAGACGAAGAAGCTTTCGACCGGAATTTTAATTTAGGTAAATCAGCTATCAAAAACTCCCACTACGCCAGTCATCAAGTCGGAGCACTTGCTCAAGCTTTACGGGAGTTAGAAAGTTTACGCCAGGATGGATTGATTTCTGAGTATGAATTTGAGCAAAAGCGCCGCCAGTTGCTAGACCAAAATTCTTAAAGCAAGCAACCAAAATGAAAAATTGGCTACCTTTAAACCCCAAGTTGCAAAAACTCCGCTCCAAGCTGCTCAACGACCCCTACTACCGACTACAATCAGCAGAAGAAATTGCGATCGCCGCGCAACTAGGTATCTGTATTGATGCTAATCAAGCAACTGTTGATGATTGGTTACGCCTACCTGGTTTATCAATTCACCAAGCGCGATCGCTTGTGGAACTTTCGCGCGCGGGTATAAAATTTTATTGTATCGACGATATTGCCGCAGCTTTGAGTCTACCAGTACAAAGGCTAGAGCCACTCAAGCCAATTCTGAATTTCAGTTATTACGACGATGAATCTCTAGCTCTTAAAAGCCATACAGTAAACCCTAACACAGCAACGGTTGAGATTCTGGCAACAGTGCCATTTATGGATTTATCTCTCGCGCAGGCGGTGGTGCAAGAACGTTTATCTGCGGGACTTTACCGTAACTTGGCTGATTTTCAGCGGAGATTGAATCTATCTAGTGATGTCATTGCCCAGTTGATGTACTATCTCCGATTTTAATGTAGAGACGTAGCATTGCTACGTCTCTACAGTTAAATAAACCCAATTCTATCAAGAGGCCAAAAGCGAAACACAGCGCGACCGATAATATTTTGTTTAGGTAAAAACCCCCAGTAGCGGGAGTCGTTACTATCGTTGCGGTTATCTCCCATGACAAAAAATTCCTCAGTAGGAACTTGCCGCCCTTCCATTGGTAAGATTGGTGGTTCAGCGATATAGTCTTCTTGTATTGGTTGCCCATTGATGTAAACTTTGCCACCTGCAATGCTTACTTTCTTTCCAGGCGTGCCAATAATACGCTTAATGAAAGCTTGGTCTTTGAGATATCCCCGATGTTGCAGTTCCTCTGGTGGCTGAAAAACAACGATATCGCCCAACTTTGGGGAGTGAGAAAGATAGGAGATTTTTTCCACCACCAGGCGATCGCCCTGATGTAAGGTTGGCAACATAGAATCTGAAGGGATGTAACGAGGTTCAGCGACAAAAGTCCTAATCAAGAGTGCCAAGCATAAGGCGATCACAATCAGAGTAAAATTTTCTTGTAAACTTCGCCATACGCGCGACGACGCAGGAGAGTTTTTAGCATCACTTTGCTGATGAGTCATAGAAACTAAAAGTCAGATGAACAAATGAATCCTTGATTATTTTGACGCTAAAAGGACATTTATAAGCAAAAGTGGTTTTGCCCAATACAGTTCAGATAAGATTTTTTTAGGTGCGACACTTAATGTCCAGACGTGCCATGGCACGTCTGGACATTAAGTGAAATTGTTACAAATACCCCCTAACTGAACCATATTGTGCCATAAGCCTTTCAGTTTTTTCCTTTTCTTCCCCTTGTGCCTTTAGCTCCCGCTGCCTTATTTTAGTAACATTACCTCCAAAGGCTTATCACAACAACTTGTCAGGTGTAATAGGTAAATCACGGATACGTTTACCTGTGGCATGGTAAAGGGCGTTGCCGATCGCTGCTGAAACACCTGTGATGCCAATTTCACCTAAACCGCGTACGCCTGCTGGGTTGAAGTTGAGGTCAGGTTCGCCGACAAAGGCTACCTGAATGCGAGGAATGTCTGCGTGAGCCGGGAAGTGATAGGTGGCGAGGTCATAGACTACAGGATAGCCGATGTTTGGATCAACGTGGCACTCCTCCATCAGGGCTTGCCCAGTACCCATAATCACACCGCCACGTACCTGAGAAGCTGCTGTCTTGGCATTGATAACTCGCCCAATATCCATCACTGACACCCAACGCGTCACCCGTAAGCGTCCGATTTCCTCATCCACACTGACTTCGCAAAAATGTGCGCCCCAGGACTGGAACGCCCATTTCTTCCCCTCTTCACCGGGAGCGGAGGATGCTGTTGCCTCAAACGCTGCCCGTCCAGACTGACCCAGAGTCGCAAATGCCTCCTGTGCGGTCTTCGCTTTAGCAGTTTTGAGGACTTGCTGACAAGCTGCCATCACCGCAGGGACGAGGGATGCTGTCATCATAGACCCACCCGCCAAGCCGCCATCTGGTAGCAACGAGTCGCCCAGTTCCACCCGTACCTTTTCGACGCTTAACCCCAGTGCGTCTGCTGCTGTGGCAGCAACAACAGTATATGCGCCAGTGCCCATATCATTGGCTGCGGTGAGGATATGTGCCGTACCGTCTGGTAGCAGCCGCACCTTAGCTGATGCTGCACGCCGCAAGCCAGGGAAGGTTGCCGCCGCCATCCCCCAACCAACGAGTTTGCCATCACGTGTCAGCGCGCGCGGCTGTTTTGGTCTGTCTTTCCAACCAAATTGCTCGGCACCTACCCGTAAACAGTCAGCAAAATGCTTCGCTGAGAATGGCAGTCCCTTGCGCTGGTCCTCCTTAGCTTCATTTTTCAGGCGCAGTTCCACTGGATCAATCTTTAGCGTCCAGGCGAGTTCGTCCATCGCCGACTCTAGTGCCCACATCCCAGAATTCTCTCCTGGTCCGCGCATGAATGTTGGTGTGCCGATGTTCATCACCGCCAGTTCCTGCTTCAGTCGCAGATTTGGCGCAGCGTACATAACTGGCGTGATCTTCGTACAGGGTTCTGCGAAGGCTTCCACTGGCGAGGTGCAGGATTTTACCTCATGGTCAATCACACTTAGGCTACCGTCGGCGGTTGCTCCTAAACGGATAGTTTGCTCAGTTTCAGAGCGGTGTCCTGTGTTCGCTGTCATTTGCCGTCGGCTGAGGACGACTTTGAGAGGACGCTGGAGTTTACGAGCAGCCGCAGCACAAAGAATGCCGTGAGGCCAGGGGAAGGCTTTAGAGCCGAAGGCACCACCGATAAAGGGTGTAACAACACGCACCCGCTCGGTCGGGAGTCCAAAGAGTTCTGCATAGGTGCGCTGGGTTCCCGCCACCCACTGGGACGGCTCGTAAACAGTGAGTGAGTCTGAATCTTGCCAGTGGGCAATGATGGCATGGGGTTCCATCGGCGCGTGCATTTCAGTAGAAGTTTTGTATGTGGCTTCAATTTTCGCTGTTGCACTTGCCACCCCTGCCGCAAAATTCCCCTTCTCGAACTTTAGCTCCTCACCCGACTGGGGTGGAGCCTCCTTGAAAGTAGCTTTTGTAGCATCTACGAGTGGCGTTTGGGTTGCGTATTCGACCTTTACCAAATGCGCCGCGTGACGTGCCCGCTCGAAGGTGTCTGCCACTACCAAGCCGATAATTTGCCCTCCGTAGTAAACCTTATCATCCGACAACGGCAGACGAGCCTCGTAGATTTTTGAGGTCTGAAAGTCGTTGGCTGGCATAAACACCTTTGGCGCGTTTTTGTGCGTAAAAACACTCACAACTCCAGGCGCTTTTTCTGCTGCGCGTGTGTCGATGCTTTTAATTTGCCCATTGGCGATGCTGGCGGTGACGACATAACCGTGAACCAGACCCGGAATTTGATGTTCGGCAGCGTAGGTAGCCGTGCCCATAACCTTTGCCCGTCCGTCCTTGCGGCTGACGCCAGTCCCAATCACTTTGTTCATACGACACCTCCTCCTTTGGCTGAAACCGTGAGCGCACGGCGAATTGCCCGCTTTGCCAAATCAACTTTGAAACCGTTGTGACTTAAGGGTTTAGCTTCCCGAAGTGCAATTTCTGCTGCCTGTTGAAATGTTTCGGTGTTAGCAGTCTTGCCAATCAAAAACTTCTCTGCTTGGGTTGGTCGCCAGGGTTTATGGGCTACGCCGCCCATTGCCAAGCGAACATCTTTGATGCGCTCACCAGCCAAGTCAATGGCAGCTGCTACAGAAATTAACGCAAAGGCATAGGAGGCGCGATCGCGTAACTTCAGGTAAACCCCCGACTTAGCAAACGCCACCGGGGGCAGGATAACAGCGGTAATCAGTTCACCCTGCTCCAGGTTCGCGTCTCGTTGAGGTGTGTTTCCCGGTAGACGGTGGAAATCTGTAAAAGGTATCTGCCGCTTGCCTTTAGGTCCTTCCACCTCAACCACAGCATCTAAAGCCGCAAGGGGCACGCACATATCCGACGGGTGAACTGCCAAACACTGGTCGCTGGCACCAAGGATGGCGTGCATACGATTGATGCCCGTTACTGCTGGACAGCCGGTTCCAGGCTCTCGTTTGTTGCAGGGGAAGGCGGTATCGTAGTAGTAAGGACAGCGGGTGCGCTGTAGTAGGTTTCCGCCTACGGTCGCCATGTTGCGAATTTGCTGAGACGCGCCGGATAGAATCGCGCGCCCAAGCAGCGGGTAGTCGCGGCGGACATCGGGATGGTCAGCTAACGCTGTGTTTGTCACCAGCGCTCCAATGCGAAGACCGCCCTTAGTTGTCCGTTCAATGCGCTGCATCTGAAGCCGGGAAATGTCAATCAGTTGCGATGGTTCATCCAGGAAGACTTTGAGGCGGTCAACCAAGTTTGTACCGCCTGCAATAAATATCGCATTTTGGTCAGTCGTTGCCCGTTGAACTGCATCTTTTACCGAGGTAGTGCGGATGTAAGTAAAGTTGTTCATGCGGGTATCTCCTTGGGTTCAGTGACCATCACATCTGCGACAGGAGAAGGTGGTTTTTGTCCAGCTACCTGCTGCACTGCTGCCACAATGCCGTTGTAAGCGCTGCATCGACAGAGATTGCCACTCAGCCGCTCCTTAATTTCAGCCTCGGAGAGTTCAGCTAGCTGTGGCGGACGAGCCAAATCCGGCGTGACAGCGCTGGTACAGCCCCGTTTGACTTCATCAAGTAGAGCAACAGAGGCGCAAATCTGTCCTGGTGTGCAATAGCCACACTGAAAGCCATCGTTATCAATGAACGCCGTCTGCATAGGATGGAGAGTATCACCCTTCGCCAGCCCTTCAATAGTGACAATTGCCTTGCCCTCCTGCATCACTGCCAGAGCAAGGCAGGAATAAACTCGCTGACCATCGACAAGAACAGTACAGGCTCCACACTGCCCGTGATCGCACCCTTTTTTGCTGCCCACTAGTCCCAGGCGATCGCGCAGGGCATCTAGGAGTGTCACACGCGGCTCAAGGTTGAGGCTTCGCTGTTCTCCATTAACGGTAAGTGCCACAGCCATCTCACCTTCGGAACCTTGAACCGTGTCCTTTGCTGCGGTTGCCTGATTGACCAACGAAGGAGCGGCTATAGCCGTTCCGGCTGCGGTCAGTGCCTGTCCCAAAAAACTGCGTCGGGATGTTTTCCCCGCCCCTTCTTTATGGTGTTGCATGATTTTTTGTACCTCTAGAGCGAAAAATACGGCAATCCTAAAGCAGAGATGTTCGCGAAGGCAAACATTTCGGTACTACCTTAGCTAGATTTGTAAGACTGGAGTGCATTCCAACGCTGCTCGTTCCCAATTTCCTAAATTTGCAGCTGCATCGTAGGTGCTTTGCAAGAAGGCAAGGAGTACTGCATCCGGATCATTAGCCTGCCGCACTACCTCATATGGCAGGATGAACTCTTGCATCTGAGAACTGTAGAACGCCTCTTTTGGCTGCACGGGGTAATTTCGGAACCCCTCCGGTTCTGGGTAGGCGTAGGAGTAAAAAACAGGTTCAACGACTGCCCCGCCACCAGGCCAGAAGCCACAGCTGCTTACCTCATGCGAGTAAGCCTCTCGCGTTACCCAATCTGCCATATTAGGAACCCCACCCGGATGCTCTGGAGCACGACTCCCAGAGAAGCGAGTCACAGCCAGGTCAAAACTCCCCCAGAAAAAATGCACAGGGCTGCATTTACCAATAAAACGTGAGCGGAATGCTGTCATCACCCGATCTACTTGCACAAGAATACGCCATAACCGCTGTGCGTACTCTGGATCGTAAGCTGTATGTTTATAATCCTGCTCAAAGGGAATTGGCTCTGCTACTTCTTGCGGCATCGTCCAAATCCGGACTTCGATACCGCTCGCACTCAGTATGCTCATAACATCCTGGTAAAAGTCAGCCACAGAGCGAGGAACAAGCGGTATTCTTCGGGTGCTGCCATCACTAGTCTCGATTTGTAAGTGGTGTTCAAGAAAGTCAAAGCTCATCTCAAAGGTACGTGTTCCGTAAGGGATTGAAGAGGTTGTTAAACCATGGGGTGTTACATATAGAGTAGACTGCCACCAGTGGTTGAGCTTGGGAGCCAGCGCCAGCCGAACCTTGCCGATGATCTGAGTCCACATATGTAGCGTTGCATATGTATCTTGCCATTCTGTAAGGGGCAGGCTGGGCCAGATGGTATCAGTGAGCGTTCCATGAACAGGCTGTGCCATGACAAAAACCTCCATATAAGGAAATTAGGAAGGGAGAGTACCAGACGGAAACAGCCGTATGAAGGAGACCAAACGAGCAAATGACACGCTTATTCATTTATTAAATCAGCTATAGCAGCTTGAACTCTCTTTATTTGTTAATTGACTTGCCCCAAGCAGCCCAAAGATTATGTGCAATTGTCAACCCTACTGAAGGGATGAAAAAAAAATATGGGTAGCGATTTTCATCCTACCTAATTTTTCTGTTGAATCTTGACTTTTGACTTTTGTTAAATTTTCAGTTCTTACAGTGATATAGCTGATAGGGAACACCAATGCGATAGTACTGCAAAGAATCTTTGGAGCAAGTCATTTGCTGGGAAACTGCTATTTGCTGTGGATAGTCTCGGCGTTTTCTTCCCGGACCAACAACCCATAAATTGAGATGAGTTGCAGTTGGTGTAGGAAGTTGGGAAAGTTTTTGCAAGACAGAGGCAAAGTCTGGTGATTGTTTGAAGAAAGCAACATTAGATGAAGGGGATGAAGAGATTAATTTGTCTTCTCCGACTCCCCTAAGTGGTTCCAGCGCTAAAGCGAAACTTAACCCTAACGCTACATCTTGGTAATCTCTGTATCCCACCACCATCATCAGCGGAATAGAGGGGTCTTGGTTCATATTTTGCGCGACTTTCCCAGGCTCAAAGGGTTTTTGAAACACTAAATCGGAAACAACAAAAACACAACTGAGAATACCAACAATCAAAAGAATAAAGATTGAAGAATGAACATTGAATATGCATTTTTTTCTTATTTTTTCTTTTTTGTTTACTTGAGCAAAACTGGCAGATAGGAGAGCGCAAAAAGCAGGGTAATAAACAAAGTGATAACGGGGAACAGCAGTAATATCTTTGCCTAATAAATAGGCAATGGCAAAGAATTCTAATAACACCCAAACAGAGAAACTTAAGAGAGTAAATGTAGCTAGATGCGTTGATTGTTCATATAATAGCTGCTTTAACCCTTGAAAAACTTGCCAACCCACCCATATGCCAAACAAAAGCATAGACAAACCCAAGAGAAATGCAATTGCAAAAGGCTGATTTTCTACAGGTAGAGAAATCACCATCAGTAGCCAGCTAATGAGAGTTTGATAAAATGGGGAAATATTTTTTGGAGATTGCAGCCAATCGATTTCAGCGCGGTTATAGTCATTGACTACCATTGGTAGCCAGGGCAAAAAGCTAATCGCAACAACACTCGTAGATAAAATGAGTGCTAGCCAAATTTGGCGTTTGTTCATAATGTTTGCCCTATACCAGCAGATCAGCACCAGTAGCGTAGCAATTTGGGCAATGAAGGCAAGAGTGCAAAAGTAGTGAACATAAAGACCGATACTATTCATGATTGCCCATTGCAGCCAAACCCAAAATCTAACTTTCTGCTGCCTTTCAATATCTTTCACAATTTGCACCAGCCCCAGTAACGCTAAAGTGATGAGGAGCATCGGCAATGTGTAGTGTCGTGCTTCTTGGGAAAGGTAAACGGCTAAAGGGGAAACAGCCATAAAAGCTGCTCCTATGATCCCCGCTGATCGGAAAAAGGCAATACGATTAAGAGAGTAAATTGCTACAATTGCACCTACACCAAAAAACGCTGCTGGGAATCGCAATTTGGCGATCCATTCACTTCCTACTGGGCTTAACAACTCCAACCAACTGTACATCCAGCAAAAAAATAATGGCGGATGGGTAGACTGGGTAGCAAGGTTTTTGGCAATTTGAGAACAACTGACCCCAGGTTGGATAGTAAAAATCTCTGGCACACGTTCAAGGGGTAACAAGACATCCAAAGGCACATTATTGTAGCTTTTGCCAAAGCTAAAAATGGCAGTAATGACCTCATCCATCCACAACGGTTTTAGATCTAAATGCCAAAAGCGCAAGATTGCACCCAGGGCGATCGCCCCAACCAATCCAAGATAATGTAGATAAAGTTTACGATTAGCCATTCCTTAGCTACTAGCTAATAATAGGTTCGTAGTAAGCGCTTAAGCGATCGCTACAAGCCAAAGTCTAAAATTTTATTGGGTTAAGACGCTAATTTTACAAATCAGTGCCTCAAGAATCTCAACCAAAAAAAGTAGATCCAGATTTACCTGTGTCTTCACTGCGGGAGACAGGCATAGCACGTATCCGTAATAGCCTCCGTCTCGGACAGCAGCACATGGCTAACTGGCACTCCGGTTCATTAGCTGTTTCAGCGGTTCCCGGTGCTGGCAAATCCACAGGAATGGCAGCAGCAGCAGCAATTGCAATCGCTCATCAATATGAGCAGTCCGCTGAATTACGTCGAAACACTCGTCGTCAACTCATTGTTGTCACCTTTACGCGCTCGGCTGCTGCTAATATTAAAGCTAAAATCCGCAAATACTTACGGGAATATTTGTCCTTACCTCAAACTGGCTTTGTTGTGCATACGCTACATGGTCTTGCATTGAACATAGCCAGCCGCTATCCCGATTTGTCAGGTTTACAGTTAGAAAATGCCACTTTAATTACCCCAAACCAAAGTCACCGCTTCATTCGTACTGCTGTAGAGCAATGGATTAACAGTCATTTAGGCAGTTATTCTCGGTTGTTAGAAGGTATTCAATTTGACGGAGAGGAAACAGAAAGACTGCGGCGTCAGTCGGTATTGCGGACAGAAGTCTTGCCAGAACTGGCAACTACAGTGATTCATGAGGCAAAAAGTTCTGGGCTATCACCGGAAGATTTGCGGAAGTTAAGCAAACAAACCACAGACGAATATGAAATCTTAAGCATCGCGGCTGGATTGTACGAGCAATATCAAAATTTAATGCGATCGCGTGACTTCATTGACTACGACGACATGATTTTAGCTGCCCTGGGTGTCTTAGAGAACGAAAGCGCCCGGAGAAACGAGCAAAATCAAGTTTTTGCCGTTTTTGAAGACGAAGCACAAGATTCTAGCCCATTGCAAACGCGACTATTAACCATTCTCGCCACTGACCCCAATTACCCCAACCAACCGCCAAATCTCATCCGTGTTGGCGACCCCAACCAAGCAATTAACTCCACCTTCACCCCAGCCGACCCAATTTACTTTCGCCAATTCTGTGAACAATGCCACGCCCAAGAACGACTAGCAACAATGGATCAAGCCGGTCGCAGCACCGGAATTATTATCGAAGCTGCCAACTTTGTTTTGGAATGGGTAAATAGCTTATACGGAGTCAAGAGTCAAGAGTCACCCCATCTCTCGATCTCCCCACCCCCCTTTCGTCTCCAAAAAATTCGACCTGTTGACCCAAATGACCCCCAACCTGATGCTAATCCTGAAAAAGAAGGATTAGGAGTGGAACTGCACACACCCCGTGATATTCATCACACAGTCGAGTTATTATCCCAGAAGGTTGTAGAGTTATTTTCCCAAAACCCAACCAAAATCAGCGCAGCTATTTTAGTGCGGGAGAATCGCCAAGGACGGTGGTTGGCAGAGGCGCTTAGTTCAGTGTGTAAAGAGCATAAAATTTTAATTTACGACGTGGGGGAACGCGATCGCCATTCTCATGTACCCGAGGAGATTTTGGCACTCCTGCAATTTTGCGATCGCCCCCATTCCCCGGACTACCTCAAAGGGGCATTACAAATCCTTGTACAACGGCGATTGATTGAAACGCAAGACCTCAACGCCCTTTCGACTTTGCCCGAAGAATTTTTATATCCTGGTCCTCTGGCTCCATCTCAGCTAGAACCAGTGCAAAAAGCGGCTCATTTGTGTCGTAGTTTACTTCGTGCCCGATTAGAACTGCCTCTGTATCAGTTAATTTCGTTTATAGCCCTGACACTAAATTATGACCAAGCAGAACTGGCAACAGCTGACAAACTAGCAGAACGAGTCAACCAGCAAATAGCGGGCAATACTTCAATGGGGGCAATGTTGAATGTCTTGAGTGAAATCGTCAGTTCCGAACGGTTTGAACCCGTGGAAACAGAAGACTTAGAAGCACGATACACCCGTCGCGGTCAACTGACAATTATCACCATGCATAAGGCAAAAGGGCTGGATTGGGACTACGTTTTCATACCTTTCCTGCATGAAAACTTAATTCCCGGCAGATTTTGGGTTCCTCCCCAAAGCCAGTTTTTAGGTGACTTTACGTTATCAGAAGTTGCTCGTGCCCAAATTCGCGCTGCTCTCCACGGTCAATCTACCTTACCCAACGTCATCGCTGCTTGGGAACAGGCAAAACACCTCAAAACAGCCGAAGAGTATCGTTTACTCTACGTTGCCATGACACGGGCAAAACGCCTGTTATGGATATCTGCGGCAAAGAAAGCTCCATTTACTTGGAGTAAACCAGAGAATTTACAAGAACAAAACCCAAGTCCGGTATTTCCAGCACTCAAACGCCAGTTTCCCAAATGCATAGTCACGCTGGCAACAAACCCGAGCGAGGACAAAAAGAAAATCGGCACATAATCCGAAACTTTGGGACTTGAGTTTGTAGTCTCTATTCCTAGAGCAAAACCAAAAAAGCAAACATCGCGCTAAGGGCATAGCCCCTAGTCGCGACCTAACCTATCCAATTTTAAAAGGTATTTTATGAAAGACGTTAACCAACTATATCCTGCAATTAACAAAACATTCAAGTCCCCTAAAGCTGTTTTGTTGACTCTAACATTGACGAGCCTGTTATCCAGCGGACTGGGAATTGCTGGAAACAATTCTGCGATCGCTTCTTCTGCCAGCGTTAAACAAACTTCTAGGATTGAACAGACTTCTCGGGTTGATCAAACTTCCAGCGTTGAACAGACTTCTGTCGTTGAACAAATTTCTAAAGTTGGACACAGACAGATCAGCAGCCAGAGCAAAATTCAAATATCCCAAAACACAAACCAGTTCTCAAACATCTTGCCAAGACGGATAGCAAATGCAATTTTGCGCGATGCTTCCAAGCGTTCAGACATACCAATCCGTGAGTTGCAGATTACTCAAGGGACACGCAAAACCTTTGGCAATCCCTGCGTCTTCAAATTTGGAGAAGTTTGTACTGAGGAATTCAACCCTATTGAAGGTTGGGAAGTGGTTGTGCGCGTACAAGACGATTCTTGGACTTACCACGTCAACAAATCTGGTTCACAAATCGTATTAGATCCAAAAGTCAGTCCATCACAATCAACCGCACTGCCAAAAGAAATTAAAAATGCAATTTTGCGTGACGCCTCAAAGCGTTCCAAAATACCAACTGCTAACTTAAAAATTACCAAAGTCATAGCAAAAACCTTTGGCAATCCCTGTGAATTCAAATTTGGTGAAATTTGTACCAAAGAATTCAACCCCATAAAAGGCTGGGAGGTTGTAGTACAAGTTGACAGACAATCTTGGACATACCATGTTAACGAATCCGGTTCGCAACTCGTTTTAGATCCTAAAATGAGTGAAGCTAAAGGTTAACCTTCACTGAATCCACCTATCTTGAAAGTTTACTTTCATTTAGCCAAAGTTGTGAACGCCGCTAATGGGTATCTGTTATAAAAGTCAATCTTAGAAAAATGAAACCACAGATAAACACAGATGGACACAGATAATTCATCTGTGTTTATCTGTGTCCATCTGTGGTTCTAAATACTAATTTTTTTATGTTCTCAGCCTGAGGTGCGGTTCATTTCAAAATTCTTAGTCTATAATTATAGATTGTGTCGATTTAAAGCCAGTTTATGCCTAAACTCAAAACCCGTAAAGCAGCGGCAAAGAGGTTCCGTGCCACAGGTAGCGGTAAAATAGTACGTCGCAAAGCTTTCAAAAACCACCTGCTACAGCACAAATCGTCCGCGAGGAAACGGAATCTGTCGAAAATGGCAGTTGTCAACGAGCGCGATGAAGAAAACGTGCGCCTCATGCTCCCCTATTTGTAGTCTGTTAAGGAACTAAAAAAATATGACACGGGTAAAACGCGGAAACGTTGCTCGCAAACGCCGCAAAAAAATTCTCAAACTAGCTAAAGGTTTTCGTGGTTCTCATTCAACTTTGTTTAGAACCGCCAATCAAAGAGTCATGAAGGCGCTGCGGAACGCTTATCGCGATCGCAAAAAACGCAAGCGCGATTTCCGACGCCTCTGGATCACTCGCATCAACGCTGCTGCACGCCTACATGGTATGAGTTACAGCCAGTTGATGGGGAATCTGAAAAAAGCTGAAATCCAACTCAACCGCAAAATGTTGGCGCAATTGGCAGTTCTCGATCCAGCAGGCTTTAGCAAAGTTGCTGAATTGGCAAGCCAAGCTAAAGGATAAAGGTGGCAACGGATGGATAACGGATGTAACAGATGGAAAGCAACTTGTCAGTTACATCTGCTTATATCCGCTGCCATTTTTTTCCTATTGACTTTTTCCTTTGTCATAGCAGATACACAATCAGCATCTGCCGCAGAAATGTCCGAAATTCAGCGGCGGGGTTCTATAAATATTGCAGTTAAAGATAACTTGCGTCCGCTAGGATTTAGAGATGCAAACGGCAATCTGCAAGGCTTGGAAATAGACTTAGCAAAGGCATTGGCAGTAGATTTATTAGGTAAAGCAGATGCTGTGAAATTGCAACCCGTGGCAAATCGCGATCGCCTGAGCGCAGTCTTAGATGATAAAGTTGATATCGCGATCGCTAGGGTAACAGCAACCTCCTCACGCGCTCGCTTGGTAAGTTTTAGTGTTCCTTACTACTTTGATGGCGCTGTCTTTGTTACAAAAAATACCTCATTGCAACGATTAAGTGATTTGGCAAAACGGAAAATTGCCGTCCTCAAAAATTCCAGCACCATCGCCAACGTGCGTTATTATTTACCAACTGCCGAGCTAGTAGGAGTAGATTCTTATCAAGAAGCCTTTGCGCTGCTGGAAAACAACACAGCAGATGCCTTTGCTGCGGATACGAGCGTTCTTAGCGGTTGGGTGCAACAATATCCCCACTATCGGCTACTGCCAACCAAGCTGTCAACAGAACCATTATCTGTGGTCATGCCCAAGGGATTGCAGTACGATGAATTACGGAGGCGGGTAAACGAAGCAGTTGCCCGTTACATTAATTCTGGTTGGCTCCAGGAACGCGCTGCATATTGGGGATTACCTTCATAGAGATGTAGTATGCTACGTCTCTACACAAGAGGCTAATAATAGATAAAGCAGAAACTGTATATAAAAACAATGGATAGCAATCTAGCGACTATTTATCTGTCAATTTTTGTAGGTCTGCTCTTAATTGCAGTTGTCAGCATTTTTCGCCAAGTCTTCAAAACTCGTAGGCTAGAAAGCAGTATGTCACGCTTACGAAACAAGCTGACTAAAGAAAAAGGCACATCTCAAGAATATTACGAGTTAGGCAGTATTTATTCCGAGAAAAAAGTATTTTCCCAGGCGATAAGTTTCTTTCAAAAAGCTATCAAAGCTGCCGAAGAAGAAGGAGAAGAAAATGTAGCCTATATTTACAACGGCTTGGGCTATGCTTACTTTGCCCAAGAACAGTTTGATCTAGCGATTCGTCAGTATAAAGAAGCCCTCAAAAACAAACCCGATTATGTGACAGCATTTAATAATCTTGGTCATGCATACGAGCGGAAAAAATTAAATGCTCAAGCGCTGGAAGCTTACGAAGAAGCACTGAAACTTCAGCCAAATAATACCACAGCTAAACGCCGTTCTGAATCTTTGCGACGCTTAGTATCAGCATAAGTTAATCGTGAAACTATCCGCCCAAAGTGTGTAGAGAGATTGCAGTGCAATCTCTCTACACAAATAATCATGCCTTATAGGTTAAGTCGGCTACAAGAAAATTAAGATTTGTTTCAAATAAACAACATTTGTGTTGTTTAAATCGGAAGCTGAATTCCAAACAGTAAAAAGGTTTCAGCGATTATGTATTGTGAAATCGCCTCATGTCCCCACTTCTTCAAGGCTGCAAGTTCTGAGAAAATCAAAAACGATTTAAAAAACAAGCACTGATTAATCCACCTCTCATCGGACACATTTCGTTTCAATAAAAGGGAGAACACTTAAAGATGAAATTGGCTTACTGGATGTATGCTGGTCCCGCCCACATTGGCACTCTCCGGGTTGCCAGTTCCTTTAAAAATGTCCATGCCATCATGCACGCGCCCTTGGGGGATGATTACTTCAACGTCATGCGTTCTATGTTAGAGCGGGAAAGGAACTTCACCCCGGTGACAACCAGTGTCGTTGACCGCAACGTTTTGGCACGCGGCTCCCAAGAGAAGGTGGTAGACAACATCACCCGCAAAGACGCCGAGGAACGCCCAGACCTGATTGTGTTAACTCCCACCTGCACTTCCAGCATTCTCCAAGAAGACCTGCATAACTTTGTAGAACGGGCGCAGCTGGAAGCGAAAGGAGACGTGATGCTAGCGGACGTGAACCACTACCGTTTCAACGAACTGCAAGCTGCCGATCGCACTCTGCAACAAATCGTCCAATACTACATCGAGAAAGCCCGCAAGAAGGGCGAACTGCCCGAAAATAAAACAGAAAAGCCCTCCGTTAACATCATTGGTAGTTCCACCCTTGGTTTCCACAACCAGCACGACTGCACCGAACTGAAGCGGCTGATGGCTGATTTGGGGATTGAGGTGAATACCGTAATTCCCGAAGGTGCTTCGGTTCACGAGTTGAAGAAGATGCCCAGAGCTTGGTTTAACTTGGTGCCTTACCGTGAACTCGGCTTAATGGCAGCTCGTTACCTGGAAGAACAATTTGGAACCCCCTACGTAGACATTACGCCGATGGGTGTTGTAGAAACTGCTCGTTGCATCCGTAAAATTCAGCAGGTGATTAACGGTCAAGGTGCGGATGCTGATTACGAAGAATACATCAATGAGCAAACCCTGTATGTCTCTCAGGCTGCTTGGTTCTCCCGTTCCATTGACTGTCAAAACTTGACCGGTAAAAAAGCTGTGGTTTTTGGTGACAACACCCATGCTGCTGCTATGACCAAGATTCTGGCACGGGAAATGGGCATTCACGTTGTTTGGGCTGGAACCTACTGCAAATACGATGCAGACTGGTTCCGCGAACAAGTCAGCGAGTACTGCGATGAAGTGCTAATCACCGAAGATCATGGTGCAATTGGGGATGCGATCGCCCGCGTTGAACCCTCCGCCATCTTCGGTACCCAAATGGAACGCCACGTTGGTAAGCGCCTGGATATCCCCTGCGGTGTGATTGCTGCACCGATTCACATCCAGAACTTCCCCATTGGTTACAAGCCATTCATGGGTTACGAAGGGACAAATCAAATTGCAGATTTGGTTTACAATTCCTTCACCCTAGGAATGGAAGACCATCTCTTGGAAATCTTCGGCGGACACGACACCAAGGAAGTGATTACCAAGGGCATTTCTGCTGATTCTGATTTGGCATGGGCCAAGGATGCTCAGGCAGAATTGAATAAGATTCCTGGCTTTGTGCGTGGTAAAGTCAAGCGCAACACCGAGAAATTCGCTCGTGAGCGGAATGTGAGTGTCATCACTGTGGAAGTGATGTACGCTGCTAAGGAATCTGTGGGCGCGTAGTTTGTGTGTAGGGAGTTGTTCTCAGAAATTTCTCCCAGCACAAGCAAAAACTGTTCGAGTGTTAAAGATGAAATCTCTTGTAAAAGTCAAAGTTGGAGAAATTTAAACCACAGATGGACACAGATGGACACAGATAATTAACTAGTATTAATCTGTGCGTCTCTGTGGTTCTAAATATCCTTAAATCATACTTTTGCCAGAAGTCTATTGGAAAAAACGCTCCAGGGGTAGAAGGACGATGAACTCACAGGAACATCACTCAAGGGTACAGCCACAGGAGAATCCAAAAGATTGGTCATGGTTATTCTGGCCTGCTGTACCACTCTACCCTTACAACAAGCGACGGACACTTCGCAGGGAAATAGTTAAGGACACTATCTGGACATTCGACCAGCTTCAGGGCATTCTCTACACCATCGTGCCAATTCGTATGACCGTCGTCAAGCTCGTTGCAGGGGGTCTTCTGGTCTATGCACCCGTTGCTCCGACGACCGAGTGTGTCCGCTTAGTGAACGAATTGGTGGCTGTTCACGGTGACGTTAAGTACATTATCCTGCCAACCAGTTCTGGTCTGGAGCATAAGGTCTTCGTTGGTCCCTTCGCCAGACGCTTTCCAAGCGCACAGGTTTTCGTTGCTCCGCACCAGTGGAGTTTCCCATTCAACCTACCGCTGAGTTGGCTTGGCTTTCCTCAAAAACGGACTTCATTGCTGCCAGAGGACAGCGCCCAAGCTCCTTTTGCTGATGAGTTTGACTATGCAGTGCTGGACATCAACCTGGGACGGGGTTCTTTTGTAGAAGTTGCAATGTTTCACAAGCGATCGCGCACTTTACTTGTGACAGATTCTGTGCTAAGTGTGCCAGAAGAACCACCGACGATCGTCCAATTAGATCCATACCCCTTGCTGTTTCATGCCAGGGAGAATGGTTCCGAGGTCATCGAAGACAATGAAGCAAACCGTCGTAAGGGATGGCAACGCATTTCGTTATTTGCGATTTACTTCCGTCCAAGTGCGCTGGAAATGGCTGGACTGGGGCAAGGGTTTCGCGATGTTCTGAAAGCACCGGATCGTTCACCAAAAGCGTACTTTGGTTTATTTCCGTTTCGATGGAAAGAGAACTGGAAGGAGTCATTCGATGCCCTACGAGGAAATGGGCGTCCATTTGTCGCACCGATTCTCCAAACCCTGATTCTTCCTCAAGCACCAACACAAGTGCTCAACTGGGCTGACAAGGTTGCGACTTGGGATTTTGGGCAGATTATTTCCTGTCACTTTGACTCGCTAATTGAGACAGATTCGGATCAATTCCGGCAGGCATTTGCTTTCCTTGAGAACAAACTTTCCGTGAGTGAGAAGCAATCTGCAAGCCCAAGCCAACCGCTACCAACGGAAGACTTGAAATTTATCACAGAACTGGAGGCGAATCTAGTCCGGCGCGGTATCGCCACACCACCGAAGGAGAAGGTCTAAACTAACAACTACCGTCGTCAACACTCGATAATACTGAAACACGACAACGGGACAATATTTGTTGCCTTCTGTCGTGTTTTGACATTAACTTGCTTTTCCAATGCGTTTACGTAGTTCAGCCTCAAATTGTTCACCTGTAGATACTACTACTCGACCGGGACGTGAACGTATTCTACTGAGATAGTACTGAAAAGCGTCTTCATCTTGTGGATTACGTTTTACATATTCGCGTAATTCTTGGTCTGTCATTTCTTCATACTGGCTCATCCGATTATCACCTCACCATTCTCAAGAATCTCTATCTCAATTGTTGCACCTGCAAGAATAACAATGCGTCTAGTACGGCTGTCATAGCGTACTAGTTCAATTGGTTGTAACAAGTTGCTAATTCTCACACACCTACTGTAAAAAGCTTTTAACTGTTCTGATGTTGGTTCCATCACATAAGAAGTGATTTAGCGACGCTGGGTTAGAAAAATGAAGTTTACACTTTAAAAAACCATCGCCGTTGATACATCACATAAGCGACTGCTAGCCAGAGTAACACATTCACAATTGCGAAAAATAAAGAACCGTTCACCGCACCAGCCCAAGATGCAAACAGATTTTGATATATCCAATTGTAGGTGCTGGGAGCATTTTCCCCAGACCCGACTTTAGTTCTCACCAAAATTTTAATCAGCAGTACAGAAGCAACGAAAAGGGAGATGGCATTTAATCCCATCACTTCAAAAGGTTTACTCCAACGCCGCACCCGTCGCACTTCAATAAGTTCATAACAAGCTGCAAGTAACAATAATGCCCAACCACTAGCGAAAAGTACATAAGAACTCGTCCACAGCTTTTTGTTAATTGGGAACGTCCAGCCCCACGCCCAACCGATAATTAAGCAACCAATGCCAAATAATACTAAACCTATGCTTGTACTAGATTTGACTGGCTGAGTGCGTATACATTGTCCGGCAAAATAGCCCGCCAGTACACTAACAACAGCAGGAATGGTGCTAAAAAGTCCCTCTGGATCTCCCAGATTATTGAATCCATCACCTTTATAAAGATGTGCTTGAGGAATGATCAAGCGGTCTATATAAGCACCTAAATTTCCGTCTCGCGTCAGCACTCCAGCGCCATAACCAGGAACCGGGACATACATCATTGCTAACCAGTAGCCGATGAGTAATAGCCCTGCCAGTATCCATTGTCCTTTACGGGGAAGGTGAAGGACTGCAACGGAGGCAAGCAGGTATACTAGGCTAATGCGTTGCAACACTCCCATAAAGCGGATAGTACTCAAATCAAAAGTCCAAAGACCTTTATTCCAAAAGCCATTAAGTAATAACCCTAAAGCAAATAAAATTGCGGCACGGCGCAAAATACGTAAGTAAACAGGTGCTGTGGGTTTGTTGTCGTTGGTGTACTTTGACAAGGAGAAAGTCATTGCCACACCGATAATAAACAGAAAGAAAGGAAAGACTAAGTCTGTTGGGGTGCAGCCGTGCCAATCTGCATGGAGTAGAGGGGGATAGGCATTCTTGTCAGCAAGACTCGCCATATTGACGAGAATCATCGCAGCAATGGTAATGCCGCGAAAAACATCAAGTGAAGTGAGACGACCCATAGACGGAGTTTTGGAGGAAATACTTTAAACTACTCCGCCTTATCCAGGTCATCAAGATAAATTTGTAAAGCAATACACAAGTTAAAATTTTGTTAACACCAATATTTGGATCACACTCCATCCACTTGCGATTTTTTTGGAATTTAAATTTAGAATTTTCAATCTATGCCAGTCAAAGTAGGAGACACAGCCCCCGATTTCACATTACCTTCCCAAAATGGTACATCAGTAAGCCTCAATAATTTTCGCGGCAAACCGGTCGTCCTGTACTTTTACCCCAAAGACGACACACCAGGATGTACAACTGAATCTTGTGCCTTTCGCGACCAATACGAGGTTTTTAAAACAGCAGGTGCAGAAGTTATCGGTGTGAGTGGCGACTCACCCGAATCTCACCAGAAATTTGCCGCCAAGTACCAGTTGCCTTTTCCTCTTTTAAGCGATAAAGGCGACCAAGTGCGGAAGCAATACGGCGCAACAGCAGCCTTTGGTTTGTTCCCTGGTCGTGTGACTTATGTCATTGACTCACAGGGAACTGTGCGGTATGTCTTCGACTCAATGTTTAACTTCAAAGGTCACGTTGAGGAAGCACTCAAAACGTTGCAACAACTGCAAACAGCCTAAGCTGAAGGCTGTTTAATCGGTCAAAATGCAGTAAGCGCTAAAGCGCTTTAGCGCTTACTACGAACTTTTCAAATCAAAATTGATAGACGACTACACCTTATTCTGGAAAGACTTCTCCGGCATTGGAACATAACCATTGGCTGTTTTGCCATTCTTGCCGTTTGTATGACCATTGGGATGACGAGGTTGAATCACACCATAACCGCCGTGATTACGTTCGTAAATGACATTGATTTCGCCTGTTTCAGCATTGAGGAACATATAAAAGTCGTGTCCCACCAATTGCAGATGTTCTAAAGCTTCTGCCATAGTCATGGGTGGCATAGCAAAATATTTGCAGCGGACAACTTCTTCAGGCAGTTCCGGAGTGCGATCGCCAATTAAATCTGTCACGACTGTCGGTTGGACAATTCCTTCGATTGTCTCTTGGGCGTGTGTTTTCTTGTCTTGACGCCGTTCTTTATATTTACGCAGCCGACGGGCAATTTTGTCTGCCACCAAGTCTATGCTTGCGTATAGGTTCTCGCTACTCTCTTCCGCGCGGATGACACTGCCATTGGCATAAATAGTGACTTCAGCCGCCTGCTTGGGATTAATTCGGGGATTCCTAGCTACGCTTAGATGCACATCCACTTCATTTGTGATGTTTTGATAATGATTTACTGCTTTTTCAATCTTTTGATGCACGTAATCCCTAATTGCGTCAGTGATGTCAATATTTTTGCCGTGGATGACAAGCTTCATGTAAACTCTCCCGCTCAATGTATGTGAATTTGAGTTGTGATGACAAGGAATTGCGGTAAGGTCTATCGCTGCCGCCAGAACCAATCTTAAACGGATTTAGACTTACTGCTGGTATGACGTCTACCCTAAGCCCACCGAAACTGAATTTTTGCGCGTTTAGCCTGTATTTACCTACGACGAACCCCTGCTGTGATTCCAATTGCTTTTCAAGCAATTGGATGTCCACGCAGACATCGTAAGTTATCTCCTTGGTGGAGGCTTAATCGTTTTTCCTAAAATACACAAGTCTTTTTGCAATTCTTATCTTGTATTTTATGTCAACCATTGTTTAGGCGTCATCAGCCAGTGTATTCGTTTCTCGTTGTTTGGCATGACGGCTTTTGCAGAGAATTCCTCCCAACACCATTGAGGTTATATATATTCAAAACTAGCACCTTGTATTTTGGAAAACCAATTCCCTTGACTTTCCTTTAAAATCCTTTGCATAGCTTGACATTTTTTGACTCCTATTGGTCATATGAGATACATTTTCCTCTCTCTTGCAGTTGAGTTTTTCCTTTATCCGTAGTATGTCTTTACATCAGCGCCGATGTTTGTTACATAACCTAGAATTGAAACCATACACAGATGCGCTTATGTGGCAGCGCACTCTCCTAGGCGATCGCATCAACGACCCTAGCCTAGAGGACATACTGATATTGTTAGAACATCCGCCTGTCTACACTTTGGGACAAGGAGCAAGTTCAGAATTTCTGAAATTTGACCATACTAACTCCATCTATGAAGTACATCGAGTTGAACGAGGCGGGGAAGTCACATACCATTGTCCTGGTCAACTGGTTGGGTATCCAATTTTAAATTTGCAACGTTACCGTAAAGACCTCCACTGGTACTTGCGTCAATTAGAAGAAGTATTAATTCGTACACTAAAAGCTTACGGATTACAGGGAGAACGCAACCCTGGTTTCACGGGTGTTTGGTTAGAAGGGCGTAAAGTCGCTGCGATCGGGATTAAAGTCAGCCGTTGGATTACCATGCACGGCTTTGCATTAAATGTCTGTCCTGACATGATAGGATTTGAGCGTATTGTACCCTGTGGTATTACTGATAAGCCTGTAGGCAGTTTAGCTCAATGGATTCCTGACATCACTTGCTTAGAAGTACGCTCTCATGTAGCACAGTGCTTTGCAGAAGTTTTTGATGTCGAACTGGTAACTGATGGTGCTGTTAATAGTTGACAAGCACAAGAGAGTGGCATTTCAGGCGTCAGGGTAACTCTAGAGTGTGCCACAATAGCGAAACAGAAGTAACTACTAAATCTAGTTAGGAGTTCTCATTGTGGAGTCCCGATACAACCCAGCAGCAATTGAGGAAAAATGGCAAAAAACATGGACTGAACAAGGCCTAGATAAAACTGTTACAGATAGCAGTCAGCCAAAATACTACGCCTTGTCCATGTTCCCCTATCCTTCGGGCAGCCTGCACATGGGTCACGTCCGTAATTATACGATTACTGATGTGATTGCCCGCCTCAAACGGATGCAAGGGTATCGGGTACTGCATCCTATGGGTTGGGATGCCTTTGGCTTACCGGCAGAAAACGCCGCAATTGACCGAGGCGTTCCGCCATCGAAGTGGACTTATGAAAATATCGCCCAGATGCGGCAGCAATTAAAGCGTCTTGGCTTTTCTATCGATTGGGATTGCGAAGTTGCCACGTGTTCGCCAGACTATTACAAGTGGACGCAGTGGATTTTCTTACAGTTTTTTAAAGCGGGGTTAGCTTACCAAAGAGAAGCTGCTGTGAACTGGGACCCTGTTGACCAAACTGTCGTGGCAAATGAGCAAGTTGATAGCGAAGGACGTTCTTGGCGCAGTGGTGCTAAAGTTGAACGTAAACTCCTGCGGCAGTGGTTCTTTAAAATTACCGACTATGCCGAAGAATTATTGAATGACCTCGACAAGTTAACAGGTTGGCCTGAACGCGTCAAGTTGATGCAGGCAAACTGGATTGGTAAATCAACAGGGGCGTACTTGGAATTCCCTGTTGTTGGGATGGAAGAAAAAATTGGCGTGTACACCACTCGCCCAGATACGGTTTATGGCGTTAGCTACGTCGTGTTAGCGCCAGAACATCCCTTGACAAAGCGCGTCACGACACCAGAACGGGAAGCAGCGGTGGAAGCTTTTATTCAAGAGGTTTCCAATCAAAGCGAGTTGGAACGTACCGCTGAAGATAAACCCAAACGTGGTATCCCGACTGGCGGTAAGGCAATTAACCCGTTTACTGGAGAAGAAATTCCCATCTGGATTGCTGATTACGTCCTGTATGAATACGGTACGGGTGCGGTGATGGGGGTTCCGGCACATGACGCACGGGATTTTAAGTTTGCCAAGGAACAGAATCTGCCTATTAAAGTCGTGATTGTGCCACCCGATAATGTAGAGAAGTTGCATGCAACTTCTCTACAACAGGCATACACAGAACCGGGAATTGTGATGAATTCCGGTCAATTCGATGGAATGGCTTCCACAGATGCCAAGCAAGCCATAGTAGAATATGCTGAAAAACAAGGTTTTGGTAAAGCGCGGGTACAGTATCGCTTGCGGGATTGGTTGATTTCGCGGCAAAGATACTGGGGCGCGCCCATCCCAGTGATTCGCTGCCCTAACTGTGGCGTGGTGCCAGTTCCAGACGAAGATTTGCCTGTGCAGTTGCCCGAAAATGTCCAATTCAGCGGACGTGGACCTTCGCCTTTGGCTAAGTTGGAAAACTGGGTGAATGTTCCTTGCCCAACTTGCGGCACTGGGGCAAAGCGGGAAACCGATACGATGGACACCTTTATTGATTCCTCGTGGTATTTCTTGCGCTTTACCGATGCTAAGAATGAGCAACAAGTTTTTAACCCTGCGAAAACAAATGACTGGATGCCAGTGGATCAGTACGTGGGTGGGATTGAACACGCGATTTTACACTTGTTGTATTCCCGGTTCTTTACTAAGGTACTGCGCGATCGCGGTTTGTTAAATTTTGACGAACCTTTCCAACGCCTGTTGACTCAGGGAATGGTGCAGGGTTTAACTTATATGAATCCTAACAAGTCTGGAAAAGATAAATGGATTCCTTCCTATCTCGTCACCAATCCAGATGAGCCTCGCGATCCGCAAACAGGTGAAGTGTTGCAACGCCTTTACGCTACCATGTCTAAGTCTAAGGGCAACGGTGTCGCGCCAGAAGATGTGATTAAGAAATACGGTGTAGACACTGCCCGGATGTTCATCCTGTTCAAAGCGCCGCCAGAAAAAGACCTCGAATGGGATGAGGCTGACGTAGAAGGGCAATTCCGCTTCTTAAACCGCGTTTGGCGATTGGTGACAGATTTCGCTGCCCAGCCAAGAGTAGCCCGCAATCAGCAAGGACAACTGAATAAAGCGCAAAAAGACTTGCGTCGGGCGGTTCATATTGCTATCAAAGAAGTCACAGAAGACGTAGAAGGCGAATATCAATTCAACACGGCTGTGTCTGAATTGATGAAGTTGAGTAACGCCTTGGCTGAAGCTAGCTGCAAAGATTCAGCGATTTATGTAGAAGGCATTCGCACTTTGGTAGTGTTGCTGGCACCTTTGGCACCTCACATTGCTGAAGAATTGTGGCATCAATTGGGTAACAGCGAATCAGTCCACAAACAAGCTTGGCCTAAGTATAATGAATCTGCTTTGGTCGCTGATGAAATCACTTTGGTGATTCAAGTCAACGGCAAAAAACGTGCGGATCTTCAAGTGCCGGCACAAGCAGATAAAGCAGAGTTGGAAAGGTATGCCCGTGAGTCAGAAGTTGCCCAGCGCCACCTTGAAGGCAAGGAAATTAAAAAGGTGATTGTGGTTCCAGGGAAGTTAGTGAATTTTGTGGTTGGTTAAAGGGTTTTTTCTGACTGACAACATGAAGAAAAGGAAGAAGGTTCTTGTTGCCTTCTTCTTTTTGGTTGTTAATTCTTCCAATAGTATGATTAATGGATATTTAGAACCACAGATGCACACAGATGTAGGCGTAAGCCGTGCCGTAGGCTACACAGATTAAATTATCTGTGTGTATCTGTGTTCATCTGTGGTTTCATCAAGTCTTGCTCTCACCTTTGAAAGCCCTTAGCTGGCTGCTTTTGACTCTTTCCTTTGGGCTTTGATTTGCTAACTTCTACCATAGCTTCTTGGAATAAATTGTGCAGATGTATTGGCACGCTAGCAATATCTGGTAACTCTGGCTCTATAGATTTGTTGTATTCTTGCAAGAGTGTATCTAAGTCATTTTGAAGCTGAAATTCTGGACGTTGAAGAAACGTTTGCAGGACTTTTTCTAACTGTGTTGGATACTGTTGAGCTAACCGCTGCCAAATGAATGCATTAATACTTTTGTCTTCAAGATAGAAACGAATAACTTTTTCAGCACCTTCTACACTTTGCCAATCTTCTGCTTCTAAAATTGCTTTTACTTTACTATATGTTGGGAGAAACATTTGTCCCCAACGAGGGTGGGATAGAGTTGTTACCTGTTCGGCTTTTTTGAGTTCAGCAGGCAAATCAACTTTTGGCGTTACCATTTTGCTGGTGCCATTTTTATTGTTAAATATTTGCGAAACTGCTTGGGAGTCAGTACCAAGTTCTTCTGCAACTGCTTTGATTTCTTCTTCTCCAAGACCAACTTCTTGTGCCACTTCTCCTAGTGATTTTGAAGCATCAATACCTGCTTCTTCCAAGCGTTTTTTCGTTAAAATTTCTTGGAATTCGGCAATCTTTTTGTTAAGTTGATATC
The DNA here is from genome assembly GCF_000315565.1 of Mastigocladopsis repens PCC 10914. Taxonomy (NCBI): domain Bacteria; kingdom Bacillati; phylum Cyanobacteriota; class Cyanophyceae; order Nostocales; family Symphyonemataceae; genus Mastigocladopsis; species Mastigocladopsis repens. The sequence goes on along the minus strand of NZ_JH992901.1, from coordinate 2,260,034 downwards.
CTGGCATTGTAACTTCATCACTGCCAAAAAACTCCACAAACTGTTGATGATAGAGTTCTACAGACTGCCAAGCTTCCTCTAGCAATTGTGGAGCATCACCATAAAGATGGTCTTTGTAATTGTCTTTAAAATTACCAATTGCTACTGCTAGTTTTGGTTTGCCCAATTTACCCATTTGTGTGTAGGGACCGGAAAATGTCCAGTAGCTGTCAGTCACAGGAGAAATGCGAGTCAGTAAAATTTCTCCTTCTTTCAACCGAGACATTTCCTGGAGTTTTTGGGCGTTGCCCTGCTTGACAATGTAGTGTTTGTCTGTCAGCCAGTTCCTCAATTCAAAACCATCGGGTAAGATTTTTGTAATAGCAAATAAGGCAAGAAAAGTGCGATGCCAACTTTTGATTAGTTTGCGATCACTCTCTGACAACTCTTGATGGCTTTGGATAAACAAATCCAATGGTGATAAATCGCAGACTTGCCCTTCTGTGATAAATGAGTCAATAATCAGTTCTTGTTGAAAATTATCACCGTTTCCACGACGTGACTTCACAGCAGCATAGCTTTCCAGTGCTTGTGCAAGTTCGCCTTCAGCATCATAGACAAAATCAGTGAGGTCTTGTTTAAGTTCGTGCGATCGCTCTAATATGGCATCCACAAGTTCATCTCTCAGACGCAACAGTTGTAGGTTAGACGTTTGGAGAGATTTTCTGCATCTGGCTATTGCAGGATATCTTTGATCATTTACTTATCAATATTTGGTTGACAGACTACCTGGCAGGTAGCATAGAATTTGTACCCTTTCACACAAAAAGAACGCGATCGCTATGGGCATGACCCTCGTAGAAAAAATTTTGGCAAAAGCCTCCGGTCGGTCGATGGTCGAACCAGGGGAAAATATCTGGGTTAATGTTGATGTTTTGATGACACACGATGTTTGTGGACCGGGAACCATCGGCGTTTTCAAACGCGAGTTTGGTGCTGATGCCAAAGTCTGGGACTCCGAAAAAATCGTGTTAATTCCCGACCATTATATTTTCACTGCCGATGAACGAGCTAACCGCAACGTTGATATCTTACGTGATTTTGCTAAAGAACAAGGTATAAAATACTTTTACGATATTACTGACCGCGCCAACTTTAAAGCCAACCCAGAGTATAAAGGTGTTTGCCACATCGCCTTAGCCCAAGAAGGTCACACCCGCCCAGGTGAAGTCTTATTTGGTACTGACTCCCACACTTGTAACGCTGGCGCTTTCGGTCAATTTGCCACAGGTATCGGTAACACAGACGCTGGCTTCATCATGGGAACTGGCAAGCTATTAATTAAAGTTCCCGCCACCATGCGCTTTGTGTTGGATGGCGAAATGCCTCCTTACCTGTTGGCAAAAGACCTGATTTTGCAAATTATTGGCGATATCAGCGTCGCTGGGGCAACCTATCGGACAATGGAATTTACAGGCGTTGCCGTCGAACGAATGACGATGGAAGAACGGATGACCCTGTGCAACATGGTCATTGAAGCTGGCGGCAAAAATGGTACTATTGCTCCTGATGAAACCACATTTGAGTATTTAAGAGGACGTACCAACAAACCTTTTGAGCCAGTATACACAGACTCCGATGCCAACTTCTACAGCGAGCATCGCTATGATGTCTCCAAATTAGAACCAGTTGTTGCCAAACCCCACTCCCCCGATAATCGCGCTTTAGCACGAGAATGTAGAGATGTCAAGATTAACCGAGTTTATATAGGTTCCTGCACAGGCGGCAAAACAGAGGACTTTTTCCATGCAGCACAAGTTCTTAAAGGTCGCAAGGTGAAGGTTCCTACCTACATAGTCCCTGCTACCCAAAAAGTCTACGAAGACCTGTTTAAACTCAAGTACGAAGAGCAAACCCTCTCGGAAATTTTCTTAGACGCTGGTTGCATTGAACCTGCCGCGCCTTCCTGCGCCGCTTGCTTAGGTGGTCCTAAAGACACTTTTGGGCGGATGAATGAGCCAGAAATCTGCGTTTCCACCACGAACCGCAACTTCCCCGGACGGATGGGGCATAAAGAAGCGGGAATTTATCTCGCTTCCCCCTATACCGCCGCAGCTTCCGCACTCACTGGGTATGTGACAGATCCGCGTGAGTTTTTGAGTTAATTAGAAATGAAACACAGATAAACACAGATAAACACCGATAAAATCTGTGTAGCCTACGGCACGGCTTACGTCTACATCGGTGTTCATCTGTGGTTAAAAATCCAAAATCTAAAATCCAAAATCTAAAATCCAAAATTGCCCAGATGATTATTCTCGTAATGGGTGTCTCTGGTTCTGGCAAGTCTACCATCGGGCAACTGTTGGCGGACTCTTTGCACTGGGAATTCTCTGATGCTGACTCTTTCCACTCAGCAGAGAATATTGAAAAGATGCGGCACGGTATTCCCCTAAATGATTTAGATAGGATGCCTTGGCTACTGGCGTTGCAACAGGCAATACAACAGTGGTTGCAAGAGAATAAAAATATGGTATTGGCGTGTTCTGCACTCAAAGCCAGCTATCGCCAGGTTCTGGTTTTGGATGAGGAACGAGTCAAGCTGGTTTACTTGAAGGGAGCATTTGAGTTAATTCAAAAGCGGCTGCAAATGCGTCAGAGCCACTTCATGTCCAAAAAACTTCTTAAAAGTCAGTTTGATGCCCTTGAGGAGCCATCTGGTGCAATTACAGCGGATATTTTCGCTCCACCGGAGGTTGTTGTGCAGCAGATTAGAACAGCTTTGGGGATTTAGGTGAGTTGATGGGAGAAGTTTCATAACGGCTATGCTGAGAAAACGGCAAGACAGAAGATGGTCAATTCCAATCATGACTGGTGGCAAAACTGCAGAAGCAATTAATCAGTTCGCGCTCAGATCGAACTCTCCAGACTAAACCAATAGCTCGTTCAAATGTCCAATCAGATATTGGCACAAAGGTAATTCCCGGCAAATTGTGCCATTCAGACATAATTGTGACTCCCAATCCAGCCGCAACTAGTGAAATAACCCAGTCATCACTTTCTGCGCGGTAGACGATTTGCCGATTAATCCCAAATGATTCACATATTTGTTTAGTTTTCGGCTGCAATCTACAATGTATCCGGTCAATATAAGGTTGTCCATTTAGCTCGCAAAGACGAATCGACTTTCGTTGGGCAAAGGAATGCGAGTTAGCAACGGCAAGAGATACACGCTGACGGAACAAAACAAGCGAATTTTCTGGCGATTCTGTTCCATCCAATTCCGCCATCAGCAAATCAACTTCTCCCTCCTCCAACCTTTGGTGAAGCTCAAGTTGATTACCATCAAGCAATTCAATGACTACATTCGGATACTGTTGCCGAAACTCTCCAATTAACTTAGCAAAACTACCAATCCTAATTGTTCGTAGTAAACCCAATCGCAAAATAGGTCGAGTTTGAAAGCCTTTCAATTCTTTGAGTACAGACTGATACTCTATCAAAATCATTTGGGCTTTTTTAAAGAAAAATTGCCCTGCTGGCGTTAGCACAGCCCTACGTCCACCGCGCTCAAACAGTGTCACACCCAATTCTTGCTCTAGTTTTTTGATACCAGCAGACAAAGAAGGTTGCGAAACCATGAGACGTTCAGCGGCTTTTGTGAAACCTCCAGTTTCCACAATTCCAAGAAAATATCGGATTTGGTAAATATCCATAGAACTTATCTATGAGTTTGATTACTAAAATAGTCTTGCTCTATCGACTAATTTCTTTGATTATGCAGTAAGTCAAACTCATGCAATCAATAAAGAGGAAATAATCTAATGCGAAAGCTTTATGATTTCACGCTATCTGGCAACTGTCACAAAGTTCGGCTTATGCTGTCAATACTTAACCTTGAGTATGAATCAATACTAGTACATCTCAGGGAATTTGAGCAAAAGTCGCCAGAATATCTAAAGCTTAATCCATTGGGTCAAGTTCCAGTGCTAGTTGATGGAGACACTGTAATTCGGGATGCTCAAGCAATCTTAGTATATTTGGCACGCCACTATAGCAAAGAAGATTGGCTACCTACTGAAGCGGAAGCCATGAGTAAAGTTATGCAATGGCTATTCACCGCAGCCTGTGATATTCAACAGGGAATTGTCGCTACAAGGGCTTATCACCTCTTTGGTAGACAGGTTGATATCGAATTAGCGACACAGAAAGCGCACGACACTCTCAAAAGCATCAACGAACACTTAGTAGGAAAACAGTGGCTGGAACTTGAGCGTCCCTCCATAGCAGATATCGCCTGTTTCCCCTACATTGGACTAGTCGGCGATGCGAAAATTTCGCTCCTTGATTACCCGAATGTCGCCGCTTGGATTGAGCGCGTGAAGCAATTACCTGGGTATGTTGGAATGCCCGGTTTATAGCCACAATTTACCAATGTGTACCTAATACCAACAAGTATGAACTACCCGCCCCTACTTGGTGGAGGGGCTGGTTTCTACATCCCGTCCAATAGAAGGCATTCACCCAGCTCTAATCCCCCGCTATCCTACCGCACCCTGCCTCCACTTCGTTCTGGCTGAGGGTCGGGACAACCGCGATTTGTTCTTGTGCAGCAACCACGTGAGCGTACAGACGCAGCAATTGTTTGTCTTTAAAGCTCCTCCACTCGCAGTTGAGTATCTGCATTTTTCCAAGCGGTTTCAAACTGGCTTTGAACCCATTGAGCATCAGATGTTCTTCGTTGCGCTTTTAAGCTTTCACGCAGGCCAAACAGTGAACGTCCGTTCCGAAGGTTTCGTTGCAGATCCTCACGAAAAACTTTTTCAGCTTCTTTGTACTCATGATTCAACAAGAGGGCACCGCCAAGTGACTCTCTGACAGGGAAAAACCAATATATCAAGTCAGGTGCGTTAACGATGGCGTAACGCACCCAACCGTCTCACGCTCTTTTAGTTCTAGAGAGCGTTAAACAAAGTCCGGAACATAACACGGCGCTGGCGATAGAAGCAATCAGCACAACCCAGAGCGCATTATTAACAAACGTCATAGTCCTTACCTCAGTTCTGTGTTTCTATCAAGTTCTTCAAGTGCAGAATCAAGTGCTAAGTACAGCTTTGCATTAATTCGTGGTGTTTTAATTTGTAGTAAGTGCTTTAGCACTCTTCGTGCTGACTACGAACGATATGCATCATCTTCATTTCGTTACCAACTTTTGCAATCCTGTGCTTAGTTGTCTTGATTCAAGGTGTGGGTCTGTTTTGCAGTGATTAGCAAAGCAATGGCAATGAGTAGTTTGATTGGCAAGGGTGCAAAAGCCAGGCTTAAAAAAAGTAAGAACAAGGCAATCAATTTAACCACCAGCCGCTCTATTTCATCTGCAATATTTGCACTGATGTAGAGAGAAGCTATGGCAAGTCCTAGGCTGATTAATGAAGTAACAAACATGACAATTACTTGGTGGCTTTCACACTTTTAGATTGCAATTAGCTTCAAGGCAAACTGTTACCGTACACTGAACAGGAGTGATGTCGCAAAGCGCCGCGCCCAAAGGGCGATCTCGCGTTAAGAACGGCGGGTAAATTCGCTCAGAGTAGGTCAATTTTTCGTAGCTACTCCTGTCTACTCTGTGTTGATGATATGCAAGCTCCTTAAAGCTTGACGAATTTCTCATTTTATGAACGAATATCTACAACAAAAGCAGTCCTCCTGCTTCTAGGTTTTTCTAAAGGGAACTGTACACGTTCTTAGTCTCTAAAACTTGTTCTCTGGTTTAGGATGCGACCAGTTTAAGTTGTTAATAGTGACAAAATCGGGACAAAAAAGTGACAAAGCAGAGCAAATGCATTTAAATCTGGCAGTAGTAATGAGGCAGGATGAGGTAAGGCACACATATTACTGGAGATTGGAAAAAATGATTAAATTAATCTTGCTAAACAGACTAATCAGAACTTCGTCAGTATCCCTTATGCTAGATTTATATATCAGTTGAAATACAAAGCTGAGTGATTCGGAATTACCTGAATACTTAATGGGTAATTGTACACATTACTTGCTTTTTTCTTGGTTTAGATCCAATTCCTGATTCTTACCCAGGAGTAAATCATCAATTCAGTGGCAAGAGAATCAAACGAGTTTTTTACAGTTCACAAAATGGAACCATTATATATGCAGAGGTGCATAGTTATTACAACATTTCGGCGATTCTTCAACCGAGAATGTCAACCAATTGTGGAGGCAAAAGACAGTGAAGATTATCTTCCCGCCTTATTGCCGTGCTGATATCCTAGATTCCTGTGCTACTCCCTAAGTTGATGGGAGGCAAGAAAAGCTTCCACTTCAGCGGCGGTGGGTTGGGAGGCGATCGCACCTGCTTTCATTGTCGTTAATGCCCCCGATGCACTTGCATATGTCACAATTCTTTTCACTGTCGCCGAATCGTTTAAGCTGTGGATACCATGAGTGAGCAACTGGTGGATGAACCCAGCAACAAAGCTATCCCCTGCACCAGTTGTGTCAACGACGGGAACGGAAAAGGCAGGTAATTTGCCTTCATTTTCGCCAAGGCAATAAGCGCAACCGTTTTCCCCATCTGTGACTAACACGCCTTCAACGGAATCAAGGCGGTAAGTGATTGCCCCAGGGTCTGCGGTATCAAATAGCCATTCGGCTTCTTCTTTTGAGAGTTTGAGAAAATCTACTTGCTTAAATAATTCTTGAATCTTTTGTGGAGCGATGTCAGGATTTGTCCAAAACACAGGACGCCAGTTAACATCCATCAAAATTTTGATATCGTACTGTTCTGCTAGCTTCAGAGCACGGTGTATTGCCTGTCCACTTTCAGGATAAGCGAGTTCCAAAGTACCTAAAACGAGAAAATCGGCTGTGTCAAATAATTTATTTGGTAATTTATCGGCTTTGAGGCGTGTATCAGCAAATTCCGTGGTGTCATAGTCTTTAAACCCGGCAAAAGTGCGATCGCCCTCAAGGGAACGCACAACATTTACTTGCCGCGTTGGGGAAGTAGGATGGCGCTGTACTCCAGTTGTATCCACACCTACTTCTTGTAATAGCTTTACCAGTTCATTGCCTGGTGCATCCTCACCTACACAGCCGATAAATGCCGCTGGTGTCCCCAGCTTCACCAAAGCACAGGCGACGTTGGCAGGTGCTCCCCCAGGGTAGGCAGTCCACGACTCAACTTCTTCTAACCTTCGCCCCAGTTGATTGGCTAAACGGTCGAATAAAATTTCACCCAGGCACAAAACACGGGGATTGCTCATTGAATTTCAGATTTTGGATTAGGAATTGCCAGTATAAAATCTACAATAATTTCTGGTACTATGTCGGCAGTCGTTCATACAATTAAATAGCAATTTTTAGGACCCAAATCAGCCGTGGATATTGCTGCGTACGGCTTATTTTTCATCAGAAAAAGTTCTGTTGTTATCTTATATTAAAGTTTTAATTCATACAGCATCTGTTAACTTATATTACCGTTTTAGGGCTGCTATGGAGTATAAGGGTGTGAGGGATATTTTCAATTTTCAATCTTGATTCTTCTTTTTTCCACGACAGTCACACCCCAGTGGCTACCTTCCTCTCCTACTCCGTAAACTCTATTTCTTCTAACTTCTTACAAAAAGAGTATTTATGCTTAGATTTGAAACACCTACCCACAAAAGAATCTTCTAGAATGAGAAAGAGCAATTAAGTACATATACTAAGGAGGATAAAATAACTCTATGGCTGGTGGCGAGTCTCAGACCCCCGTTAGTCTGTCAGACAGAGAACTGCAAATTATCGACTTAGTGGCCGCTGGCTTAACTAACCAAGAAATTGCAGCTAAACTGGAAATCAGCAAGCGTACAGTTGATAACCATATCAGCAATATTCTCACCAAGACCGGTACTGATAATCGAGTGGCTCTTGTCCGGTGGGCTTTGCACTGGGGCAAAGTCTGCTTGAATGATGTAAATTGCTGTCCTTTGCCTCTGCCTGACCAGAACAAATCGATAAATTGTTAGCATACTGCCAAGCTCATTTGACCGAATAGTTATTGTTCTCCTCCTCACAACTTACGTATAAGTGTAAACCTCTCAAAATCAAGCATCACAGAGTACTGGATTATACGTCTTGGGTAGAGGTTGTGTTTCCTCGGATCTTAGATTATTGATGTTTCCTCTTGGAAATCATTGTAACAGTACGCATGAGGATACTAGTAGCGCGACAGAAGGCTCAACCCAGCGCCTTTTAGGGTTCAACCATAAAGCATAGAAACCCTGGTTTCTCAGCTTTCAAGACGGAAGAACCTAGTCGCAGCTATGTCTCCTTAGGAAAATTTTGCCTTTAATAAATTCAAATAGCCCCAATAATCAACAAAATTTAGCAACAATCTAGGGGCTGAAACGCTACATTGAGAAGAAAGATATATTGCTCCATCTACTTGGGGAGCAGTGTTGCAATGAATACTTCTGCTTCTGCTCAAGGTAGCTCGTCTGCCTTTAACTTTTTGAGTTCTGATTTTATAGCACCTCAGCCCACACAAGATGCTGATTTACTTAGGCATCTCTCGTTTATTCCAGGGTTGAAAGAAATTTTGATGCTGCGGCAGGTTCATGCGCTAGAACACGCTACAGTTTGGGTTCTTAGTGCATCAAAAAATGTCCATGCTCCGACACGAACCCCTAGCAATTTTCAAATTGACAACGAACTCTTAGGCGGTTTGTCTACGGAGCAGGGATTCTATCTCTATGGTGAAGTGAATATCAGCGATTTGCGACGTGCAGTCACACTTGCCCTGCATCGCCTTACTGACGGAGAATGGGATTTGGCAGTGCATCCCCGTTGTGGGACAAATGTATCAGTAGCAATGGTGCTGACAGCTGGACTAGCAGTGGGAATGCATCTGCTGCTACCACGAGGACCCATTGAGCAACTAATAGGTTTGGGGTTGGCAGCGACAACAGCAGCTGAATTAGCCCCTGACATTGGTATTTTGGCACAGCGTTACCTCACAACATCCATTCCCTTCAACCTAAAAATTGAAAATATTACACGTACGCGAGACCTTTGCGGACGACAAGCGTATTTTATCCAGGTGCAGTGGCGGGAATAAGAGGAATGGGGGAACTGAAGGGAGATGAGGGAGATAAATATATTAACCCCACTTCCCCCACTCCAGATTGTAAAATTATGTGCTGGTGTGTTAAGTACTCTCTCCTTATATGTCTTTAGACCCTGATTTTGCTCCTAAACTGCGTGCTTCGGCTGACCGATTGTTCTCCGTGTTGGAAAAATTCACCTCTGCACGGGTGCTCGTCATCGGAGATTTAACTCTAGATGAGTTTCTTACTGGTCAGGTGGAAAGAATTTCTCGGGAAGCACCAGTGTTAATTCTCCGCCATGAAACCACCAAGCAAGTGCCAGGAGGTGGGGCGAATGCAATTTACAACTTTGCTCGACTGGGAGCAAAAGTTTTAGCGGTGGGGCTTTTAGGCAAAGATGAACAGGGAAGGGCACTACGTAGTCACCTGGAAGCTGCTCAAATCAATACTGATGGTATTTTTGTTGACTCCAATCGCCCAACAGTAACTAAAACGCGGATTTCTGGTCATTCCCGTCAATCGGTGACTCAGCAGATTGTTCGCTTAGACCGAAAATCGGACGATTTGCCAGACTTGGATTTGCAAGTGCAGTTGTCTCAATATATTAAAGAACAAATTAATTCCGTAGATGCCGTGGTATGTTCTGACTACGGAGATGGAACTCTAACTCAGGCTGTCATTTCGGCGGCGCTGTCTGCTTCCCGAACAATTGTGGATGCCCAAAAGCATCTGGAACGGTATCGTGGGGCAACGTTATTTACTCCAAATTTGCCGGAAGCAGAACTTGCCGTGGGTTATGCAATTACTGATGAGGCTACTTTAACTCAAGCAGGGCAAGACTTACTGGCATTGACACACGCGCAGCATATCTTAATTACTCGTGGCGAGCAAGGGATGACTTTGTTTGACCGCGAAGGGAGTGAATATCACATCCCAGCTTTTAATCAGACTAAGGTGTTTGATGTGACAGGTGCTGGAGACACTGTGGTAGCAGCTTTAACTTTGGGTTTAACTGCTGGGGCGTCGGCTTGGGAAGCAGCAATTTTGGGTAATTTAGCGGCTAGTATTGTCGTGCGACAATTTGGCACGACAACGACTACGCCCCAAGAAATGAGGGTGGCGTTGCAACGGTTGTTGGAGGAAAGTTAACGAACTGCACCAGGTGCTAAGGACACTAGACTTCTTGCAAAAATACGATTTATGAATTTTTTGAACCACAGATGTAGGCGTAAGCCGTGCCGTAGCCTACACAGATGAACACCGATATTTATCTGTGTTCATCTGTGTCCATCTGTGGTTTAATTTCAAAAAATTGACTTTTGCAACAGTTCTACTTAACATCTGCCAATACGACCTCGGTATGGAGCATCAGGATGAGGCTTGACAATGGGATTCCATCCTTCTATCACGTTTATATAGTAGCGATGCAATCCCGATGAGCGATAGTCTGATTTTCTGTAGGTACGGGAATTGTATAGTCAGCATTCTCTAACCCTGCGTTGTGTTGGGTAAGAATCTGCATGAGTGCGAAAACTGTCTGCATTCCGAAAAAGTTTAAAAACCGGACTGATGGAAGATAGCCATCCAAGTCGTTTTTCCTCCCGTGGCTCAAGCCACAAGGTTTCTTATGAAAATGCCAAGCACACTGGAGAAGTTTTGATGAAAAGGTGGGTTAAAGGACATCTGTTGTTATTGCTGACAATGCTCACAAGCATAATAGTTTTTACCAAGTCCCCTAGCAAAAACCCCAATGAGCAATCTGAGATCTGGCTGGCGGCATGGCAAACGAGGCAATTTCCGGCTCGATTCTTCCAAAAAACAGATTTTGAGCATGAGTCAACTGATTTGATTGCTAATGTTCTCTACCAAAGCTTACCTGGTTTATACAAGTCAATGGCACCGAGTGGAGCTAACGGTGCAAACATCCATTGGCAAGGCAATCAGGCAGAGAATTGGTATATCGAAGGGCAGCGGTATGGCGAAGAACTGGTGATTGGTGGGCTGATAAAAAATGATCCAAAAGCTATCGAAGCGGGATTCAAGATGTTTGATTGGGGATTTGCCCACCAAGCAGAAGACGGAAGTTTCCTCTTAACTGGCGATTCTTTCCACAGCACTTCTTTCTTTGTGCAAGCAGTTGCTCACACTCTTCTGGTGATACAGCAATCTCCTCAGTCAGAAAAGTACGCCAAGGAAGTAGCCCACTATACACCCTTGGTACATCGCGCTGCCCAATGGATGATTTCGCCGGCTGTCTGGGAAAAAGGAATCACACACAACAAACCATACACCCATCGCCGCTACTTAGTTGCTACAGCTTTAGGACTTACAGGCAAACTAACTGATGACCCAGAACTCATTAACTACGCCCGTCAGTCAATTGAAGACGGTTTATCGCTACAACAAAAAGACGGTGTTAACCCAGAAAAAGGTGGCTACGACACTAGTTATCAGATGGTCGGTGTGGTTTATGCTCAACGGTGGGTTATCTACTTTCCTAAGGACTCTCTAACACCTAGAGTCAAAGCGATGATAGATAAGGCACTCTCTTGGGAGAAGACTAAAATCTTACCTTCGGGAGAAATCAGCAGCGAGGGGAATACCCGCACCGCAGGACAAGAAACTGGAAGAAGTCGTAAGGTTAAAAAGGTAGACTTCAAATCAGCTATCCGTGGATTTGCTTACTGGGCATCTGTGACTGGTGACAAAAAGTGGGAAGCGATCGCTCGTCGAGTAGCACAATATTACCATAATGTTGCTTTAAAAAGTTAGTTAAAAGGTAAGTTTAATACTTATCTTTGAGTACATATTCAGCAAAATCACTAATTGACAAAAGCAATACTATCTTGATCTGCTACGAATGCTCAGGACTCCTGATGTTTTGCCTCAAGTTTGTCACTTTTTTGTCCAGAGTTTGTCACCTTTTCATGCCTAAACTTACTTACGGAAAACTAACTAGAAGTGTCTCAGTTCAGACAGTATTGGTCACTGCTATGGCTTACGTAATTATTAACAAATAGACTATACTTAGTTTGGGTATTTCAGCCAGTTTTCAGGCTTGTCTAGCACCCAATACAGCAAATGTGTGAACAAATCGGGGTTGTGTAACAGCGACTGAAACGACTAAATATCACAATGCAGATTATAGGTAATTTGTATAGTGCGTAACTCCTAAGTAAGTAAGTTCTCTGTCTGATTGTTCGGTTTGTCTCTTGATTCCTTTGTCCTTGTGAGAATTGACTAACAGGACATTGAGGTGCGCTACCCCTATCAGCCTACTGGGTTTTAAAGAAAAAGAAGGGGATTGCAATGCAAAATATCCAGACCAATATCCACCCAACTTTGAGCCAATCAAGGTTGTTGAATAAAAGTGGTGTCATTGGGGAAAAAACCTCAAATTTTTCGCTTCTTCTACCCCCATCTCAAAGTCGTTCCATTACAGTAGTCATCCCAGCTCTGAACGAAGAAGGCAATCTGAAAAAGCTCCTGCTTAACCTGGAGGAAACTTTCCAGAATCTTGGCTTCACTTTGCCAGTACTCCTGATTGACGATGGTAGTACAGATAGTAGCCCCGAAATTCTCGCTGATCTCAGACAGGAATATGACTTTTTAAAAGTGATTCGTCATCCACAACGGCGAGGTGTAACCGGAGTCTGGAAGACAGCTTTAGAGCATGTCAAAACAGATTGGGTCTTTTGGGGACAAGCAGATTTAGAGTCTGACCCTCGCACTGATTTACCATTACTGGTAGAAGCCTGTGTTCCGGGAGTAGATGGAGTTGCAGGTTGGAGACAAAAGCGTGGCGACGGCAAAATTTTCGCTTCTAAATTCGCCAACTTATCCTGCCGTTTGCTCTTTGGTTTAAAAATCCACGATATGAACTGGATCAAATTAGTCCGTCGGGATTTATTGTCTAGTTTACCCGTTGAAAAAATCACCCATCGCTACTTATTGGCAGTACTGGCAGCGCAGAAGTATCGCATCACAGAAGTTGCTACTCCCTGGCATCCTCGGTACTCTGGGAAAAGTAAATTTGGCAAAAGGCGTCTTTTGACTTCCGCTATTGATTTTGTCAAATTATGGTGGTGGTTTCAAACTGAGGGTTGTCTAATTAATCGACGCTCTGAGGAGCAAATGAACCTAGCAACAAGCTATGATGTTGGTGTTATCAGGTAGAAAGATGAAGCCTTGTATCCAAGGCGGTGATGGGTCGCGGTCTTGGATGCTTTGTGATATTAGTAACAAAATGAGCGCACTACCTAGGGAAGCAAGCGATTGGGCAAGGAACAGTGCCTGAGGTAATTGCCATCCTTAGCAACAGCTAACCACAGACTAGAAAAAGTAGCGTAGTTCGTCGCCGTTTTTAAGCTTATGAATATTGAAGGTAAGCATATCCTGGTTGTCACTTCCGTCTACCCTATGACGGCTGATGGCAATCATGGTGCTTTCGTGCGGGAGGCGATTTTACGCTTGCAACCAACGGGGGCAAAGTTCACAGTATTTGCTCCTGCTTATGAAGCTTCTAAAAGCTATATGTTAGACGGCGTGAAAGTCTATCGCTTCCGCTACTGCCTAAAACGCTTTGAAAATTTGGTACGAGATGGTGCCCCTACAAAGCTACAAAAGCAGCCTCTTTATTTGCTTGCTGCTGCTTTGTATATCTTTCTAGGTACGTTGCAATTATTCTGGGTGTGCCACAAACAAAAGCCAGACTTACTTCAAATTCATTGGCCCTTTCCTCATGGATTGATGGCTTTACCTGCAAGTATTTTACTTGGCATTCCAATGGTGTTCAGTTTCCACGGCGCTGAGTTGATGTTAGCTAATAAGTTTGGCTTTGTTGCAAATATCCTGCGCTGGTTGTTACCCTTCACCAAAGGTGTGACAGCCAATTCTTCTTTCACTTGCAAGTTAATTCGGAAACTTGACGATAGACCTGTGACCATTATCCCTTATGGTCTGACTATAGAAGCTAAACCACCCCAGGAACGTCCACCCACAGAGGTGCCTAGGCTCCTATTTGTAGGTAGGTTAGATGAGCGCAAAGGTTTGCGATATTTACTGGAGGCTTTACCTTTGGTTTTAGCTAAACAACCTGTACACTTGCGAATTGTGGGTAAGGGAATTCTCGAACAAGAAATTAAATCGCAGTGTAATACTCTGGGTTTAGACAACTTCGTGGATTTCTTGGGCTTTGTTAGTAAAGAAGAACTTGCCAATCAATACGCTGGGTGCGACATCTTTGTCTTGCCAGCAATTGTAGATAGCAAAGGTGACACTGAGGGTTTGGGAATTGTGATGATAGAGGCTTTGGCTCACCAGAAGCCTGTCATTGCCAGTGCTGTTGGGGGTATTGTAGATGTGATCCAATCTAGTATCACAGGATTGCTAGTACCAGAAAAAGACCCAAAAGCTTTGGCACAAGCTATCCTGACCTTGTTATCAGATCCCATCCTAGCTAAAGAAATGGGGCAAAAAGGTTTGGCTGATATCCAAGCCCGTTTTAGCTGGTCCCGCATTATCCCCATGTGGGAGCAGGTTTTTGCCACTGCTTTAGATGGCTGCTTGAAGAATTCAACGTCTGAAACTCTCGCCTAGACCAAAGATGCAGTACAGCCAGTTTCTATCTCGTACAGCTCTGATTAGTTTGGTAGTAGCTCCCCCAAGTGTCATGGGGGTTTTGGCTATTACTGTTCTTTTACCTGCTTTGAAAGACCCAGAGTCAAGATTTTACTCTTCGGATATAGGTTATCCTGCCATGCAACGCAGCTTAGGCAAACCTATCAAAGTTCAGACTGTCCCAGTGGCGGAAAAAAGTTTAGAGGATTCTGTCGCGGCTCCAGGCGAATCTGTTGCTATGCAACAGGTGGATGTGCGCTTTTTGGTATCAGGACCAGTAGAAAAAGTTAATGTGGTGGAAGGTCAATGGGTGCGTCGAGGTCAACCCCTGCTCGAGTTACAAAAGGCTGCCTTTCAAGACCAAGTGAATACCGCTCGCAACAACCTCGCGACTGCCCAAAAGAAGCTTCAGACTTTGCAAAACTCAGCACCTGCAAACCTACTGGCTCTTAAACAGAACGTTTGGTCTGCAAAAGCAAGGCTGGAGGCAGCTAAAATCAGACTAAAACAAATTGACAATCTGGCCAAGCAGGAACTCAAAAATAATGTTGAAGCTGCTCAGGTGAGATTGAAAACGGCTAAACACAAACTGCAACAAATGAAACAGCTTGCTAAAGAAGGAGCTGTTTCTAAGTTTCAACTATATGATGTGGAAGATAATTATGCCAGTCGTAAAAGAGAACTCTTGGCAGCTCAACACGGAATTCTTGATACTCAAACTGAGCAATTTAGCAACCAAGATTTCTACATGACTCGGCAAAATGAATTGAGTTCTGCTCAACAAGCCCTACAACTAGCCCAAAAAACTTTTGATAAAGATTTGGCAGATGCTCGCCTTACCGTGGAAAACAGAAAAATAGAACTCCAGCAAGCTTTGAGAAATTTAAACAGAACAGTTATATATGCCAATACTGATGGTTTGGTAAGTAGGGTTAATATTCATAGTGGAGAAATTGTAGATGTGCGCGATCGCGCCTCTTTGCTCACTCTAACTCAAAATACTGTCTTTAAGGCTTACATTGACCAAGCACGGCTTAACGCTGTTAAGGTAGGCGATAAAGCCACAGTTCGCTTGGTAGCTTACCCGGGACGCACCTTTCAAGGGCGAGTCATGCAGCTCAATCCTACCGTGGAAACGAATGCAACTAAACGTGATAAAGTCGGTATCGACCAACAGTATACTTATTCTGTATGGATTGCTGTTGATGACTTGCAAATGCCGCCAGGGTTACAAGGCTATGTTGAGTTTCAGAAATCAAAGAAAAGCATAGTTGTCCCAGAAAATTCCGTGACCCATTTGTCTGCTGGTGAAGGTATGGTGATGGTTGCACAAGCAGGCAAAGCTGTTGTCAAAAAAGTGAAGCTAGGCAGAACATTTGACAATCAACGGGAAGTACTCGCAGGTTTAAACCTTGGTGAACAGGTTGTCCTCTCTTCTAGTGCATTAAATCCTGGCGACGAACTTGATATCGAGCCTGCACCCGTGCCAATTGCTGAGGGGTTGTAGAAAGCAATTCAAAATTAACAAACCTAGTATTGGCAACCATCATACTTTCTGGCAAGATGCAACTTCAAGGCGTGACAGCTTATGAAAAAATTGCTTTATTGGCAAAACTTATTATTAACTAGAGATAAAATTACCCTTGGCATTGGGTTTTTAGTTTTAACTTTAGCAGCAATTTTTCCCTGGTATAGTTTACCTCAAGAAGCTCTAGAAACCTTTAGTATAAATCTTTATTTAACAAATATTGGCAGATTATTAGCAGCGTTGTTTGTTATTTCAGGTTTTGCCTTTACCTTTAGGTTAATCGTCAATCGTGTTCTGCGCTTAACTTTCTGGATTGGATTAATAGCCACATTATTTTTTCCTTATTTGATTGTGACTTGGTCTCCAACTGTTGCTTTCATTGCATCAAGCTACTACAACCAAGAGGAAAAAGTATCAAATCATGTCGAGAGAAATTTTTCGGAAGTTCAGGCACAGTGGAAACAGAATATATCCTTAAATAAACCAGACAATCCACCAAAAATTTTTGAGATGTCTATTCAAGACAGCCGTTTTTTTCAAATACCATCATGGGAGCAAGTTCTGCTTAATGGCTTTGGTTACAAAAACAGCCTTTTTGTCTTTATTGGTAAAGGTTGGGTTTTCAGTCTATTTGGTCTAGTCATTAGCTTGATAGGGCTTTATTTGGTAGAGGAACCAAGTCTTAATGGCGAGAATATCACCTATATAGTCGGCACCCTGAAGGATGTAGCTCCAGGCTTCCAGCCTATGGGGCATTTTGCCAAAGTGGAAGACAATCTCAATACTTTTATTCAAGATGTGAAGCTGTTACTTCCTGGAACGGCATTATTGTTATCTACAATTTTTATTTCGATAATTGCAGCTAATATTCTGAATTATCAACTAGATACTCAATTCGCTAAAGGTGAATATTTTCAAGTCGTAACTGCTAGCCAAACCTTAGCATCATGGTATCCACCTTTGCAAGGGGATGTTAGCTTTTTGGAGCGACTGGCAAAGGCAGAGTTTTACACAGATGCACCTGAACCTGCTTTGATTAATTTTGTCATGGGACTAGAACGCTACAAATTAGGTAATTTCCAGGAAGCAGAGAACTACTTTCAAAAATCATTAGATATCCAACCCAGTCACTTTTTAGTCAGAGGATATCTTGTCTCAGCAATCCTTAATCAAGGAGTTAATTATCTCAACGAATCTAATACTAGAAAACCGGGAGCAGCAGCAGACCTTTTTGAGAAGGCATTGCAAATTTTTCCGGGTCATGTTGAGGCTCTTTACGACTTGATGTTGGCTAGAGTTGTGAATGGAGAATTTCAGAAATCAGCTGATGTTGCCAAACAAATCATAGATGGGCAGCAATACTTTCAAGCGCCGAGTATTGGTTTACTGGGACAAGCTTATCTGCATTTAGCTTGGGCTGAATATAACAACGGCGATGTGAACACAACCTGGGAACGGTATCGCCAATCGGTTGACTCTAAGACTTGGGGTAAATATCCATTATGAAGCGGTTAAAGTGTTGGCTGCCATTGGGACTGGTGTTAACCTTGGGACTTTTACTGGGGATGTTGGGGTTTTCTATCTGGGAGAAAATACCTACTCCTGTAGAGAGCGTTGTTTGGTCACAACAAGCACAATGGATTGCACCCCAATCACCAACTTACCGTTTTTATGCTCGTCACAGCTTTGATTTACCTGATACTGCAAAGGCTGGTTGGTTGCGCCTCAGTGCTGATAATGACTTTACTCTTTATGTCAATGGACGACGAGTCGCAAAAGAAAACACTGTTCTCAATAATTCTCTCGGATTAGGTGCTGGACTAAAGTTGCCGTTTCAAGATTTTAATGACAGTAATAGCTACCGTGCTCAAACTTCCCTTAATTATTTACTTGCGAGTTCCCAAGACTGGAAATTAACAGCTTATGTAGATCTGACTTCTTACTTGCGTCCTGGTAAAAATGTCATTGCGCTGGAAATTCAAAAAGGAAAGCAAAATCCGCGTGTCGTCGTTGAGGGGGCTGTTTATCCAGCAGCTGATGTGACATCCCTTGACTTGACAACTGGGGCAAATTCTTGGCGGGTATCGAATTTGTCGGAAACCCGCCAATCACTTCAATGGTTTGACCTAGATTTTCCTGATGCAAGTTGGTCAGAAGCTAAGGTACTGGGTTCGGTAAAAGAAAAGACTTACAGTCGGTTAAGTAAAAATTTGTTTGACCGACCTTTACAAGGAACTTGGATAACTGGAAATCAAAGTTCCAAAGGCGAGGTATGGCTTAGGGGTGTATGGCAAGTCCCACAAACTTCGCTTTCTCGTGCCTATATTCGATTTGCTGGCAATGGCGAGTATTCTCTGTTGCTTAACAATGCTTTGGTTCAGCATTACAAAACAGAGGAAGGCAACCAGTTACATCTTTTAGAAGTGACAAAATTTCTGCAACCTGGCAATAACATCTTAGCGGTGAGGTTGGCTCATCCTTTAGAGGCAGTCTTGGCACAAGGTTCTGTTAACTTTCTGTTGGATGGATGGGGGGAAACAGAAAAAGGCGAGATTGTGGGCGCATTTTCCACTGATAATACTTGGACATCTCTAACCCTCCCCACACCTGATTGGGCAGAAGGTGTGGGTGAGGGACAACCTGTCACCCTTCTTCTAGGTGTACCTCAGGCACAACAGCTTCACCGCAGCTTTGAAGGCAATGCCTATCTGCTCAATTATCCAAATTACCTCTGGCATCAAAGTCTTTGGCTATTAGGAGGAATTGTCTTTGCTTTGGTTTATGCCTGGATTTTAGGCTTTTGGCTAGGATATCGGGAGAGTTGGTGGGATAGCTTGAGTACAGGAGGAGCAATACTTTCCCCGGGAAGTCTATTTTTAATCGGTATAGGTTTACTCAAACATCGTTATGCAGAGGCAGAAATTGGGTTACTGTTTGCCCAACCACAAAGCAATTACCTAATATTAATTGGGTTTGTGGCTATCGTGTTGTTAACTTTGTTATTGAGTCAAATCAAGAGCAAATTGGGGACATTACTACGCTGGAGTTTGTGGTTTTTCCTTGGAGTCGTTGCCTCTGCTGGTTTGGCAGTTGGGGGAAATGTTTTCCTCATTCTGCTTGTTTCTGGTGGAATTATAGCCATAACTCCGCTTTGGATGAAAGTTAACGGGGAGGGAAAAGTTTCTTCTTACTTTCCCTCGTTTATGGAGGAACCCAGAGGCATTCCAAGGATTAATGCAAGAGTTTTCATCTCGGAGTCAGCATGGCAATCATGGGGTCAATGGTTGTTTTTGGGGTTCATTGTTAGTTTCGGTTTTGGTCTGAGGGTTTATCACCTGGGTTTTATCGACTTCGATTCTGATGAAAATACTTCCCTCGATGCCAGTAGAGGAATTCTCCGCACAGGCGCACCAATAGCGAGTTCCGGTATTTGGTACACTCGCGGACCTTTCTATCAATACCTATTAGCTCTTTGGCTGCGAATAGTGGGTGATTCTGCTGTCAATGCACGCTTTCTTTCTGTACTTTGGGGTACAGCAACCCTTGTTTTAATCTATTTCTTTGCCCGTAAAATCACAGGGAAAGTTTGGATTGCTCTGTTTGTAACAGCAATTTTGGCTATCAGCCCTTGGGAACTTTGGTATTCACGTAATATTCGCTTTTACCAGGTTCTACAATTTCTAACAATTCTATCTTTTTGGTCATTTTTTAGAGGGTTTATTGAGCAAGCAGGTAGACGTTATCAGTACGTCTTTTTTATTGCGCTGACATTAACTCTACTCACTCAAGAAATCAGCTTAACTATACTGCCAGCATTTTTCATTGGGTTTCTTTACTTCTATCGTCCGTTTCGTTTATTCAAGGACTGGCAGATTGTTGTGGGTAGTTTAATGACCCTAATCATCTTTATCTTCTGCCTCGGGTTTTCTTCTATCCGACTTTTGACTCCATTAGCTGCACTATCTGATAGCACGGCTTCTTATTTGCGGCTTCATTTTTCTGATATCACAGACCTGACTGCAAATTTATTTATTGGTCCTGACAGAATACAAACAATTTATAGTCTGTGTTTTTTAATAGGTTTTCTCTACTTTATTAAAGTTAGGGATAATAAATTATTGTACCTTTGTATAAGTATAATTATTCAGGTTATTGTCGTTACTATTTTATGCTATCAATCAGAAGAACGTTATGTCTATGCTATTTATCCTATGTTTATTGTGCTAGCTATCTATAGTGTAATTTGTATAGCAGAAAGCTTAGGAAATAGATTGGAGTTGTTATTGAATGGATTGCTGCCTCTACGAGCGATCGCCCTAAGTTTTGCTATTCTCCTATTGGTTTGCAACATCCAACCTACGAGAGTTTTGGCTGGTTATCAAGAGGCTATTAATAGAGGTAACACCCAAATCTTTGAATATATCCGCACTTATAAACAAGCAAATGACGTAGTTATTTCGCCTTCTCCCTCTTTTGGAGCGATTAGTCTGGGTGGTTTGAATTACTTTTTAATGGGAACCAATTTTATCGATGGATTGTACTGGCATGAAGGTAGGTTGATTGACCGTTGGGCTGGTGGCGTCGTCGTTAGTAATTTAGACCAGATAAATCGTATTTTAGAGAAATCTCAGCGTGTGTGGATTCATGTGGATGATGTAAGAAAAAGTAGATTTAACGCTGATACTTGGCAATATATTGAAACTTTGGGTAAACCAATTATTGACTCATTTGGGACTCGCTTACGTTTATGGCAGCCAGAAGATGGATTACCAAGTCGCAAACCCAACAAAGGTAAAGATTTAGGAGCTTATTAAGCATAACAATGAAAATCAAACCTATAACATTTATCAAAACAATAATTAGTATAGGTCTACTGGCATTAGTCTTCACTCGCATAGATTTTGAGGAAGCGTGGACTCATTTTCAACATCTCTCTTTCCCTTTTATTATCTTTGCCTTACTCTTCTACACAGGTTGTCAATATTTAAGTTGCTGGCGCTGGCAGATAGTTCTTAATTCTAGTGGTCATTCAGCACCAATGAGTAGTCTGGTCAGTAGCTATTTTGCTGGAATGTTTCTCAATATTTTTCTCCCAGGTGCGCTTGGTGGAGATGTTTATCGAGTTTATCGGGTTGCTAAACATACTAAAGACTCAGAGGTCGCAGTCGTATCTGTCTTTTTAGAAAGATTTACAGGACTGGCGGCTTTATCAGCTTTGGCTTTAATTGGTCTGCCACCTGCTTTTAAATTAGTGGGGCGTTGGGATATTATTTTGCTATTTCTCACCTGTGTCGCAAGTCTTGTAGGAGCAGTTCTGCTGATATCAAGTCCTAAGCTGTTAATTTGGGCAGAGCCGTGGTTGGAAAAGTTGCGTCTGAGCAAAGTGGCGACTCGTTTTGCCAAAATTCAAATTCTATTGCGAAAATTTGCCCAACACCGCCAAGCTCTAGCTTTATCAATGGGACTTTCGATGTTACTTCAGCTAGCGATAGTCTACTACCATTACCTTGTGGCGCAACAGCTGAAAATCCCTATTTCTTATTTACAACTTTTAGTGTTTATTCCTATCATCGTTGTGGTAACTTTGCTTCCCATCTCTTTGGGAGGGCTGGGGCTAAAAGAGGGTTTATGGGTTTATCTGTTCAATCGCATTGGTTTGACTGCGGAGCAAGCCCTACTGCTATCTTTGACGATTACAGCTTTAAGTTGGTTGTTGAGTTTGCCAGGTTTGGTGATTTTGCTTTTGGATTCTACAGGATTTCGCCTGGCAAGGCAGGGTAAGGTGGATTGATAGTTACGATACACGAAACTCCTAAAATAGGTGTAGCAAAAACGAGTTAAGAAGACACTGACTAGTAGCCAACTTTTATGTTCACACCTGCTGACTTTCTCAAATACACCCAGTGGTCGGGTATTGCAACAATAGTATTTGCTGCTGTGGCAGTTTTGGGTTTTATTTTCAAATGGGGTATTCGCTTTCGACTCATTGGTTCGACAGGCTTTATGCTGGTGCTGACCGGCGGTCTATTTGCTTTATCATTGACACCCTTGTCTCGCACTGTCATTCCAGGTGCAGTAAGGTACAGTCGGGTTTATGACAACGGAGCAACACAAACGGTCATTAGTATCCCATCACAAATTACCCCATCAGAATTAGAAGCTACCCTACGTCAAGCAGCTAGTGACTTGTATTCTTATGGTCGCTTGGGGACACTGACAGATAACCAGTTGACTATTCGAGCGCGTACTATTGTCCACCCGGAACCTGGAATTTCCATACCATTATACTTGGGTCAAGTCAAGCGATCGCTCGCTTCTCGTGAAGATTCTCAGATGGCGATCGAGATTTACCAGGACAAATTCGCCCAATTACCCAAATCCATCTCTTGAAAAGTTAGAGTGAGGAGTTAAGAGTTAAGGATGCACAACTCTTAACTCTTAATTAGACCTCTTGCAAAAGTACATTTTTTTATATAAAACCACAGATGTAGGCGTAAGCCGTGCCCTACCTAGGCTACACGAGATAAACACAGATAATTCATCGGTGTGCATCTGTGTTTATCTGTGGTTTATTTTTAAAGATAATTGACTTTTGCAACAAGTCTATTCATCACTTTATACAGCAGAATGCATCCGTCAAAAGTCAGAAGTCAGAAGTAAAATTGGCTCTGTGTCTGGCTTTTATACAAAGCGCGTTGTACTTCACCTACTTGCAATGTGCTGTATTACTGAGATATTTTACTTAAGGCATACCAGGTCTTCTCTTCCACAACACCTGTCACTGATAGTTCACAGCGCCGTTGCAAGCTTGTCAGCGCTGACTCTGTCAGAGGTCCAAAATCCCCATCAATCCATCCTATGTAATCACAGGTTGATTTGAGAACGCGCTGGACTTTCCTTACCAATTCTCCGTTGCAGCCTTTACTTAATTCTGGCATATCGACAGGCGCGCCCGTGGCAAGCACACGCCAAGTTCGCTCTCCTACAATCCCATCTTCTTGCAGAAAGACTCGCCGCTGAAATTCTTTAACGGCTTGTTCGGTCTGTGGTTCAAACTCACCATTGATAGGTCCTGTATAAATACCCCAATAAGACAAGAGGTTTTGCAGTTCCTCCACGGCTTTACCTTTAGAACCTTGCCGTAGTACTGCCTTGCTTGACTGTATTTGCACTGTCTCTTCCCTGGTGTCCCTGGCATCACTTGTTGATGGCATATTCCCTCTCATAGAAATTAATGTTTGTTATTTAACGATAGTTTTTTAACTACTGATGCCGCCTCATACTCAGGGATATTATGACAGGTTCAAAAACCATACTGGTATTAACAAAGTGGTAATTTTTTATGATTACAAAATAAAACATTAATTAATTTTTGTTAATATATAAATCTGGTAATTACGATCACTAGGGGAAAGAGAATAGTCAAAATTTATTGGACTATGGACTCATGACCCATGACCTTTTCCCCAAAAGGGCAAGGTTCTCCAAAATATTTAGAAGTGCTACTGTTAATTTGTTAATT
This sequence comes from Mastigocladopsis repens PCC 10914, assembly GCF_000315565.1. Classification (NCBI taxonomy): domain Bacteria; kingdom Bacillati; phylum Cyanobacteriota; class Cyanophyceae; order Nostocales; family Symphyonemataceae; genus Mastigocladopsis; species Mastigocladopsis repens. The sequence continues at coordinate 2,236,282 of NZ_JH992901.1, read as the reverse complement.
AGTGATATGCCCAATCCATCGACTGAAACTTTGTCTACTCCAACCTCTAGTTCATTACTCACTCTTTGCGTAGCTCCAGCAAAGGTCATCCGTGGCTCGCAGATATTGGCACAAGCAACTGATGCGATCGCTCGTTTGGGAAGTCGTCCCCTAGTTGTGGGAGGTGAACAGACTCTTGCTGTCACCCAACACTTGCAACCACTGCTGAAACAACAACAGCTACATATTGCCCAAGCCTCTTATACTCCTGATTGTAGTGAAGCCAGCTTGAAAGCTTTACGTAAGGTAGCAAAAGAACATAAAACCGATGTTATTATTGGTGTTGGTGGTGGTAAAGCACTAGATACGGCTAAATTAATTGCTCACCAGTTGCAATTGCCAGTGGTGACAATTCCCACCTCAGCGGCTACCTGTGCGGCTTGGACTGCTCTATCGAATGTCTATTCTGATGAAGGGGCATTTCTCTACGATGTGGCATTGACAAGTTGTCCTGATTTACTGATACTCGATTACGACTTGATTAAAACTGCTCCCCAACGTACCCTTGTAGCGGGAATAGGGGATGCGATCGCCAAATGGTATGAAGCCTCAGTCAGCAGCGGACACTCAGAACAAACCTTAATCATAGCCGCAGTGCAACAAGCGCGAGTTTTGCGAGATATCCTCTTCCAAAAATCTGCCGATGCGCTTAAAGAACCTGGTAGCGAAGCTTGGCAACAAGTCGTAGATGCAACGGTTCTCCTTGCTGGAGTTATTGGGGGATTAGGAGGCGCACAGTGTCGTACGGTTGCGGCTCATGCCATACACAATGGTTTAACTCACATTTCTAAAAGTGGCAGCATTCATGGCGAAAAAGTCGCCTACGGTATCTTGGTGCAACTGCGTTTAGAAGAGATGGTACAAGGCAATCAACTGGCAGCTGCGGCACGGCAACAATTATTAAAGTTTTACGCAGAGATAGGATTACCCCAAAAATTGGGCGATTTAGGATTAGGCAACATCACCCTAGGCGAATTGCAAAAAGCTGCTGAAATTGCTCTAGATCCTCATTCTGACATCCACCGACTCCCATTTAAAGTTGCAGTAGAACAATTGATGGCGGCGATGGTTTCCACCACTGCGCCAGCAGAAGGACGCACTCATATGGGTTTAACGCCTGTTGTGAATGAGGTTGAGTAATTATTGGATCACATCAATCCCAGAGAAACGATGAATTGTGATGACTGAATAATTCATAATTCTTCGTTTCTCACCTTCCATAATTTATAATTCATAATTTATAATTGATAACTCCTTCGATGACATTAGATTGGATTGCCCCAGCTGAACGCATACAGAAATTACCACCCTATGTATTTGCCCGTCTAGATGAACTCAAGGCTAAAGCACGAGAGCAAGGGCTGGATTTGATTGATTTGGGTATGGGAAACCCGGATGGTGCAACACCGCAACCAGTCATAGAAGCGGCGATCAAAGCTTTGCAAAATCCTGCCAATCATGGCTATCCTCCTTTTGAGGGTACAGCAAGTTTCCGCCACGCCATCACTAGCTGGTATCGTCGTCGTTACGGAGTCGATTTAGATTCAGACAGCGAAGCATTACCACTTCTAGGTTCTAAAGAAGGATTGGCGCATCTTGCCATAGCCTACATTAATCCAGGTGACTTGATTCTAGTCCCCTCTCCAGCCTATCCTGCCCATTTTCGTGGTCCAGTGATTGCTGGGGGAAAAGTTCACAGCTTAATTCTCAAACCAGAGAATGACTGGCTTATTGATTTGGGGGCAATTCCTGAGGATGTTGCCCAAAGCGCAAAGATTCTCTATTTTAATTATCCCAGTAATCCGACAGCTGCAACTGCACCCCGTGAATTTTTTGAAGAAATTGTCGCCTTTGCCCGTAAATATGAGATTCTGCTCGTGCATGATTTGTGTTATGCGGAGCTCGCTTTTGATGGCTATCAACCGACGAGTTTGTTAGAAATTCCGGGCGCCAAAGACATTGGCGTTGAGTTTCATACCCTTTCCAAAACCTACAACATGGCAGGTTGGCGCGTTGGTTTTGTGGTTGGGAACCGCCATATCATTCAAGGTTTGCGGACGCTGAAAACGAACTTGGATTATGGCATTTTTGCAGCATTGCAAACGGCAGCAGAAACCGCATTGCAACTGAGCGATGATTATTTACATGAGGTACAAGAACGCTACCGTACCCGCCGCGATTTTCTTATTCAAGGCTTGGCACAGTTAGGTTGGAATCTAAGTAAAACCAAGGCAACAATGTATCTGTGGGTTCCTTGTCCTGTTGGCATCAGTTCCACAGATTTTGCTCTCAAGGTATTGCAACAGACTGGTGTCGTTGTCACTCCAGGTAATGCCTTTGGAGTTGCGGGTGAAGGGTATGTGCGAATTAGCTTGATTGCAGATTGCGATCGCCTGGGTGAAGCGTTGCACCGTTTCAAACAAGCTAATATCCGCTTTCAATAAACACAAATTTGTAGATGCCTTTTGGGCGACGTCCCATAGAATACACAGATAGATGTTGTTTATCTGTGTGTATCTCTGACTTTTCATGGGATGTGGAAAAGGTGCTCTAGAGGCGATGCTCCCAAAGGAAGCCGCCCAAAGGGCGATCGCTTGCTGCTTGTTAGAACTCTTGCAAAAGTATATTTTTTTATATGAAACCACAGATAAACACTGATATTTATCTGTGTTTATCTGGAGGGCACTGCGTTGCGGTGAGTCCAGCACTGCAGGAGGTGAGACCAGTGCTGCAGGAGGTGAGACCAGTGCTGCAGGAGGTGAGACCAGTGCTGCAGGAGGTGAGACCAGTGCTGAAGGAGGGTTTCCCGACCTAGGCAACTGGCGTAAGTCCTGCGGACAGGCTACGCCAACGCCGTCAGGCGTGCCGTTCGGCGCAGCCGTGCCGAAGGCTCAGGCATACCCGAAGGGGTTTCCCGCGCCCAGGTGACTGGCGTGAGTCCTGCGGACAGGCTACGCCAACGCCGTCAGGCGTGCCGCAGGCATACCCGGAGGGGGGTCTCCCCCCAACCCCAACGCCAGTCCGCTCAAGTCGGGAGACCCGCCCACGCGGCTGGCTCCTCCGTGGGGACCCCAAAGCCCCCCGTTGTAAGCGCAAAGCGCACACTACGTGTTGGCGCAGCCTGTCCTCCGGACTTACGCGCAGCGTCTCCGCAGGAGATAGCAAGTGTCCGTTGTCCATCTGCGGTTTTATTTTCAAGATTATTCACTTTTGCAAGAAGTCTGTTGTACTTCGTCCCCTTAGGGGGAATAGGTAATGGGGTGTAGTAGTCACAGTTGTTTCAAAAGCTTTTTGGTGATATAGCAGTCCTATTTGAATTTTGAAAAAAACTCAGTACAAGACTTCACTTGAAAATAGCAGGGGAAGCAGGAAACTTAGTCCGCAGTAAGATGGCAACTAGAAGTTTCTAAAGCTAGAATTACCAAGCCAATTGTTTTGAAAGCTGTTCAGCTATTGTGATTAATCAACACTCTGATAACCTTTTCAACCCTCAACTTGAAAAAACATCAGTTGAACAATATAACTTTGGCTGGTTTGATCGGTTTTGTCTGTGGTATCCTCCTGGATGGCTGATTGTATTCAACCGCCACTGGCAACACTATCACAAAGATCCAGATGGTTGGAATTGGTTGGAGTATGGGTTATTTTTGATTCCCGGTGGATTTTACATAGCACTTTTCATTCGCTGGTTACGGCTAGGCTGTCGTTCACCTCGTAGTGAAGTAGGTGAATTTGACCCAAATTATCAAAAAGCTTTTCGATATGAAGTTATTGCTCCAATTGTTAAATATTATTTTCGCGGAGAGTTGCATAACATTGAAAAATTGCCACAAACAGGACCAATGATTGTGGCAATGAATCATGCAGGAATGTGTTTTCCCTGGGACTTTTTAACGTTAGGTTATCTATTAAGTAAAACACAAGGATGGTTGGTGCAACCGTTGGCTGGTATATCTTTGTTTGACCATCCTTGGGTCATTTGGTGGTTACCACCCGGATGGTCAAAGGTTTTAGGTGGTGTGAGAGCAGAGTTAAATGATTTTGAGGCTGCAATACAAGAACGTAAAATTCTCTTATATGCACCAGAAGGTTTACGCGGACCGAGAAAAGGTTGGGGAAAACGTTATCAACTAGAAACTTTTGATTTAAGTTTTATTCAATTAAGCCAACGTTATCAAATTCCTATCTTGCCTGTTATTTGCATCGGTAATGAAAATTTACATCCTTGGACTTTAAATATTAAAAAGTTGCAGAAGCTATTAAATTTACCATTTTTGCCTATATCACCTTTAATACCATTATTTATTCTCTTTCCATCAATGGGAGTCTGGGCGATGAGAAGTCGCTTGCGTTACGCTATTCAGCCTTTATACACAGCAGAGTTAAATGGCGATAAGACAAAAAGATCAGAGGCTTATCAAAAAGCACAACAATTACGAGAAAAACTCCAAGGTCAAATCGATCAGTTGTTAAACAAAACAGTTAGAACTGAAGAGTTTTGAATTTTGAATAAAAGTTTTTAAACTCATATTATGTCCGGTTAAATAACCGTGTGCAAACTCGTAGTGAGGACTTTAGTCCTCTTGCTCTTTGAAAGCAAGGACTCTTGTCCTTACTACAAACAAGTTTTATTATGGGTAATTTCCCCAACATGATATCAACACTCATTTACGGAGAAACACCAAAGCGGTATCCTTTGCCATAGACAGTATGAATTAACGGTGTTTCGCCAGCTTGTTCAATCTTGCGCCGCAGCAGACGAATTAATGCTGCAATGACATTACTGCTAGGTTGTTCGTCATCTTTCCAGAGATATTGGAGAATCTGCGCGTGAGTGAGCAATTGTCCGGTATTTTCCATAAAATATTGCAGGAGCTGGCTTTCTTTTTCTGATAAATCGATGCTCCTGCCTCGACGATAAGCCACTTGGTTTTCGCTATCGAGTTCTAAGTCAGCTACTATAAGCCTTTGGGTTGTTGTCCCATAGCTTGGGGAACCGGAACGACGCAATAAAGCACGGACTCGTGCTAGTAACTCCCGCAACTCAAAAGGTTTAACCAAATAGTCGTCCGCGCCTGCATCCAAGCCTTCCACTCGGTCATTCAGAGTATCTTTAGCGGTAAGAAACAAAACAGGTGTGATTTTGCCTTGGCGTCGTAATTCCTGACAAATCTCCAACCCCGTTTTTCCTGGCAGCATCCAATCTAAAATCAGTAAGTCATAACTGCGGCTTTGTGCAAGTTGGCTACCACTTGTCCCATCATAAGCGGCATCAACGCTATATCCCTCACGAGTTAACAACCGACTCAAAGGGTCAGTTAATTCAGCTTCATCATCAACGAGCAAAATTTGCATGGTTAGCCATCTGTACTTAGCTATCAGATATTATTATTTTGCTGATTGCTGAACGCTGACCGCTAATTATGCTAACTGTTGCATTGCCAAAAGGGGAACTTCTCAAAAATAGCATCTGCATCTTGCAAGCTGTGGGATTGGATTTTAGTGCTTTTTTGGACTCAAGTAACCGCCAACTTCAGATTTCCGATTCTAGCGGTCAAGCCAAAGGGCTGCTGGTGCGAGCGCAGGATGTGCCAGTATATGTCGAATATGGTCAGGCACAGCTAGGTATCGTCGGATATGATGTCTTGCGGGAGAAAAAGCCACAAGTCGCCCACTTAGTTGATTTAGAGTTTGGACATTGTCGAATGTCTGTGGCGGTGAAACAGTCCAGTCCTTATCGTTCGGCTCTAGAATTACCACCTCATGGTCGAGTGGCTTCTAAGTATGTAAATTGTGCGCGTGAATATTTTCACAATCTGGATTTACCTGTAGAAATTGTACCGTTGTATGGTTCGGTGGAGCTAGGTCCAATTACGGGGATGTCAGAGGCTATTGTAGATTTGGTTTCCACAGGGCGAACCTTACGCGAGAATGGTTTGGTTGAAATTGAAACTTTGTACGAAAGTACAGCAAGATTGATTGTCCATCCGCTGAGTTATCGCCTAAACACGGATAATTTACTAGGATGGGTTGAGCAACTGCGCTCAAAAGTTCTTTCTAGAGTTTAATCCTAAAATTTCAGCAAAAATACGACAAGTCAATGCCAGAAGAGACACTAGATTTTGACACCAACCCACCAGTTGCAATCAACGAATACGACAACATGGCTCAGATGGCTTTGCCTGGTTATGAGGCAATGCATACAATGGCATTGTCTTGTTTGAAAGCGCACCTAAGGGAAACAGGTAATTTGTTGATTGTGGGTGCTGGTACGGGGATGGAGTTAGTCAAGTTTGGTCAGGGCAATTCACAGTGGCAGATGTTAGGCGTAGACCCATCTGTTAATATGCTATCCATTGCCCAAGAGAAAATACAGCAGCACTCCTTATCTGAAAGAGTCAAGTTATTTGAAGGATATACTCACGATTTGCCTGCTACTCCCCTGTATGATGCAGCAACTTGCATTTTAGTGATGCATTTTCTCCCAGATGATGGCAGCAAATTAGCATTACTTCAAAGTATTGCTCAGCGATTGAAATCATCAGCTACTTTTATTGTGGTAGATATGTTTGGTGAAAAAGGCACTCGTGAATTAGAACAGATGATTTCGATATTGAAACTTTTTTGGCAAGAAATGGGCATGAAATCAGAAATAATGGCTCAATTACTAGAAACATTCAACCAAAGTGTTTATCCTATTCCAGAGGCAAGAGAGTTACAATTATTACAGCAAGCAGGCTTTGGAAATATCATCAGATTTTATACAGGGCTTTGGGTTGGCGGTTGGGTAGCAATTAAAGATTGAAATCGTTTTCCTGTCTAAGTTTCTATAGCCTCAGACTTCTAGTTTGTAGGCTTTTGTCGCAAACTGTACAGAGAATCTTCCGCCTGCCACTCTTGCCGTGAGATAGTGTAGTAAACCACTTCTCTGTTGTAAAGAAAGGCATTTTTCTCGTATTTCATCCCCAACTTCTGCATGACTCGTTGGGAAACAAAATTTGTTGGTGCAGTTAACGCCATAATCTGCTCTGCCTTTAGTTCCTCAAAGCCATACCTCAAACTAGCTTTTGCTGCTTCTGTGGCAATTCCTTTTCCCCAGTAGGCGCGAGCAACAGCATACACCAGTTCGTATTCCAAACTACCTTCAAGAAAGCGTAACCCACACTGACCGATTAAATTTCCTTCTTGTTTGTCAAAGACAAGCCATAGACCAAAACTATGGCGTTCCCAGTGTTCTAAGAAGCGATTGAAAAACAACTGACCTTCTTGCCAAGATAGCGCTTTCCCCGGTAGCAGAGTCTGCATTACGTCTACATCGCTAGTGATTTGGCGGTGATAATCAGGAAAATCACTAATTATAAAAGGTCTTAGTCGTAATCGGGCTGTTTCAATTTCTGGCATTTCAGCTGTCAAAGAAATGCAAATTAATTAAGTCAAATCTTACTAGTCTTTTTACACTAAGAATTGTTACAAAATTATATGTCACCTCATATAGGTGGTAAATAGCATCTACCGAAAGTAGTATAAAATATAAGAAGTGTTAACATACACTCATCGAAATAAGCTACTTTTCTTAAAAATAGAAAGAGTAAAGCATTGAGTATTTTTAAAATTAATTAATAAATATTTATGATTGTAATGACTCATAACGAAGCAGCGAGACTTGAAGCCCTCCGCCAATATCAAATTCTTGACACTGAACCCGAAGAAGCCTACGACAATATTGCTCAGTTAGCTGCCTTTATTTGTGGGACTCCCATAGTCCTAGTCAATTTTATTGATGAAAACCGCCAGTGGTTTAAGGCAAAAATAGGTTTGGATGTGCCAGAAATGCCCCGCTGTGTAGGATTATCTTACCTTTGCCAAGAGCGACGGGATGTGGTAGTTATTTCTGATACTTTGGCTGATGAACGGTTTGCCAATAATTCAGTAGTTGTGTCATATCCATATGTGCGATTTTATGCAGGTGTCCCCCTGATTACCCCAAAGGGAGACATGGTGGGGACTCTTTGCGCGATTGACCAAGTCCCACGGGAACTGAGCCACAAACAAGTGGAAGCGCTTGTGGCGCTAGCTCGCCAGGTGATTAGTGAACTGGAGCTTAGGCGTAATTTAGCTGAGGTGTCCCGTTTTGCTGAGGAACTTAAGCATACGGAGGAAAAATTGGCACACAGCGAAAACCTTCTCCGTACAATCATTGAGTCAGAACCGGAATGTGTAAAATTGCTTGCCAAAGACGGCACGCTGCTGGAGATGAATCCGGCTGGACTGGCGATGATTGAAGCTGATTCCCTAAATCAGGTGCAGGGAAACTGTATCTATCCCATAGTTGCTCCTGAGCATCGTCAAGGTTTTATAGAATTGACCGAAAGCGTTTTTGAGGGCGAATCAGGAATACTGGAGTTTGAAATTATTGGATTCAAGGGCACCCGTCGCTGGTTGGAAACCCACGCCGTCCCCCTCCGTGATTCTGATAGAGAAATTATTGCCTTGCTAGCAGTGACGCGCGACATCACTGAACGCAAGCGAACTGAGGCATTTTTGCGCGAGAGTGAACAACGTCTGAAGCTGGCATTACAGGCTGCTAAACTCGGTTCTTGGGAGCTAGATTTGAAAACAGAAGAGTTGTCTGTCTCTAACCAATGCAAAGCAAACTTTGGTCTACCCCCGGAAGCTGAATTTTCTTACAGGGTGCTGCATAAACATATCCATCCAGACGATCTCGCCTACATGCAGGAGTCTGTGCAACAAGCCCTGGAGCAACGCAAAGATTATGAAGCAGAGTACCGAAATATTTGGCACGATGGCAGTGTTCACTGGGTCATGTCACGAGGTAGTGGAATTTACAATGCTGATGGTAGTCCTACTCGCATGATGGGTGTCACGCTGGACATCACCGAGCGCAAGCAAGCAGAAGAGGAGTTAAAGCGTCAAAATAAACGTTCTCAAGTGTTTTCCGAAATCAGCCTCAAAATTCGTCAATCTTTACAAATTGAGGAAATTCTACAAACCGCAGTCACCGAAGTCCAAAAACTGCTGCACGCTGACCGAGTTCTGATCTTTCGGCGGTGGGGAGATGGTTCGGGAACTGTGGTGCAAGAGGCAGTGCTGCCAGGTTTTCCTGTAGTCTTGGGAAAAAATCTCCACGACCCTTGCTTTGAAAAAGACTATCAAGAACCGTATCGTCAGGGGAGAGTGAGTGCGATGGCGCAAAGCGCCTGCCCTTTTAGGGCGATCGCCAATCTTGAAACAGCAAACATTCAAGTTTGTCATAAAGAATTTCTTGCACAGTTTGGTGTAAAAGCTAACCTCGTTGTACCGATTCTGCAAAGAGATAACCTGTGGGGTTTGCTGATTGCCCATCAGTGTGAGCGTCCTCGAAATTGGAGCAACATGGAAATTGAGTTGTTGCAACAGTTGGCAAACCAAATAGGCATTGCTCTATCTCAAGCGCAACTTTTGGAACAAGAAACCCGCCAACGTCAGGAACTGGCTCGTTCCAATGCCGAATTAGAACAATTTGCCTACGTTGCTTCTCATGACTTGCAAGAACCGTTGCGAATGGTGGGGAGTTACTTGCAGCTATTGGAACGACGATACAAAGACAATCTTGATGATAGGGCAAATGAGTTCATTGACTACGCTGTAGACGGAGCACGCCGGATGCAGACTCTGATCAATGACTTGTTGAGCTATTCGCGTGTCAGTACCCGTGGTCAGCCCTTTAAGCCAGTTGATTGTAATGCTGTGCTGAACAACGCTCTAGCTAATCTCAAAGTTGCTATTGAAGAAAGTGGCGCAATCATCACCCGCGATACTTTACCCGAAGTGATGGCGGACGCCACGCAACTGACGCAGTTGTTTCAAAACCTGATTGGCAATGCCATCAAGTTCCGCAGTCAACAGCAGCCCCAAATCCATATTGGGGTGGAACGCACAGAGGAAAAATGGCGATTTGCAGTGCGCGATAATGGAATTGGTATCGAACCCCAGTATGCCGAGCGGATTTTTGTTATTTTTCAGCGCTTACACACAAGAGATAAGTATCCTGGCACTGGCATTGGGTTAGCAATATGTAAGAAAATTGTGGAACGACACGGCGGAAGCATTTGCATTGAGTCGCAACCGCAACATGGTGCAACTTTCTTCTTTACAATTCCTGATAGAGCCGTAAACCGATTGTGAGTTTTGAATTAATTATGCCTATTGAGGTTTTGCTAGTAGAAGACAACCCTGGCGATGTGCAGTTAACCCGCATAGCCTTTGAAGATAGCAAAATCTCCGTGAACCTGAATGTCGTGGTCGATGGCGTCGAGGCTATGGCATTCTTGCGTAAACAGGAAAATTATGCTGATATGCACACCCCTGACATCATCCTGCTAGATTTCAATCTACCCAAAAAAGACGGGCGAGAGGTGCTGGCAGAAATTAAAGCGGATGAAACCCTTAGGCGAATTCCTGTGGTTGTTCTGACAACATCTGGGGCTGAAGAAGATGTCTTGAGAGCTTACAACCTTTGTGCTAACTGCTATATCACTAAGCCTGTTGACTTTGACCAGTTTGTCAAAATTGTCCATTCTATAGAGAACTTTTGGTTCACTGTTGTCAAGTTACCACCGGAGTGAGGCGGGAGTGGGGAGATGAGGGAGAATAACTAATAACTAATAACTAATAACTAAAATAATGAAAGTTTTATTAGTAGAAGATAATCCTGGTGATGTCCGTCTGTTGCAGGAGTTTTTATGGGATGTCAGTTCTGTTCAGTTTTATCTCAAGCAGGCGCAGCAATTGGACGAGGCGCTACGCTTTTTAGAGCAAGAACGCTTTGATGTCATTCTGCTAGACCTCTTACTTCCAGATAGCCAGGGACTGGATACCTTTATCAAAATTCATCATCGGGCAAGTGCCATTCCTATCATCGTGTTAACAGGTTTTGATGATGAAACATTGGCAACTAAGGCTATGCAAGAGGGAGCACAAGATTATTTGGTCAAGGGACAGGTGAATGGTGATTTACTGGTGCGCTCAATGCGCTATGCAATTGAGCGTCAGCGAACAGAGGAAGCTCTGCGACAGAGTGAAGAGCGATTTCGGGTAGCTCTAAAAAACTCGCCGATTGTTGTTTTCAACCAGGACAAGGAGTTACGCTACACCTGGGTTTATAACCCTGCATTTGGGTTGACGGCTGAAGAGATGTTGGGTAAACGGGACTCAGATCTCATTGGTGCTGAAGATGCTCAACGTCTCTTGGCTATCAAAAGTCGTGTACTCACCACCGGGATCGGAACCCGAGAGGAAGTCTCTATCACCACTGCACAAGGAACTCGATATTACGAGTTAACTGTAGAGCCATTGTATAATGACTCGCAAGAAGTTGTAGGCATCACCTGCGCTGGTATTGACATCAGCGAACGGCAAGCTGCACTGCGTGAACGGCAAGCCGCGCTGCGCGAACGCAAACTTGCTGAACAGAAAATTCGCGAGCAGGCGGCTTTGCTTGATGTCACCACGGATGCCATTTTTGTGCGAGATTTAGACAACTGCATCTTATTCTGGAACAAAGGTGCAGAAAATTTGTACGGATGGCAAGCTCAAGAAGCGTGTGGCAAAATTGCTAGCAAGCTTTTGCATAAGGAACAGCCACCAGAAGTGGAAGCTGCTTTTTCAACGGTTATCAGCAAAGGTCAGTGGCAAGGCGAGATCACTAAAATGACTAAAAATGGGAAGGAAATTTTAGTAGGAAGCCGCTGGACATTAGTCTGTGATGAACAAGGAAAGCCCAAATCAATTCTTAGCGTTGACACAGATATCACCGAGAAAAAACTATTGGAAGCGCAATTGTTTCGCGCTCAACGTTTGGAAAGTATCGGTACTTTAGCGAGTGGTATCGCTCACGATCTGAACAACATCCTAACGCCGATTTTAGCAGTGGCTCAACTGTTACCCCTCAAATTCCCTAACCTGTACAAGCAAGATAAACACTTGCTGGAAATACTAGAAGACAGCGCCAAACGTGGAGCCGACCTTGTCAAGCAGGTTTTGTCATTTGCGCGAGGCGTGGAAGGAAAGCGCATGACCTTACAAGTCAAACACCTGATTAGGGAAGTCGTAAAGATTCTTAAACAGACCTTCCCTAAATCGATTGAAGTGTGTATTGAAATAGCACAAGACTTGTGGTTGGTTTCTGGAGATGGGACACAACTTCATCAGGTGCTGATGAACCTTTGTGTTAATGCTCGCGATGCTATGCCCAATGGCGGGACTTTAAGTATCTCTGCCGAAAATGTGTTTATTGATGAAAACTATGCTCGGATGCATTTAGAAGCCAAAACCGGATATTATACATTGATAACTGTTTCAGATACTGGAATTGGTATTCCTCCTGAAATAATCGATAGAATTTTTGAGCCATTTTTCACAACCAAAGAACAAGGTAAAGGAACGGGACTGGGGCTTTCCACTGTTATTGGCATTGTTAAAAGTCACGGTGGTTTTGTGAACGTCTATAGTGAAGTGGGATCTGGCACGAGTTTTAAGATTTACTTACCAGCAGTACAGGGAATAGAAACACAGCCAGCACAAGAGATAGAGGTTCTGGCGGGACATGGAGAATTAATCCTGGTTGTGGATGATGAACCCTCAATTCAAGAAATTACCAAAGTTTCGTTAGAAACATACAATTACAAAATTCTGATTGCTAATGATGGCATTGAGGCGATCGCCATCTACGCCCAACATAAGAACGAAATTAGTGCTGTGTTGATTGATATGATGTTGCCCGTGTTGGATGGTTTAACTGCCATGCGTACCATGCAAAAAATCAACCCACAAGTCAAAATTATTGCTACTAGCGGGCTGATGTCTAGCAGTAAGCTGACAGCAGCAATTGGCAATGGTGTCAAAACATTTTTGTCGAAGCCCTATACGGTCAAGGAATTATTGCACACTTTACAGATGGTTCTCAGTTAAAAGTACTGTTTTCCCTAGTCGAAAGGCGTCTGGAATCCAGCAAATTCCTCTAAGTAGGCGAGAATAGAAGTGCCATTTTCATCTTGAGAAACCTCGTTATTAAGCAGCAACTTGACAACCCCTCCTTCGCCACGCAAATGGGCAGCTGCAAGAATTCCGGATGTGGTGATGACTACTCCTCCTCGTTGTTGTCCGATAAATTCTTTTATAGAACGTCCATTGAGTTGATTGTTGATCAGGTTCCACCTGTATTCAAAAGCCTCTTTAATAGCTTTGTCTTGCACATCGTTCTTATTATTAAGGAAATCTTGCTTACTATTAATCCCATTTTTTCCTGTCCATCTACCCTGCCAATTGTTCCTATCTACACCATTTCCTCCACCGATATAGGGATTAGGGGTGTCATAATAACCAAGGTCTTTCAGCAAGGCTTCTCCGAATTGGTACTTGCCTATAAAACCCAACTGGTTCTCAATGTTAGTAGGTGGATTTTGTTGTCCTGTTTCCCTTATTGCAAGTGCTGTCAAAAAGTCTTCGTAACTTCCCCTAACCCCATTCTGCTTTGTTTGTGCGACATAATCGCTTTTGTTGAAGACACTGTTAGCGTAGCTAGATTCAGGTGTGAAAAATGATGTCGTTAAAAGTGAACACGCCACTAGTCCTACAGCAGAAAGTTTGTTAATTTTAGGACTTACCCATTGACAAAGTTCTGATTGTGTGTTTTTAGCGATAGGAGACAGAAATCACCTCAACTTAGTAGGGTAGGGTTTTGAACCTAGAGGATATAAGCCCTCCTTCTACTTCTTATATAGGTCTAAGTGACATCAACTTATGCACTGGCGGAAGATGGAACGTGGATTGTAGATAGCTGAAAAATTTTGCCGCCGCAGTTCTTTTCGTCTTGGGTGTAAGGTTTAAGTCGCAGCCGTGCAGTTTCAATCTCTGGCATGGTGTCAAGGTAGGAATGGACACTCTAGATTAAGAAGATGTGCTTTTTGTATTGTAAAAATTAATATAATGCTCTTATTATGAGCACTTCCAAACCCCTAAAAAAATTTGACACAGGTTCCCGTCGCCGTGAAAACGACTGGCGGTTATTTTTGCGTTTAGTACCTTATGCCCGTCATCATGGACAATTACTAGCGCTTGCCATTTTGCTGCTGATACCCATAGCAGTCGCTAACGCTGTGCAACCACTCCTTATTGGACAGGTTATCTCCCTCATTCGCAATGAACCAAGTACCTATGAGTTTCTCAAGAATCGCCCGTTGTTACAGGGGCTAAATATTATCGAAGTCTTGTTGCTGATAACGATAACTGTACGACTCATATTTACTGGGTTTCAGGGTTATTTAGTACAGAAGGTAGGGCAGCAAATTACTGCCGAAATTCGCCAAGACTTGTTTCATCATGTTACATCTTTAGCAGTGCGTTTTTTTGACAGAACACCTGTAGGTAAATTAATCACCAGGCTTACTAGTGATGTGGAAGTCTTGGGTGATGTGTTTTCCACTGGAGCAATTGGCATTGTATCAGATGTCTTCTCCATGCTGGTGATTCTCGGTTTTATGTTTTCTCTCCAGTGGCAACTTGCTTTTTTGCTGCTGATGGTGTTATTTCCGGTTGCTGGTATTATAATATACTTTCAACAGCAGTACCGCAAAGCTAATTACAAGGTAAGGGAAGAACTTTCTGCACTGAATTCTCAGCTACAAGAGAATATTGTTGGCATTAATATTGTGCAATTGTTCCAGAGGGAAAAATTCAATGCAGAGTTGTTTCGAGCTAACAATCAGCGTTACGTCAAAGATGTGGATGATACCATCTTTTATGATTCAGCGGTTTCGTCAACACTGGAATGGATTGCTTTAATTGCCATTGCAGGTGTTTTATGGGTAGGTGGTTATTTACTCCTGCAAGAGAACTTGACTTTTGGCATATTATCAGCATTTATATTGTATGCCCAACGATTATTTGACCCTTTACGGCAATTTGCGGAAAAATTCACTGTCATTCAAGCTGGTTTCACCGCTATAGAACGCGTGAGTGAGATTTTAGATGAACCGATAGAAATACGCGATCGCAGTAATCCAAGATTCTCACTTTTTGATTCTACACTGGGTTACATAAAAGAAATAACTGCCAATCCTGAATCCCCAACCGATAATTCACAACCTGAACTTGGAGAAATCCGATTTGAACACGTCTGGTTTGCGTATAAAGACAATGATTATGTGATCAAGAATTTGAACTTTACCATTCATCCTGGAGAGAAAATAGCATTAGTAGGTCCTACAGGTGCGGGTAAAAGTTCCATCATCCGTCTTTTGTGTCGCCTTTACGAACCGAACAAAGGACGCATTTTGGTGGACGGCGTAGATATCCGGGAAATACCCCAAGCAGAACTGCGGCGTTACATGGCTGTAATTTTGCAAGAAGGCTTTTTGTTTGCTGGTGATGTTAAAAGTAACATTACCTTAGGGGACATCTATAGTTTTGAGGAAATCCAACAAGCAGCACAGAAAACGAATATCGCCCAGTTTATTGAACTCCTACCCCAAGGTTATGATAGCCAACTTAGAGAACGGGGTACAAATCTTTCTAGCGGTCAAAAGCAACTTTTAGCATTTGCGCGTGCTGCGATTCGCGATCCACAAATTTTGATTCTGGATGAAGCAACTGCTAATCTAGATGTAGGAACAGAAGCTTTAATTCAAGAAGCTTTAAACAAACTTTTAGTCAGACGTACCGCCATCATTATTGCTCATCGTCTGTCCACCATTCGCAATGTAGATCGAATTTTTGTGCTAAAGCACGGAGAATTAGTAGAACAGGGAAGTCATGAAGAGTTGCTGCACACAGGAGGAATATACGCCACTTTGCACAACTTGCAGATGTTAGGAACCTAAAGAATTTTAGCTCTTAGATATTAGATAGTCTGGTGAGTGACTTCGTGTCGTTCACTGTATATACTCGTACATAACCCTACCTATTTTTATCTCCAGCAATCCTTTGCAAGGGTTGTGAGCGTTGCTTGCGCGGACTGGAAGTCTGCACTACTAACCAAGGTTCATAAAATATTTAGGAGCGCTATAGATACTCCCACTCTTTATTTTATTTACTACAAGTTATGAGCTTGTGAGATGCAAGCCAGAAACTATCCACGTCATACTTAATAAAGACTGATTCTTGCGTAGCATTGCAAGAAGCCCTAAGTTTCAGAGTTTGAGTTTCATCTTTCACTAGTTTTGCTTGATAACAGTATAGGGAGCAATCTGGTTTTTCAACATTTAGCTCAGCAAGAACCATATTCTTGTCTAAATTTTGCTTAATGATTCCGCCTGTCACTTTGTAGTTAAACCAATCCCATCCGTGGCGGAGGATAAGCTCTCTTTCTAAAACCTGAATTGAGTTTGGCAGAATTCCCCAACCTCGATAGACTTTCTTCAAGAATGTTATGTCACCAGTCCGAGTTAAAATCGAATTAAATGATTGTTGATCCAAAGCTCCATAGTATCTTCCGTTTGGGAAATCTATCGCGGTTGGAGCAAACCGATGTCCACCAAAATGGCTCGATTTCCAAATACGAACGTTCTCTAATTCCAAACTCGAAACGATAGATGTAGCGTGGAAGTAAAAAGGATTGCCATATCTAGCACAACACCTATCATGGCTACCATGAGTACACACAAGAATATCTCTTGTTGCATTTGTTTCTATATCAGAATTAGAAAATTCACCCCGTAACCATTTTCTGACAACGGCTGCTACTTGCTCAAGATTTGCTAACTGAAATTCTTGCTTACAATACCCATTGCTCAAACCCTCTTTTCTGTGATAGATCAACAGGGTTGTGTGCTCTACTTTGTGTGATAAATTATTGGCAATCAAGAGAAATTTTATAGGCAGCTTATTTCGTTTCACCTCCTTGATCAAAATTTGTAAATTCTCAGGAACCCACCTGGAATTAAAGGCTTCTGATATCCAAGGTGGAGGACACTCAACTAATATATAAGTTTCCTGATAGGTGGCACTACCAATAATATCTTCTCCTGCTTGTCGCGAATAGTCGGAACAAAAGAAAGTATTCATCTAACCTTACTGTACTTAATCAATGTGTTTTACGAACAAATAAAGGATTTTACGAACTACAGATGTGGTCATTGACTACAAAATCCCCTCATAAGATTGTTTACCGCTACTAGTTTCAACGAAAACAAAACCTTTAGCTATCAACAAGCATAACAATAGAGAAAAAATATTTATTCCCACTTTCAATAAGTCTCCCAGTTGATAACAAGACTTCTCGTAGATTCCTCTGTTTTAAAAAAGCTGACAAGTTTTTTAATAGGTAGTTTATTGTCAGTAAAGATAATTTTAGACAACCAACAAGTGAGTATCTTTATACTTCTTTTTCTCTCAGCTTTGCAATATTTGAATAAGTCAGTGTTTGTCATTTGGCTTGGTAATTCTTCGTTTAAAGCAAAGCACAAATTTAAACACTTGAACTGATGAAAGTTCAAATTATTATGAAATATCTTTCCCAGAAAAAAGGCTAGCCATTTTATTTTGCCCTTCACGAAATATAAAAACTGCTTCTTTTGTACATTTTTTTTTAAAAGTTCTCGGTGTCGAAACGGTTTTCCTAAATCTATTAATTGCTCCATATTGCAAAATATTCTCAATTAATTGCTAAAAAAAATCAAATGAAATCAATTATTACAAATTATTAACACTAAACAAGATAACACAATCTCAGCCCCTTCACCTTCTTTTGTATTCTTAAAAATAAATTTAAGCAATTATTCATTGCGAATGTCACTTGTTTTCAGCATCAACATTCAAATTGGAAAAGGTACTTTTACTTAGCGATAACATGACCATTTCCTCAAAATTAATGCGAATATCACTAATACAACACTGCTTTTTGGTAGATTTTGCTAATTCCTATGATATATCTAGTCCAGACTATCTTAAGGATTTTTTTACTTTATCTCAGAAAGCTGAAAAGCATATCAGGACTGGTGTGGGGCGTCTATTATGACTCTAACTGAAGTCAATAACAAAAGCAAGTATTTGCTAATTTTTCTAATTATCGAACCTGTTCCAAACTGGGAAATGGCAGTTAACACAGGGTTAATTAGTAGCATCATATAGCTGACAATGCTTGCTGGAGCAAGGTTTTGTACTCCGGATACACTAGATAAATATTCTTAAATCGTAGAAAACAGTTGCAAAGACTTTAAGTTAAGGAAGTCACCTTGTCTCATCCTTTGAGAAAAACTCACAATGATCCCACGAAGAAATTTGGGTCATTCACAAAGAAAAAACTTTCTGTCTCTACAACTAAATTCAAGAGGCTACAACCTCAACTTTCCATCTAGTGATGAATTGTTCAACTCAATTTTGAGTTCTTTGTTAGTCATAACTCATGTCTTTATCAGAGCAAGTTATGATAGTAATTAAAAATCCTGCGATTTCTTGCTATGGCTTCTGCCTCTTTCCTCTTTTATGCAGAGTTGAATGATTTCTTACCATCTCATAAAAAGCAGGTGAGAATAGCCCATTGTTTTACAGAAAGAGCCTCAATTAAGGACATGATTGAGTCGTTTGGTATTCCTCATCCAGAAGTTTCTTATATTGAAGTTAACGGAAAATCGGTAGATTTTTCCTACCTTGTGCAGGATGGGGATACAATCGATGTTTATCCAATTTCCGCTACAGATAGAGCTACATCCAACATCTCCGTGAGACCTAAACCCCTAAGTGTCATCTGCTTTGTTGTAGATATTCATTTAGGAAAATTAGCAACATCTTTACGCCTGTTAGGGTTTGATACGTTATACCGCAATGACTATAAAGATGAAGAATTAGCACGCATCTCTAGCCTCCAAAACCGAATTTTGTTAACTCGTGATCGCGGTTTATTAATGCGAAGTATAGTGACCTATGGATACTATGTGAGAAATACTAACCCGCAGCTACAAATTGTTGAAGTCATGCAGCGTTTTAACCTGTATAAATTAGTAGCACCCTTTCAACGCTGTTTACGCTGCAATGGATTATTAGAACCTGTAGCCAAAGAATCAATTATTGACGAGTTGCCAGAAACTGTCAGATTGTACACTCATGAATTTCATCGCTGTCAAAACTGCAACCAGATTTACTGGAAAGGATCGCATTATGAAAGATTGCAACAGTTTATTGACTTAGTAGTGGGTAATGAGTGATGGGTATTGGATAGTGGATATCGGTATTTTCTACAATCGATGAATCGTCCGGCGACGGTATGAGGCGCGAATCTCGCACCCGCGTAGACATCTACCAGGTACGTGCGAAATCTCGCCTTGTGGCTCACTCCCGCTCAACTTCACCTTAGGAGAATCCGATGACGATTTATGCTTAGGCTGTCAAGTCCGAGTTAGAGCCGTTTGAATATGAAACCGAACCGCTCTCGCCGATGGATGTCGAGGTGCGCGTGCAATACTGCAGCGTTTGTCACAGCGATCTCGCCATGATCGATAACGATTGAGGCATAAGTACTTATCCGCTTGAAACGATGTCTATAAATCGCACACGTTATGCCGAGTGCTGCGTCTGTTCCTTGGCGCTTCTCACCTGGCTTGCATAACGTCCTGGTGACTCGCCAAAGAGTCGTCGATACTCGCGATTAAATTGCGACGGGCTGGAATAGCCTACGGCATATCCAGTACCAGCAACATCTGTGACTTGGCTCGCAAGCAGACGCCTTGCCTCCTGAAGACGAATACACTTCTGGTATTCGAGCGGACTCATAGCAGTGATTTCACGAAAATGGCGATTCAGCGTCGAAACACTCATCCCTGCAATTTTGGCTAATTCATCTGCCGTATAGTCAGTTGCGTAGTGTTCGTGCAACCACGCAATCGCCCTGCCAACCTGTGACAGCCGACTGCTTGCTTGACTTGCCGCATACAGTGACCGACCCCACGGTCCAACGTAGAGTCGATAGAGCAGTTCTTGTTCATATAACGGCGCCAGGACATCGATATGCTGGGTGTTGTCGAGTAATTGCGCCAGCCTGAAGGCTGCATCAATAACTTCGGTTGTGGCGGTTCCCACCTGAAGCCCCCGATCGCTCCCTTGCGTGACATTGGGCGTCACCGTTGCTCGGATAGCGATTTCGGCAAGCGTTGGGTGGTGTAGATCAAGGCATAGCGCGAGATATGGATTCTCAGGAAGCGCCTCCAAAACGGTGCCAACAACAGGCAGATCGACTGTAACAAGGAAGCAATCGCCTGGTCCGTACTCAGAAGTCTTCTCACCGAAGAACACCTGCTTTCGACCCGAGACAACTAAGCAGAATAGAGGGTGATAGATTGCAGGCGTCCGAGTTGTGGAACGGTCGGCACGAAAAATTGAAAGCCGAGGCATCAGCGTAGGCTCCATTTGTTCCGACGCGAAGCTGTGGCGCGAAAGAATCTGAGCAAGCTCAGGCAGTGTGTTCATGATGATCCACCACGATTAAAGCCAGATAACTGCTTAATTTTATCAAGTTTGAGCGGATTGAGCAATGCTTTGAGCGAATTGTTGATTATTTTATAGCCTGAAAATGCCATAATTACAGGTAATGAAGCGAAACTTCTATAAAATTGCATCCGCGTTCCTAGTCAAAATGGAGCGAAATATGTAATTTGAAGACAACATAATTTTGGAAGGAGTTGTAGCATGACTAAAATCACCCTCATCACCGGAGCTAGTCGTGGGCTGGGCCGAAACACTGCTCTCAGTATTGCCCGCCACGGCGGTGACGTTATCATGACGTACAGAAATAGTGCCGAAGAAGCTCAGGCTGTTGTCGAAGAGATTAAAGGAATGGGTCGCAAGGCGATCGCCTTCCAGCTCGACAGCGGCAACATCACTGAATTCGCACCGTTCGTCGAGCACCTGCGGACAGCGCTGCGTGAAACCTGGCAGCGCGAGACCTTCGACCACCTCGTTAACAATGCCGGCCACGGCGAGTACGCCATGATCGAGCAGACGACCGAGGCGCAGTTTGACGGGTTGGTCAACGTCCACTTCAAGGGCGTGTTCTTTCTCACCCAGGCGCTCTTGCCGCTCCTGGCGGACGGCGGCCGCATCGTGAACCTAGGCACCGGACTGACCCGGGTGTCCTACCCCGGCTTTTCCGCTTACGCGGCAGCAAAGGCCGCAGCCGATATGCTCACCGTCTATATGGCCAAGGAGCTAGGCGGTCGCGGGATTACGGTTAACACAGTAGCGCCTGGCGCGATCGAGACCGATTTCGGCGGCGGACTCGTCCGCGACAACGCGGACGCCAACAAGCAATTCGCAGACATGACCGCGCTCGGCCGCGTCGGTGTGCCAGATGACATCGGGCCGATGATTGCGAGCCTGTTGTCCGAGAACAACCGCTGGGTCACTGCGCAGCGGATCGAGGTCTCCGGCGGTCAAGTCATCTGATCCGTCAGTCGCCAATGGTGAGGCGAAGGCGTGGAGCGTTGCCTCGCCATTGGTGAGCATGGTCACTCCGTCAGAAAGGAGCTCACAATGCGCGTGTTCGGCTACGCCATGCAGCACAAGGGCGGCTCGATGGACCAAGTGCAGTTCGATCGGGAGTCCCTCGGCATAGGCATTGTCGAGATGATGTCAGGGAAATTAGCCATCTAAGCTATCAGGAGGAAACGACGAGATGCAAGATTTCAATGGAAAAGTGGTTGTCATAACCGGGGGTGCCACTGGCATCGGCTTTGCGCTTGCCAAGCAGTTTGCAGAGCACGGCGCACGGATCGTCATTGCGGCGCGGCGGCGCGAACGTCTGGCTCAAGCAGCAGCGACTTTGTCCGCAAGCGGTGCCGAAATCCGGGTGTTCGAGTGTGACGTCACCCAACGTGACCAAGTCGAAGCCCTAGCCGACTTTGCCTGGGAGCAGTTTGGACGGGTAGATGTAATTGTCAATAATGCCGGGGTTCTCCCTACTCTGTCGCCTGTCATCGAAACGAAGCAAGAGGACGTGCAGCGCGTGTTCGACGTCGATTTCTTCGGTGTCTGGAACGGCGTCTCAGTGTTTGGGCAGCGGTTCATAGCGCAGGGAACGCCAGCCGCGATCTACAATGTCGGCTCGGAGAATTGCTTCTTCAGTGCAGTTCCGCAGGGGGGCGGATACGTGGCCGCCAAACATGCCGTTCTGGCGATGACCGAAGCGCTGCGGGAGGAACTGCCTGATCACATCGAGGTTAGCCTGATTTGCCCAGGATTGGTGAAGTCCGAACTCGGCGAGGTTACCAACGACGGCATGGACACAGACAGATTTGCGGCCTTGGCAATGACGCAAATCCTGGCAGGGGAATTTTTGATCGTCTCTCACGCGCATAACATGGTGCGAATTCAAGCGCGCTACGAGGAAATCAAGGTCGCTTACGTGAAGTATGCACCCCGCTATCAGGGCGACGACGAATTCGATGTCAGGACTCTGGGTGCCAGATTCAACTGGTGGAAATAACGTTAAACTACGAGGAGACTTCAATGATGAAACAGCAAACTGTCGAAGAATCAATCGAACAATACATCGGGGCTTGGAATAAAACAGGTGCTGACAACATCAAAGCCGCGCTCGGAAAATGCTGGACGGTTGACAGCACGTATGCCGATCCGAACAATGCGCCGACCAAAGGTGCGGACGGATTGACAGCGTTAATCGAGCTTTCCCAGAAGCAAATGCCCGGTCGTCGGTTCAGTCAAGCGTCCGCGCCTGAATTCCATCATGGCAGCGGCTGCTTTAGATGGCGGCTCACTCAGAAAGACGGTGAAGCGATCAATGGGTTGGATTATTTTGAATACAGCTCTGAAAATCAAATCACGCGCATTGTCGGGTTCTTCGATGTCCTGCGCTGATTATTACGTTCCGGTGCAGTTGGATGTTCCCGAAATTGACGTGCATTTCATCTCACACCAGACAAGTTACTTTGATTGATCGCACTAGCTCCACTCAAAGCACACTCTAGAATCAGGAACTTCATCATGGATATCGGATTTATTGGCATCGGGAGCATGGGCGCGGCAATGGTGCCCAACTTGGTCAAAGCTGGTCATTCTGTCAGCGTGTGGAACCGCAATGTAGAGGCAGCCAAGGCGCTGGAAGGTGTCACAGTTCTAACATCACCAGCCGCAGCATTTGAGCACGATGCAGTTATAACGATGCTTTCTGATGATGCTGCAATTCGCAGCGTGATCATGGACTCAGGCGTACTCGCTTCTGCCCGAAAAGACTGCGTTCATATCCTGATGGCGACAATCTCACCTGCGATTGTTGAAGAATTACAGAACTTGCATCGCAAAGCGAGCATGGCTTACATCTCCGCCCCGGTTCTGGGTGTCCCTGCTGTCGCGGCAAAGGGTGAGTTAAATATCTTAGCGGCAGGAGATGCAGATGCGATCGCAAAGGTTCAACCCTTGTTCGATGTACTCGGACAGAAAACCTGGCATCTCGGCGACGATCCCAAACGTGCCAACGTCGCAAAGATTGCCGCCAACCTGATGATTACTCTAGCGATCGAGTCGATGGGCGAAGCGACGGCACTGACCGAAAGCTACGGGTTGAAGGCAAGCGATTTCCTCGATATTGTCACCAACACATTGTTCGCGAGTCCCAGCTATAAACGCTACGGCGGCAATATTGCCAGCAACAGCTATGAGCCAGGATTCAAGCTGACATTGGGACTTAAAGACGTGAACTTGGCGATCGATGCTGCCAAAGCGAAACACGCCGTTTTGCCTGCGGCGGAAATTGTACGCGAAACGATGAACCAAGCGATCGATCAAGGATTGGGATCGAAAGACTGGTCGGCTCTGGCGAAGGTCACTCGTCATCGAGCAGGTTTAGCTGAAGGAGTTGCATAGCATGACGACGCTATTAGTGACTTATGCTGGCGATGCCAGTACACGCTTCGACCGCGACTATTTCGTTGGCATCCACCTGCCTTTGGTACTGGAGGCTTGGGGTCCATACGGGCTTAAGACTATCGATGCCTTCTTCCCGGCTGGGGACGGCGCAGGCATAATTGCGATCGCAGTGTGCGTATTCCAAGACGAGGCGGCGCTCAGTGCCTCCCTTAGCTCACCGCAGACCAATCGTGTGATGGCCGATGTTGAGCATTATACCGACGCGAAGCCTCGCCGTACCGCTCTGAGTTAGTGCGTTTATCCCCCTGACCGATGGCTCGGTCACTGGCCAGCGCATTGAAGTCTCCGGTGGCATGGCCCTCAAAAAGGCGAGTGGATCATTTGGGACACTGGCATTGAGGACAAAGTCGCAGAAGTACCTGGCGGCAGGATCATTGCCCACAACATCAGGGGCATTGTTGTTAGAACCATAAGTTCTCAGCTCACGGACATCGGCATCACGCCCGCAGACATCGGAACGGTTATTCTGTCCCACGCTCATTTCGATCATGTTGGCAACGCTGCGCTGTTCCGGCACGCGACCTGGTACATCCAACGTCGCGAGCATCAGGCAATGTTCGACCCTGATTATGAGCAGTATGGTTATTCTCCGTCGCTCTACGAAGATCTTAAGCAAGCGAAAGTTGAACTGATGGACGGCGATCGCGACATCTTCGGCGACGGTTCAGTGAAGGTAATTTCCACGCCGGAGCACACTCCCAGTCATTGCTCGCTACTGCTCCGCTTGGCGAAAACCGGGCCGGTTCTGCTCTCAGGCGATGTTGCACATTTTCGCTTCAACGATGATTGCTGCTTGGGGCAACTTCTAGTCCTAGAAGCTCGTAAAGGTATTCGGTTGAGTAGAAAACATTACATCAGGAAGATATATACGTGTTAAAAACTCCGCTTTGTCATCAGATTGGTATTTCCTATCCCATCTTCTCTGCGGGTATGGGGCCTGCCGCCGGACCAGAACTCGCAGCGGCGGTGTCTAGCGCTGGCGGCTGTGGGGTGCTAGGTGGACTGTTTATGCCACCCCCGATCCTGCGACAGGCGATCCACCGACTCCGCAGCTTAACAGACAAGCCCTTTGGGGTTAACTTCGTTCTCTCACATTTGCAGGAAGGGCAGATTGAAGTCTGCCTGGAAGAGCAGGTTCCCCTGCTAGTACTCTTTTGGGGCGATCCTAGTCCCTATATCGCTGAGGCTCATCGCCATCACACCAAGGTCTTCACCCAGGTGGGATCTGTCGAAGAAGCTACGGCAGCCGCAGACGCGGGTGTTGATGCGATCATCGTCCAAGGGGTTGAAGCAGGGGGGCATGTGAAGGGTCTTACATCGCTGTCAACTATTGTGCCAGCGGTGGTTGAAGCAGTCAACTCTGTGCCTGCGATCGCGGCTGGAGGGATTGCCACGGGTCGAGGTGTGGTGTCAGCCCTCAGCCTTGGGGCACAAGCGGTATCTATGGGGACACGGTTTCTCTGTAGCACCGAAGCCGCTGTGATGCGTGCCTACCAAGAACGAGTTGTCAGCAGTACTGCCAAGGACACGGTGTATACCACGCTCTTTGATGTTGGTTGGCCCGGTGCGCCACATCGAGTGCTGCGTAATACAGCGTTCGTGGAGTGGGAGTCGGCAGGTTACCCAGCCAGTGGGCAGCGTCCAGGTGAGGGCAAGATCGCTGGCACTGTCTCGGTGGCTGGCACCACCATAGAGGTGCCGAAATATGGGGCAATGATTCCACTAACTGGCTTTAGCGGGGATATGGAGTCCGTCGCTCTCTACGCGGGTGAATCGTGCAGTCTCGTGAATGACATCAAGCCCGCAGCGCAGATTGTTCAGGAAGTGGTGAAAGAGGCTGAAGAGACGATCGCGCATATGCAGCGGTAAAGGAACTACACATCGCAAGAGAGCGAAATAGATTCATAGTGATCCTGAAAATATTCTGTTCTCTGTTCACCTTCAATATAGTTTCTCGTGAGTGTCAAACCAGGAAAAACAAAGAGCATTATGTCGAGAAAAACAGCCATCGTTACGGGTGCATCAAGCGGCATTGGGTTAGGTATTGTCAAAACGCTGCTAGCTGAAGACTATAGTGTCGTTGCCTGTGCCCGAAAGCTTTCAAGCGCGAAAGTACTTGACCAAACTGATCGGTGCTTTCTAATTGATGGAGATGTCAGCTTGAAAGCTACGGGCGAATCACTGACCGATGTTGCAATTCAGAAAACTGGAAGGTTAGATCTGGTTGTCAACAATGCTGGTATTTTTGTTCCAGGAAATTTTCATGATTATACCGAAGAACAATATCGATCAATTATGGCAACGAACGCTGATGGATTTTTCTATGTTACCCAACCCGCAGTGAGACAGATGAGAACACAAGGACGGGGGCACGTTGTCACAATTTCAACAACGCTTGTCACACAGCCAGTCGCAGGATTAAATGCTTTTGGAACATACTTCAGTAAAGGCGCACTCAACGCCGCGACAAAAAGCTTGGCGATCGAATACGC
Source organism: Mastigocladopsis repens PCC 10914 (assembly GCF_000315565.1). Lineage (NCBI taxonomy): Bacteria > Bacillati > Cyanobacteriota > Cyanophyceae > Nostocales > Symphyonemataceae > Mastigocladopsis > Mastigocladopsis repens. The sequence goes on along the minus strand of NZ_JH992901.1, from coordinate 2,209,820 downwards.
AACGACAGGCATTCGGTTCAATACGATTAGTGCGGGCATCATCGATACGCCGATGCATCAACCAGAAAGCCATGAATTCCTGAAGGGTTTACATCCGATCGCTCGGCTCGGCACAGTGGGTGAGATCGTTACAGCACTCTTGTACCTTGAGGGTGCAGAATTTGTCACTGGCGAAATTTTGCATGTAGATGGCGGCGCACACGCGGGAAAATGGTAATGAATATGCGCGGCAGCAATTATCATCTGAAAAACCTCCAGAAAAAGGCTCAATCTCTGGGCTTTGACCTCGTTGCTCAATCCTCTGCCACGCAAAGTGTTTCTTCACAGAGCGTTATGTCAAAACCAAATTATCCCGATGAACCACAGTTTCCGCACCAACATAACCTAAAATAGCGGCAATTTCACCGGAACGGCGTCCGCGAATCTTTTGCAGTTCGGTGCTGCTGTAGTTCACCACTCCTCTGGCAATTTCATGACCGTTTTTGTCGCACAATTGCACCGCTTCTTGAGTGTCAAATTCCCCTTGTACTGCGGTAATACCAGCAGCTAACAGCGATTTGCCAGCACCAGAAATTGCTAGCACTGCTCCCTCATCTAAATAGAGTTTACCCCCAGGAAGCAAACCATAAGCTATCCAGCGTTTACGGGCAGAAGTTGGTTCGGGGTGAGGTTCAAAGTGTGTGCCAATGGATTCGCCCTGTAAAATTTTTTCTATATTGCGGGGGTATTTTCCTTCAGTAATGACGGTGCGAATACCAGCAGCTGTAGCAATTCTTGCTGCAGAAATTTTGGTCAACATACCACCAGTACCCCATTGGGAACCTTGCGTGCCTGTTTGCACTTGTAGCTGTGCTAATTCTTGGATATTGCTAACTAAAGCAATAGGCTGGGCATCGGGTACAGAACGGGGATCGGCTGAGTAAAGCCTATCAACATCGGTGAGCAAAAACAGCCAATCTGCTTCCACTAAGCTAGCAACTAAGGCAGAAAGGGTGTCATTATCACCAAATTTCAGTTCTTCCACTGCGACTGTGTCATTCTCATTCACCACCGGAATGATCCCCAGTTCCAGTAATTCCCTGAATGTGTTGTAGACGTTAAGGTAACGACTGCGCTGTACTAAGTCGCTACGGGTGAGTAAAACTTGAGCAATTGGCTGTTGCAGAGTCGTAAATAAATCGTCGTAGACTCGTATTAATCTGCCTTGCCCAACTGCTGCAACTGCCTGTTTCAGAGCAATTGCCTTGGGGCGTTCTGTTAAGCCCAGTCGCGCACAACCCACACCTACAGCGCCAGAGGACACCAAAATGACCTTATGCCCCTGCCGTCGGAGGTGTGAAAGGGTTTCTGCTAAAGTCGCAATTGTGGAAAGTGCCAGTTGTCCGGTTTCTGGTTGAGTCAGGCTGGAAGTGCCAATTTTGACGACAATTGTTTTGGCCATTAGTTATTTAGTCATGAGTCATTCGTTTTATGACAAAAGACTAAGGAGTATTGACTAAATTGTAAAGCGCCAACCCCTTTATATGTTGAGGCTGACGCTTTGCTGTTTATGTTGACTTGTTATTGGCTAGGGTCTTTATTTGGCTGACCCCATGTTATTTATACTTATTATGATCCCCGATTTTTCTAGAAAACAAAGGTTTTTTTATTTTTTCTTTAGATTTACTTTCCTGGCTCTTTGTCAACCTTTGTAAACCTCCCTGTTTTAGGAGTAATGGAGGCACCTAAAATTTCAGATACCCAAACTTCACAGTTGCGTATCGGATGGGAACGCAAAGCAACATCTGGATGGATAATTGGTTCTACCAATATAGTAAACATTCCTAAGCGATTGCCTGCCAATACATCAGTAAATAACCTATCTCCCACCATGCCCACTTGGTGTACAGGTAAGTTCATTGCTTTGAGTGCTTCCCGAATTTTACGTCGCGAGGGCTTGGCAGCACCTAAGAAGTAAGGCAGGTTGAGAGAGCGAGCAATTCCACCAATCCGGGCTTCGCTCAGGTTATTGCTCACCAACCACAGCTTTGCAAAGGGGCGAATTTGTTCTACCCACTGTTGCAGTTCTGGAGAAGCTGATGCTACTCTTATTGGTACTAATGTTTCATCTACATCCAATACCAGCCCCTGCAGCCCGTATGTTTGGATAATATCTGGTGTGAGGTTCAATACTGAACCTTCCAAAATCAAGTCAGGCTGTAAGAAATTGTTCCAACGCATAAGTTAAGAGTCAAGAGGAGACAGCGCTATGCAGGAGGGTTTCCCGCTCTCACGGCGACTGGCGTTCAAGAGTTATGCAGACGCTTCATAGTGCGTCTGTACATGAGTCAAAAGTCAACAGCAATCGACTAATGACTATTGTCGCTGTTTTTCGATTTTGGCAACCGCTGCTTCGTGGTCTTCTAAAGAATGACTGAACACATGAGTACCATCGTACCGTGCCACCAAATACAAGTAGTAAGTTTCCTGCCAAATTTTCAGGGCGATTGCTTGTAAGGGCAGTGGCTTTTCGTTTTTACGTCACAAGGACATAGGAGACACGAGACAGGATTGCACGAACACGCCATCGCCCTTTGGGCGGCTGCCTTTGGGAGCATCGCCGATAAAGGCTGGCTGAGTGAAAGTTTGTATATCCCTACTTTAAAACTATCTTTGGGGTCTTTGCAACTTAAGTAAAGCAACTACACATTCCACTCCAACTGCGAGGCAATTCTGTCAGCTTTTTGCTAATAATGACCAATTTGCTGCGCTCCTGTTTCTGGAGGTATTTGAATTTGTAGCCATTTTACTGAGATGCACGTACTTTTACTGCTTGAATTGTTGCATTTGCTCAACTGCACCATGTCCCAATACCGTTCAGTTAAGGTTATTAGTGTGAATCTCTAGTGTGTTCAAATGTGTTAAAACACGTCTGGACAAGAGGTGCAATTTTTTGCAACAACTCTTAACTGCACCGTATCGCACCATGAGCAACCTGACCAAGTATAAAAGAAAAGGGTCAGTGATAGCAGACCCTATATTTATGACTATTTCCAGATTTTTTGGCAAATGATCATCTTAAATTAAGATGATCATTAAAAATTCCCGATTAAAAATTAAAATTCCTAATTTTTTTAATTTTTAATTTTTAATTCATCATCTTATTCAACCTCATTGAACAAATGTTCTTCCAACAAGGGTTGCACTTGACGAAACTCCTCTGGGGAGAGTAATTCTGGTTTACCAGTTTTAGATATTCTGGCAAAAAACAGCAGTGGATCGAGGGGAGTGTAAATGGCGTATTCCTGTTCTTCGTGGTAGAAGCTCGATAGGAGCTGTAATTGCTCTGGTTCTAAATCTGTCCCTTCATCTTCAATTTCTAAAGTAAAGAGTTCTGACTCCTCCACTGGTGGTAACTCACCCGCAACAGTCAGAGCATAAGCGGTGTTTTTCAAAATCAGATTTTGCTCGGAGAGAACAGCTTGGGCAATGCCAAAAATTTGGTCAATCGTCGCTTCATCTTCTACTAAAATGGCTTCTTCGTCGTCGCCATCACCTTGCCAAGCAAAAATTTCTATTGGTGAGTCAACTGGAAGAAGTAAAACGTACTCTTGATCATCGACGGTGAGTGAATGCTCAATGTAACAATCAAGGGTTCTGTCTTTGTCGTCGTTTAAAGTGATAGAACCAGCATGAGCCTGGTCATTTTCTTCAGGAAATTGTGAGGGTAACATAGCCGAGATATAGACTTAATAACTACCAGCAACTATAAGAATGTCTTAATAACTTCTTCTGATAGATATGATCAATCAAATAGAAGTAAGGCTGGCTAATAAATTTCAGAATATCATCTTAAAAGGTTGCATTATTAATCCGCAGAAGTCAATCTGCTTTTAGAGGTAGCTCGCCTTACATCCAGCCATTGTTGTAAGATGAGCGATGCTGCTTTACGGTCAATTAATTCTTTATGACGAGATGGCGATCGCTTTTCTGCTATGAGCATTTGCTCTGCTTGATATGAAGTTAATCGCTCATCAACATATTCCACAGGCAGTTTCAGAGCTTTGGCAAGTCTGGTGGTAAACTTCTGCACTTGACGCGCCTGAAACCCTAATGACCCATCCATAGAATAAGGTAACCCAACGACTAGGACTTGCACTTGCCGCTCATTGACGAGTTGTCGTATTTGCTCCACATCCCGCTCAAACGATGCGCGCTCTACAGTAGTAATACCACTAGCAATCAAACCAGTGCGATCGCATCCTGCAACACCAACACGCTTGCGACCTACATCTAATCCCAAAGCTGAGATAAACTCCCTCGGTTGCTTTTTGTCATTAACAGATGCACCGGAGGGGGGGATGATCTCAGGGGTGGACAAGGGGGGATATTGTCCTCCTAACCCGTTGTCTGTTTGTCTGCTTGTCTGCTTGTCTGCTTGTGTTTCTTCAAGAGCCACTGTAAATTACTCCTGCTGTGCATCTGCTGACTCTGGCTGGCTAGATGCTTCCACGCTACTGTTGTACGAAAATGCAACAGTTTCTTTAGTTGTATTGGGTTGTGCTCCTCTATCTGAAGACAGATGCTGTCCTTGTTGTGCCCATGACATACCACCAGGTATGGGTTTGCGTGCAGGTTGTAAACCTTGCAACATCTCTGGTAATTGAATCCCTTCTAGGGAGACAAATTTTGACTCCCGAAGTTTGTGCCACACTGAGCGAGACATCATGAGGGTGTGTTCTCTGCGACTTGCGCCAATTCGCTCCAAATACTCTTCTCTTTCTGGGTGATAGTCCGCCGATGTCAGTTGTAGAGCTTGTGGAGGAAAATCCTGTGCTATCCGCGCCAGTTGAGACAGCAACTCTGGATACAGCCAGGTGTATGCTGGGTTAACTGTCAACGTTCCCACATGAGGCTGTTGACCTTTGCGCTCAAGTCGCACTTGAAAATAGCCAATTGCTGCTTTGCGCTGGGGTTCAAAAACGTAACCACTCACGACTTCTGTTTTCGTCACCCACTGCTTAAATGCTTCTGTTAAAGCGCCGAACAGGCTTGTTTTAAAGTCATCAGCGTTGCGGTCAAACACCTGCCTTACTAAAGGTGGCATTGATGAGGTATCTAGTTGATAGAGCAGTTGAGCGTCGGCATTACTCACAGGCAGTAGATTCGCCAAGTCAGGCTCTGATTGCGCCAATTCTTGAAGCAACTCTGGTTCTATTTCCCAGTATGTCATTTCTGCTAGACGCTGAAATCCATTTTTGCGATAAAGCGCTAATGCGTCTTTGTCATTGACATTAACTTCTAAAATCCAAGTACGAGCCTCTAAAATCGACTCAAAGCAATAGCGCAAAAGTTGCGAGCCTATTGCTTGCTTATCAGCGGCACGCTCTAGCATTACGCGATCAACACGCCAGGTGCTGTGCGTACGGTTAAATGGCGATACTTGGATCATCCCCAGAAGCATACGCCCTTGTTCTGCTACGTACGCGCAAAAACGATACTGTAGCGGGTTAGGAAACCAATTCAAAAACTTGAGTAACCCATACCAACTGCGTAACCATTGCATTTGCCGCATAGCATCACAGGCTCCATTAGGGGTTTGGGCTGCGAATGACTCTTGAGTTAGGCGTTCAATTCCGTCCAAGTCCCGGTGTTGGACTGGTCGGATGACAACGCTAAGATTGCGGGGAAGTAAAGAGGCCATTTTCATTCGAGCCGCCATTCAGCCTATAGTGACTGGGTCAAAGGAACTGCTGCCATCATATTAACGGCTTTGAGCTAGTTTCCATTGATCCAAAAGGGTGATTTTCGTAAATTTTGATGTTAAAAAGCAGATTTTCTGAGAACAGCATTAGCCTTGTCCTGACAAAATCTGCTTTTATTGTATTTTATTTAATATTTGTTGTGTCAGCTAAATAGCTCTACGAGACGCTTGCTTTTCAAAATGAGCTTGGGTTTGATGAAGTAATTGCTCCCGGCTGTCTTCCAAAGACTGTTTCAGGGTTGGAACCAGATTGCGAGCTTGCAGAGCCATGTGAAGCTGTAGATGAGCAACATATTCACTGAAATCTTCACGCACTGCGTTTGCGCCCATTAAGAAATTTGATTCCATTGCCACTGTATTCTCCTTGAATCCTTCTCGATTCATTAATTTACATTACCAATACTTATCATGTCGTTTTGCTTATCTTCTTATTTTGCAATGAAGTTTAATGGATTGCAGACCGATTGTGGAGAAATGTGAACAACAAAGAATTCAGAATTACAGAACTCAGAATTAAGTTCTGTAGGACTGGGTGACGAGTCAGGAGGGTTTAAGTCCCCTACCAAATCTTGATTTGGTAGTCAACAATGCTTGTAGTAGCGGGTTTCAATCCTCTACTACAAGCATTGTTGAGTTCTGCATTCTTCTTTAACTTTAATCATGAGTCAAAAATTCTTCTTTTCCTCTCTCCATCTCTCCACAGCCTTAAAAATCAGTCTTTTACAGCCGATGTGAGCCGAACAAAATCACAAACGTTCCTATTAGAGAGATTGTAACGCCAAGTAAGTCCCACCACTCCGGCTTGACACCTTCAGCCAACCATAACCAAACAAGAGATGAGAAAATGTAAATACCGCCATAGGCAGCGTATACTCTTCCAGCATTTGAAGCATCTACCTTGGTTAGAGAAAAAGCGAAGATAATCAGGGCTAAGATGCCTGGAAAAATCCAAAGTATGCTTTTTCCTAGTCTCAACCAAGCCCAAAAGGCGTAGCAACCAGAGATTTCTCCTAAAGCAGCAAGTAAGAAGAAGACAAGCGTTTGCATTTTCGGCTTAAGGTTTAAAGCAGATATATGACACGATGCCGTGCAGGTGTCAGCGCTATAAACTCTACTGTCTATTAAAAGCAGAGTCATAGCATTAAGACACTTAGGTAAAACCAACAGCCATTAGCTATTTAGCCAGACTCAACTTGCTACAGCACTCACTGTCTCATTGACCTTTTCATATGGTTTTTCTGCACCTTGCGCCAGATACTCAGCCAGCTGAGATTCTATTTGCTCCCGTACAATTTGGCGATACTCCATGAAATGCTCATTGTGGGCGCAGGTAGCAAGGTATTGTTCCGCAACCTTAGGATTCCGCTTGATTATGCTAAATAAGTGATGCCAGAATTTCCACCTCGTTTCCCGTTTTATGCCTTGTCGCCAGATAATAAGTAGCAGCGCTTTCACAACCACCCATTCTGGCATCTTGAACGGAGCTTTCCAACTCGGCGCACCCAGCATCAGGAAACAGCGGTAGGTGCGATCCAAGTACTGTACCGGGTCATATAAAGTACAAAAGGCCTCAATATATTCTCTGGCAATGTCTTCTAGGGGACGGGTGGGGATAAAGTTCATCAAAGTAGTTTGGTTGATGTTACCATCTTTGTTCTCCCGCAGTCGTCCTTCTTTGGTGAGACGATGCCAAAGTGCTGTATTGGGTAGCGCTTGTAACATAGCGAAGGTCGTGGAGGGAATTGCTGCAAGTTCAGCAAAGCGGACAATGCGATCGCCTGCGCCTGGTTTTTCGCCATCAAAACCAATAATAAATCCAGCCATTGGGCGCAAGCCTGCTTTTATGATGCTTTGCACAGACTCAGCCAGCGAGTTGCGGGTATTTTGAAACTTCTTGGTTAATTGCAAACTTTCTTCATCCGGTGTTTCAATTCCCAAAAACACCGCAGCGAAACCACACTCAACCATTAACTCCATTAATTCTGCATCTTGTGCCAAATCAATAGACGCTTCGGTGTCAAACCGGAAGGGATACTTGTGTTCTGCCATCCAAACTTTTAACTCTTTGAGCAACAACTTGACATTACGCTTGTTGCCGATAAAGTTGTCATCCACCATGAAAATACTACGCCGCCAACCCAACTCGTAGAGGTAATTTAACTCTGCTAACAATTGTGCTGGAGTTTTGGTGCGCGGTTTGCGTCCGTAGAGAACAATAATGTCGCAAAATTCGCACTGGAAAGGACAACCCCGTGAAAACTGAATCGACATCATGTCATAGGCGTTAAAGTCTAGCAAATCAAACCGGGGTACTGGGGTGTTTGTTACATCGGGTTTTTCTGTAGCGCGGAAAATACCAGAGGTTTCACCCCGTTTAATTGCCTCTACAAACATCGGTAGGGTAATTTCCCCTTCATCTAAAATCAGGAAATCTGCCCCAACATCCTGAACTGCATGAGGGACTGAGGTGGGGTAAGGACCGCCGACTGCAACTAATTTACCACGTTGCTTTGCTTCGCGAATTTGCTCCAGTAAATCTTGTTTTTGAACTATCATTGCGCTGAAGATACACACATCTGCCCATGCCCATTCCTCCTCTGTGACTGGACGGATGTTGCGATCAACCAGCTTAAATTCCCATTCTTGAGGCAAAATTGCTGCGACAGTCACTAAACCCAAGGGTGGTAACAAAACCTTGCGGTTAACTAATTCCAATATTTTTTCATAAGACCAAAATGTTTTGGGAAAAATAGGATAAACCAGTAAGATTCTCATAAACCGTCATACCTCACACTTTGAGTGTTATTTCACTGTAACTAAATTAAAAGTTTATTGAGGTGCTGACGAAGTTTTCTTCTTTAAAGTTTCTCTTTATGTAACCCTAATAAGTTCTTAGTAAGGAGTTTAGTCCTCATTATCAGCTTACAGAGGGCTGAAGTCTTCACTACAAACAGTAATTTCTGGTTTACTTACTTAATGGCTTAACACGACTTATTTTCAAAACATCGCTCATCGTCGCACAGTAATTTGCCAAACCCAAACTGCCGGGATTGATGACATTTTGGTAAGTAAAATGCCGATAGTTCATACTGAATCTATCCCAAGCCGCCATTTGAATGCGGAACAAAACGATAATTAAGTTGGCTAAAGATAAAGATAGAGGGATGCGGAAGTAAATCTTTTTCCCTAGATAGGCGCAAACTTCTTCTATTGCCTGGTTTACGGTTAACTGCGCTTGACCTAAAACTAAGGAGCGTGGTTCGTCTTGTTTGGGAGGATTCTCAATCAAATACCTTACCACAGTAGCAATATCTCGCCCGTGAATGAAGTGGAAACTGCCATCTGCATTCAGAAAGCGAATCAAATTTATATAAGTCGTCACTTCTGGGATACCAGATGTAATGTGAGAATAGGGTTTATTGGAATCGCCCCCCACAACTAAAGTGGGAAAAACAGTCGTCACTTTGGGTGCGATCGCTAACTGCGGTATCTTATGTAAGCAATCGTACTTGGAACGGATATAATCTGTCCCCAGTTCGCCTGCTTCCTTTAAGGGTTGATTGTTGCGATCCAAAACACTAGCAGTGGAAAAATAAATGATTTGTTCGCATTTGTCTGGATCTAGCAAGTTGAGCAACTCGTGCGTTTTATGTACATTAATATCAAATGTTCCATCACCGCCCCAAGCTGTTGCCGTTAGTACAGCAGTATCTATGGTTTTCAGCAAGTCCGCAAATTGTCCTATTTCTTGCATATCACCTTGCAAGACGGTGACACCAGGACGTGCTTGAGTATCAACTTGCAGTTTCTTTGGGTTCCTGACTAGCAGATACAGTTCGTGTTCCGTTTCTTGAATTAAGGCTTCACTTATATAGTGACCGATACAACCACTCGCACCCGTTACTAAAATTCGTTTCTGACTCATAGAGATTTTTAAATAAATTAGGGAGTTAGGAATTATGAATTATGAATGAGAAAAAAGTTTCAAAATTCCTCATCTATCTTGGATGTCGCAAGAGGACTCCCGTTACAGGCTTCGTTTTAAGGGTGAGATGAATTGCGACCAATAAAAAACATGGCTTCGCAATACCTTGGTGTAGTAGAATATACTTGCCACCAAAAAAGTTAGGGTTAGGCAAGATTGGTGTTTCTCCACCAGACAACTCGCATCACCAAAAAGAAATACCTGATTAACAGGGGGGTCGAATGTTGTGAATCAGACAAACGATACATCAGAATAAGTATTTTGTGACTGCGGTCGGGCAGCCCGTGGTAGTAAAACAGATGCTTGTGGAGGGGAATCTGTCGGGGTCAGTGCCTGTGGGAGAGTTTTTAACTCGTTATACCACAGTGGGCTAGAAAAACCTGTTGAAGCAAGAATCTCCCTTCACAGGCGAAGCTTTGAAGGTGAGAGTGTCAAGACTCTTATATGGACATAAACCCTAAGTGGTGAGGTGTTAGGTTGCTTCAACGAGCGTAGGGTTGTGCTGTAACTAAACCGGGCACAACCCGATAATGTTTAACATTGAAGGTGCAGAGCGTTGCACCTCGTCCAACTGTACAAGCAGCAATCAAAGCATCAAGCAACCCCAAACTGTGTGACAGGTGATAGGTTGTAAAATCTGATAGGGCACGGGCGCAATCAGCTTCAGTAGCCCAAACCACAGGCAATGGAGCAACGAGCTTGAGGGCATTACGCACTTGTTGTATGTTCTGAGCATCTTGAATTAGCTCCATAACAACAAAACCGGGAACACTAGGCACCTCTAGTAGGCTCGCAAACCAAGCTATTGCAGGAGCATGACCACGCTGAATGTCGATCAGAACGTCAGTGTCTAACAAGTACATCACAACCCTACCTATGCGCGTGATCGTTTTTCAGCCTCATGACGCAGTTGACGGGCGTGTGCTTGACTATTAGTAATGTCAGGTCGTGAATTGATGATGCCTTCGCTTTGCCAATAAGCAACAAGCTCTGCTCCAGTCTTAGGAGGATTAACTAGAACTTGCCTAGTAGACAGAATACGGAGAATGTATTCAGACAAGGGTAAGTTTAGCTGAGAAGCTTCGGTGCAAAGTTCATTCTCTAGTTCTGGTGGCAGGTTCAGGTTAATACTCACTTCATCTCTCCTATTTAGCTCTGCTTCTAGATTGATGTTAACTTGAGCCAGAAGAGCGATGAGACAAGTCGAGGGACACAAAGTATTGCGCCCCTAACCTCGACTGATCATACAACTGCACTGCTGAGTTGCTTTGCTGTTTCAAAGAAGAAAGCGACATTCTCCTCTGGAGTCTCCGGTAAAACACCGTGACCGAGATTGAGAATGTGTCCCCAGTTACCAGCCTTGCGAACGGTATCGAAAATGCGATCGCGGATAAAGTCTTGAGAACCAAACAGCACACCAGGGTCAAGATTTCCTTGCACTTTGAAGTGTTTACCTAATCTTTCCCGTGCGTCTGCCATATCCACTGTCCAGTCTACAGTGATCACATCCGCGCCCGATAGTGCCATCCTCTCTAGCAAACCACCACAACCACTCACCAGCAGAATGAGGGGTGTATCAGGATGAGTTTCCCTGACTTGCTGGAACACCCGCTGCTGATAGGGGAGTGCGAAAGTTTCGTAATCTTGAGGACTCAACTGTCCTGCCCAAGAATCAAACATTTGCACAACTTGAGCGCCACAGTCAATTTGGTAGCGGACATAAGTAGCGATCGCATCTGCGAATTTTGTCAGCAACTGATGCAGTACCGTCGGGTTTGAGAACGCCATGTTTTTGATGATGGAATAGGTTTTGGAACCTTTTCCCTCTACTGCATAAGCGGCTAATGTCCAAGGCGCACCAACGAAGCCCAACACTGTTGATTTGTTACCCACTTCTTGCCGCAATGCCTGCAAGATTGTTTTAATAAAAGGCAGGGATTGTTCTGGTTCTAAGGGACGCAGGGTATCGACTTGTTGAGAAGTGCGAATGGGCGAGTCAATGATTGGTCCTTTGCCTTCAGCGATATCCATTTCAATGCCCAAACCAGGAAGCGGCGTGACAATATCGGAAAACAGAATCACTCCGTCCGGTTGAAAGGCTTTCCAAGGTTGCAAGGATATTTCAATCGCCACTTCCGGTATTTCCGAACGCTCACGAAAAGAAGGATACTTCTCCCTTAAATCTCGGTAAGCTTTCATATACCGTCCCGCTTGTCGCATCATCCATACGGGGGGACGGTCTAACACTTCACCACGAGCTGCCCTGAGGAGATAAGGATCATTAGAAGAAATACCCATTTAACAGTTCATCCTAAACTCTTTTTTATGTCATTGTTTAGCTTATCATTCCAAGATCGTCCTTTTTTCAAGAGGCTTATCTTTGGGGCGCTACTTGCAAAACTTCTATATTAAATCTGATTTAAAACTTAATAAATATTAAAATCTCATGGCATCCAATTCAAAACCACCTGATTACGCAGTATCTTTCTCTGGTGAACCCAAAGCGCGAAGGTTTTTGATACCCCGCTTTGAGCGCCGGAGTTTCATCTTCCAATTTACCTTCATAACCATTTTGGGATGGGCTGTAGGCGGAATTGCCAGTATAGCTATAGAAAAAACTATCGTAGAGGTACTGCCAACAGCGGTTTTGCAACAGAATATCTGGTATGCCTTAGCAAAATACTTCAGCAACAGTGTGTTTGCGCTCATTTTCGGCGCAGATCAAGCGCTCATTCTGCGTCGCTATCTATCCGGTTGGCTGTGGATGTTTGCTACCAGTCTCGGTTGGCTAATTGCTAACGGTGTTTCTGCACAATGGATTAACTACATTGCATCTATCGCTGCATCATTAAATAAAAATTTATCTGCTGAACAAGCCGTCATCTTTGGGCTTTTGTCAACCATCGCATATATCCTCTCAGGAATTTGGCTTGGATTTTTCCAATGGCTGGTACTGCGAAGATACACCACAGGTGCTTGGTGGTGGAATTTTCTGCCCTCAATTTCGTTTCTATTCATCAGTATTTTGGTTTGGTTGCTTTCTCTTGTGCAAGAATCTATTCCAGCAGTGAACCGCCCTCAGGTTGTGTATTTATGTGAACAAGGATTGACAGCGTTGGTTTTGGGTGTGATTCCAGCCATGGGTTTGTGTACCTTGAAAAGAAAATCACGCCCCATTTGAGAAAATGTCTACGCTTTCTATGTCATACTAGTATGACAAGCAATACAAATAAATCAAGACCGATGCTGAGTGTCAGATTAGATGAACAGACAGAGCAGCAACTGAGCGATATTCTGGCTCACGAGAAAACAGACAAGAGTGAATTGATCCGACGCTTGATTGCTGAACGCTGGCTTACCTTGCAAGCAGGCAAAACTCTTGTTGAGAGGAGGGGCGGACACCCCCAGCATCTACTACAAGATGCTCCAGCTGATTTATCAGAGCGCCAAAACCGAAAAGCTGCACTCTCTGAATATCTCAAGAAACGCCACCCATGACCTACCACCCGCTCATACTCGCAGATAGTGGGTTTTTGTTCGCGTACTACAGCGCTCAGGACAAGTATCATCAACAGGTGCGTCACTTTTTTGAGAACTGCACTTCCAAACTGGTTACTCCCCCTGTTTGCATTGCAGAGGTGATGTGGTTGCTCAACTTTCATTGGCGTACACAAAATGAATTTCTTCTAGATGTTGCTAAACAACTCTACGAGTGTGAGCAGCTCTTACCTCAAGACTTTTCGCGCATTGCTGAGTTGAACGCTCAGTATTCTGACTTACCGGGGGATTTTGCCGATCTGTGCTTGGTAGCGATTTCAGAACGTTTGGATATTGCTGCGATCGCTACCCTAGACAGCGATTTTGATGTTTATCGGCGCTATCGTAAAAAACCTTTTGAACGAGTATTTTTGCCAAAGTAAAAGTCAACATTCCATCTCCCCTAAACTCAAAATTCCTTGCTCTGCATCCAAAGTTGCCAATACACCAACTGGTAAAGCAGCGTTGGGCGCTTCATGACCAAAAGGCAAGTTTGAGACGATGGGAATGCCCAAATCACCCAAGCGATCGCGCAAAACTTCCTCAACACTAAAGCTAGGAACGTTTGGTGGTGGTTCACAACGGCTAAAGCTACCCAGCGCAATACCATGCACTTTTGCTAAAGCACCGCTCATCCGCCACTGCGTCAACATTCGGTCAATGCGGTAGGGAGCTTCTGTCACATCCTCTAATGCTAATATCACACCATCCATATCTGGTAGCATTGGCGTACCAAGGAGATGGGTGGCAACCGTGAGATTACCAGGTAATAGAATACCAGTAGCAACGCCCCCACCCCAACCACAACCTTTGAGAGGTGCAAGAGAGCGACCTTCGACGGCATCAAATAACCTTTGGATTGACCAATCTGGCTCTGAGGCGAGAGTTGTCAGCACGGGACCGTGAACGCTGCAAATCCCTGTTGTGTAAAGGCTCCACAAAAGAGCGGTGATGTCAGAAAAGCCAACGAGCCATTTTTCTGTCGAGACGTTGGATACAATGTCTCGACAATCCCATGTCCAATTTTCTAGGATGCGGGTACTGCCGAAACCACCTCTAGTACAAACGATACCGCGACACTCCGGCTTTTTCCATGCTGTGGCTAGCTGCTCGCGACGGTGTTCGTCCTTACCTGCTAAATATCCCCATTTGTCGTCTATCTCTGGTAGGATTTCTAACTGATAGCCACGCGAGCGCCAAATTTCTACCCCTTTTTGGAAAGCTTCAAATTCTCGCAAAGCACCGCTGGGAGCAATCACTTGTAGTAAGTCACCTGGTTTGAGAGGTGGTGGAACAATTTTAGATATAAGATTTTGAGTTTTGGATTGCATTAAGCATTTTCTAGTTTAAAAACTTTAAACACAAATGATACACCTGGTTGATTGACAACCAATACAGTTCGGTTAAGCATTAAGAACTACTGAGTATAAAAAAAGTAAAAGGAACTGGGGATTAGGGATTAGGTTTTCAAACAAAAAATTTTGGAAGGCGCAATAAAGCCCTCCCAAATTTTGAGATATTTTCCTGTTTTATGCCTGCTTACTATTACAACGCCTATCTATTCTCTATTTGCTAAAAGCATCCTTGATGTTATCAACAGTGCGTTCAACAGCATTCTTTGTCTTGTCTACTGCTTTCTGAGTCAGAGCCGCATCTTGCTCTGCTCTTTGCTCAATTCGAGCCGCATCTCTGTTTGCTTTGCGCTCAACAAAACTACCATTGTCATCCGTTGCTTGCTCAACTCGATCAGCATTTTTGTTTGCAGTTCGCTCAACTCGATCTGCCGTATCTCGGATGAAATTCTTGGCTCGTCCAGCATCTTTACTAACTTTCCCTTGAATCTCTGAGCCTATGTCTGCCTCGGCGATTAAGTTTGCGGCAGGCGAAGCCATTGCTACAGTGTTCGAGAAAAACGCACCCTGCCAAACCAAGGCGATCGCTGACACACAAAACAGAACTGTAGCCAGAAAGCGTCCTACAGTCGAAAGCTGTTTCTTAAAATAATTCTGTTTCATAGAATACAATCTGCATCTATAACTTAGCATCCTATTTTTACTTGATCTAGCCCATCAGTCATATCGTTCCCTAGACAGAGGTTCTCCCGTCATAAACTGAAAGCAATTCGCTTTACCCCGTAGGGGCTTGGTCACTTAGAATCAAAAATCTAAAATTTGTATAAACCATTCTTCAAAGCGATCGCCCAAAGCTTCCAGAGAAAATTCGGTTTCTGCTGAGGCGCGACAGGTTTGACGGTTGATTTGATCCAAGTGGGAAACAGCATTAACTAACCCAGGGAGACTATCTGGTTCTACCAAAAATCCCGTTTTGCCATCTTGGACAATTTCCGCAGGACCACCACGACGATAGGAAATCACGGGGACTCCACAAGCAAGCGCTTCTATTGCCACATTTCCGAATGCTTCTACCCATCGGTGTGTCATCAACAATGCCCGACACTCGCGCAAAACTTGCTGCATTTGGGAAGTTGATAGAAATCCTAAATACTCAAATGGTGCATTTGCGTAATCCTGGCAAATCTTCTGCCAGTACAATTCATCTTGGAGTTTACCCATAATTTTCAGCGGAATTTGAGTCATTTTTGCTACAGATACCGCGTCTTCTAAGCCTTTTTCTGGGGAAATTCGACCGACCCAGGCTAACTGTTGTTTTGGTTGGGCGCAAAACTCATACAGCGATGTATCAATTCCATTACTTAGGCAAAAAAACTGCTCCTCAAGATCAAAAGTAGCCGCTTGTGCGAGGCTATGAAAGCCAATCGTACCAGGAAACTGCTTTGCGACTTGTTTAATAATTTGGTCTAAAGCGTTATTTAACGAACCCATGCTGACTAAGTGGGCAATGGGACGTTGAAAAAAAGGTGTTAAGTAGAATGGCAACCAATCATAACCAAAGTTGACAATCAGGTGGTACTCACTCTGAACCTGACGTGCATAATCCCACATATTCGCCAGTACCGAATTTTCTGGCATAGTCACAAGGGCTGCACGTTGCTGACTCTGAGCAATGATTTGTAAATTGCCAGGAATTTGCACAACAGGTAAACAATCCCATGTAGAACCAGAAGGGGCAACTATTTGCAGTTTATGACCGCGCCGGATCATTTCTTGGGAAATGTTATGTAGCGTCAATTCCACACCACCGCCGAGTCCAGTACCAAGTGGTCCAACGGGTGTGGAGACAAAGAGGAACTTCAAAGATTGAGAAGTAGCAGTCATCGAGCGTGGAGATACACAATCACAATGACACTAAAGCATAAAGTTGGCAAAAAGCAAATGTCAGATTATGTTTCTATCATTCTCAAAATGTTCTGGTGATTAACTGCATACCACTAAGATTAAGCACGAGGATTTGCATTTCATTAGGCGATCGCCAACCGTATTTTAAGTATATTTGCTCATAAAAAATAGAGATTCAAAGATTGAATGGCGATAGTATATTTGCTTATGCGGAATATCAGATCAAAAGTTTAATGGCGATATAAGGTTACTTTGGAGAACCATTTTTTACTTTGTTTCTAATTTGTCACTTTTTCGTCCTGAGTTTGTCACTTTGCTATGTCTAAACTTAATTCATATATACCCACCAATGTCCTCACAAATTTTAACTGAGAGGATATAACACTATACTGCTAAGATTCAGGAGGCAAGGATGATGAATTACCACAACGAGTCGCAGTTTGGGAAAGTTATCTACTTTAATGTCACAGTCAATGGAAAAAGGGATATGGTTCCTATGCAACTGAACGATGATGGTTCACTTAAATATATATCCCGATACGTAGAAGATGAAACAATTGATTCAGATTCAAGTATATGAGCACATTAAAGTTATGTGTTCAAGCAATGGCTAGGACTTGAGCAAAAACTTCTATCGCTCGCTCAGTTTGTCCCAGGATTGTTACAGTTCACAAGTTAATATCAAAGGAACAATGTTCATGTAGTGACCAATACTTACTCCTCGCGGAGCCTTTACCCCTCCAAGCCATCTTGGAGGGTTTTATTTTGCCTATTGATCAGACACTACAGATCGTCTCGGCATAAGCACAAAAAGCTCTATCCCCTTTCTGGTAGTTTGAGAAACTCTTCCAAAGACTGGGTTTTAGTTGGTGACTGTACCATGTGTTATGCCTCCCAACTCTTTACTAAAACACTAGCTTAATCACCCCAAATAAGCCTTTTTCACTCGCTCATCAGTGATTAATTCCGATGCTGCACCTGATAGAGTGATGCAACCAGCTTCTAATACATAACCACGGTCTGCAATTTGTAGAGCAAGGTTGGCATTTTGTTCAACCAAAAGGATAGTCACGCCTGTAGCACGCAGATTGTGAATAATAGTGAAAATTTCACGGACAATTGTAGGTGCTAAACCTAAGCTAGGCTCATCTAAGAGCAAAAGTTTAGGTTTACTCATCAAAGCACGGGCTATAGCTAACATTTGTTGTTCACCACCGCTGAGGGTTCCCGCCAATTGATTACGCCTTTGTGCTAAACGAGGGAATCTCTCAAATTGGTACTGGATATCATTTCTCACCTCTGTTTGATTGGAACGAATATAAGCACCCAATAGTAAGTTATCTAAAACTGTTTGCCGCGCTAATACTCTTCTTCCTTCAGGACAATGGGCAATACCTAGTTGTACAACTTCATGAGGTTGGCGGCGGGTAATATTACGTCCGTTGTACATAATTTTGCCACGGTGAGGATTAACTATTTTGGAGATAGCACGCAGAGTCGTCGTTTTGCCTGCACCATTAGCACCTATCAGGGTAACTACCTCGCCTTTGCTCACAACTAAATTAATATTTTGTAGAGCTTCAATTCCTCCATAGTTAACATAAAGGTCTTTAATTTCTAAAATTTTAAAAATTTGTGTATTACTTAATGTATCTGTATTCATCTGTGTGAATCTATGGTTAATATCCTTATTCGTTGCCCAAATATGCTTCAATCACAGCCGAGTCATTTCTGATAACAGATGGTTCCCCTAAAGCAATCAACTGCCCAAAATCTAAAACGGCGATACGGTCACATAAACCCATAACCAAGGGGACATGATGCTCAATCAGAATTATCGTCAAATTGAATCTATCTCGCAGGTTACGGATAAATTCACTCAACTGTAGCTTTTCACTGGGGTTCATACCAGCCGCAGGTTCATCTAACAGTAAAATTTGCGGATCTAAAGCAAGGGCGCGGGCAATTTCCAGTCGTCGTTGGTCACCGTAGGGAAAATTTTTGGCTTTTTCGTCAATACGCTCACTCAAACCAACCAAATCTAGTAACTCTAAAGCTTTTTGCTGACTTTTTTGTTCCTCCTTGGGAGCGGGTGGCAATCCCAAAATACCTTTTATTGTACTGCTCTTGGTCTGCAAATGACGCGCTATTATAACATTTTCTAAAGCTGAAAGTTCAGCAAATAAACGAATATTTTGGAATGTCCGAGCAATACCTAAACCAGCAATTTTATGGGGACGTAGTTGGGAAATTTCTGCACCTTGATAAAGTAATTGCCCGCTAGAAGGTGTTATTAAGCCTGTCATTAAATTAAACAGAGTTGTCTTACCAGCACCGTTGGGACCAATAAGCCCAAAAATTTCATATTGGTTGACTGAAAAAGAAACATTATTTACCGCTACTAGCCCTCCAAAACGGCGAGTGAGGTCTTTCGCCTCTAATATCGGTAATCCAAAGTGATTTTTGGTTAAATTTTCCTGAGTCATTGTACTTATTTAAAGACTTCATTCCTGCGATTTTTGCGTTTTTTAAATAAATCTGGAGTCACAAGTCCTTGAGGGAAAAATATTGTACCGATAACTATAAGCAATCCAAAGATAATTAATCGACCATCTCGGAGAAATTGTGCGAGCCAGGTAGGTAAACCGCCTGTGTCTGCTATTGCTCTCAACACTTCTGGCAAGGCTGTAAATACCATACCTCCTACGACTGAACCCAAAAAAGTTCTAGAACCACCAATTAACACAAAAGTTAAGTAGATAATACTGGCATCGAACGTTCCTTGACGTGCATTCCAAGTGTTGAGAAAATGGGCACTCATTGCACCAACCACTCCTGCCAAAATACACCCTAACGTAAATGCTAAAACTTTGTAGTAAGTCGGATTAATTCCCATCGCACCTGCAGCCAATTCATCCTCACGGATAGCGATGAAAGCCCTTCCTGCTCTGATGCGTTCCAAACGGTAAATGAATATAATGCTGATCAGCAGCAATGGCAGCGCAATCCACAAATACTCGATTGGTGTTTGAAAAGGTTGAGGGATGGAAAAAATTCCTACAGCACCGCCTGTAATTTCTAAATTTAGAGATATGACTCGCAGAACTTCCACAAAGGCAATGGTGGCGATCGCCAAATAAATTCCCCGCAACCGCAACGCTGGTATTCCTACCGCCACACCTAATAAACCAGAAACGATACCAGCAATTAACATCTCCAGTAATAGCAGTGGAATGGGGAATGAACCACTTGTGGAAGAAAAAACGGTTGTGGAGAGAATCGCAGCTATATAACCACCCAAAGCATAAAAGCCAGGGCTTGCCAAAGAGAGCTGTCCAGCCATCAGTGGTAAGTACAGCGACAGCCCCAGCAGCGCCCCCAACACCATAGAGACGATAAGAGACCCGTAAGTAGCGATAAATTCAGCCATAAAGTGATTTGAGATTGTTAGATTGTTGTAACTGCAAATGGGCGCTACACGCAGATAATTGTCTTTATCTATCAGCGTACATCCGCGTACATCTGCGGTTAACATCCAAAATTGATTACACCTTCTGGACAAACCGACGTCCAAGTAAACCTTGGGGTCGAACTAACAGCATAATAAACAGGATGCCAAAGGCAACAGCATCTTTATACCCTGAGTATTCTCCCGGGACAAACGCCTCCACCAGTCCAATCACCAAACCTCCTAGCACCGCACCAGGGATACTACCCAAACCACCCAAGACAATGACCGATAACCCCCTTAACCCAAAACCTATCCCAAAATAAGGTCCAGCAATGCTGACACTCGAAGCAACTAACGTTCCCGCCACTCCTGCAACAAAACTGCTGATAAAAAATGTCAGCATAATAAAGCGATCGCTGTTAATTCCTAACAGACTGGCGGTTGTCGGGTCTTCGGCGATCGCCTGCATTGCTTTACCATACTTTGTGTAATTGATAAAATAAGTAAGAATTGCCACAATCAATACTGATATGGCAAAAATCACCATTTGAACAGTGCGAATGGGAATGGGGTTTTCTGCCGTGCCGAAGTTGATAGATGGTGGCAAATTACCATAAGTGTTTGCAGGAAATGTATAACTTTCTGCACCTACCAAGTACTGGATTAAGTTAACAATAACCACTCCTACACCCAAACTGGAAACAACTGTTAGCAAAGGGTCAGAACCTCGCTTTCGCAAAGGTAGAAAGGCAATACGTTCAATTGCCACCCCAACAAAGCCTGCGATAGTACTTCCCAAAATCAAGGCAATAGCAAATGGCAATTGTATCGGTAGCGATGCATTAGATAGCACTCCATTAAATCCAAAAGCACCACCCATGAGCGTATATGTGAGATATGCACCCAAGGTAAAAACAGCACCATGAGCTAAATTAATGATGCCTAAAATGGAGTAAACCAGGGTATATCCCAAAGCAAAAATGGCATAGGCGCTGCCAATAGATAACCCATTCAAAAATTGTTGCAAAAATATAGCTAAGTTCATATTGCAACTATTTTAAAATAGCGAATTTACCTTTTTTTCCGTCTTTGTCCATCTTAATTTGGGCAACATAAAAGTCTTTTTGAACGATATCGCCTACAGGTGTGAAAGCAATCTCGCCCAGAGGAGTTTCATATTTTCCTGCTAATAGCTGCTTGTTTAATTCTGTACGTAATTGATTCAGAGGCATTGTACTTACTTTAGACTTTTTATCTAAAGCTTTCAAAGCTTCTACATATACCTGCACAGCAGCAAAAGCTTGACCGCTAAATTGAGGTGGTTCTTCATTAAATTGCTTGACATATGCGGTGCGGAAGTCCTTATTCACTTCCCCTGAATATTCAGGACTGTAAGCTTGGGCAATAATCACACCATCGCAAAGTGCTTGACAGACTGCGAAGACTTTCCCTGTGTTCAAACCATTGCCACTTACAATTAAGCCTTTATAACCTAATTCTCTCAGTTGTCGCACTAAATTACCACCATCAGCAGCTAAACCAGAAATAATCACTAAATCGGGTTTTAAATTAAGAGCATTAGTGGCTTGAGCTTGAAAGTCAGTATCACTTGTTTGGAACTTTTGCACTGTGACTATCTCTAGTCCCTGTTCCTTGACTGTTTTCTGAAAAATTTCTGTTTCGGACTTGTTAAAGGCATCATTTTGAGCGTAAAAGACAGCAACTCTTTTAATATTAGGATTTTGCTTGAGCGCAGCTTTCACTGAAAGAGGAGCAACAGTAGTCACAGGTGCAGAGACACGCGCCACATAATCACCAATTTCCGGAATTCCTTTAGCAGTATTAGATGCTCCAATTACTGGGACTTTTGCTCTTTCTGCAACAGGGTCAGCGCTAAAAGCTTGCTGTGATAAAGTTGGACCAACAATACCAACAACTTTATCTTTATTAATTAAAGTTTGAAAAGCGTTAATTGCTCCTGCTTCATCGCCACTAGAGTCTTGAAACACTAATTTAATTGGAGTGCCATTAACACCACCTTTATCATTAAAATACTTCTCAGCAATCTTTGCTCCAGCGACTCCCTCTTGACCTAGTAATGCCACGTTGCTAGTTTGTGCAAAGGCAATACCGATGGGAATAGGACCAGACGTACTTGTTGTTGCTGTGGCGTTGGTTGCAGAATTTGTGGTGTTGTTTGTTCCAGTATTTGTACTACTGTTAGTGCTACCGCCGCAGGCTGTTAGCAGCATAGCACAAGCCGTAAATAT
Source organism: Mastigocladopsis repens PCC 10914 (assembly GCF_000315565.1). Lineage (NCBI taxonomy): Bacteria > Bacillati > Cyanobacteriota > Cyanophyceae > Nostocales > Symphyonemataceae > Mastigocladopsis > Mastigocladopsis repens. The sequence goes on along the minus strand of NZ_JH992901.1, from coordinate 2,187,577 downwards.
TGCAGTTGTAATAGCAGCAGGTTGTTTCATGGTCGAGGAATGATAAAGTTAGTATTAGTCTTGACAAAAAGTAAAGTCTAGAAGACTGTTTCTGTGCGAGTCCTATACTCATTAAGAGTACTTTGATCAGAATTGTATTAAATTATTGTCATTTTTATATAGCAATCCTAAATCATTCGTGATAACTCTCTTTTTCTCTTTTCTTTGCGCTCTTTGCGTCTTGGCGGTTCGTTTTCAATAAAAATCTCACAACTTGTCTAGGATTGCTATATAACTTATTCATTTAAAGAAAGTTTACAGATAATTTGCCATTTTCAGGCTTTGAGCTACAGTAAAAAAAGCCAAATAGACAAAGTATGCAAGAATTTACTCCTTGATAAAACTAGACTTATTGCATATAGCGGTTCTTAATTATATAAAATATAGTTCTAGATTCTTGTGGAAGCATCCAGCCCATCTCATATGCAGACGGGCTAAAGAGCAGCTTTAATCGTCGTATGCTAGCTTGTGGGTTTCTGCGTCATTCTTGCCGCCATGCGAGACTTTAACGCTTCCATTGCCTCCGGTGTCGCCTCAGTCGTTTGCCAAGCTGGACGTGCAAGTAGGCGATCGCACCATGCACTCAATTTTGGATAATCACTCAAAGACAAACCCGATCTCGGTAACCAAGGTACTATAGTTCCAGCCACAACCTCAGCTAAAGTTATGCTTTGACTGCCAAAGTAAGGGCGTTCATCTAATAAATCCTCAAAAAACTTCAGTACCGTTGATGCTTTCTGCTTTGCTTGTTCAATTTTTTCTGCATTAACCGATAAGCCAAACATCACTCCAGACAGTGAAACAGTAGCAGATAATAACTCATTTACACTCACCAGTTGCACCATTTTCACTTTTGCCAAATCCTTGGCATCAGTTGGCAACATCGCAGGTTTGGGGTACTTTGCCTCTAAATAATCTAAAATTGCCAAAGATTCCACTATATTAAAGCCGTTGTCTACCAAAACTGGAATATGGTGGAAGGGGTTAAGCGCTAAATATTCTGGTTGGAACTGTTCGCCATCCAGTTTCATCTCCACCAATTCAAACTCAAGTTCTTTTTCCAGCAAAGTAATCCAGATACGGCGCGAATTTGGAGAAATCGGATAGTGATACAGCTTTAACATGGGAAAAACTTACAGCTTTATAATAAAGTGGGCATTCTCACCATATACCCTACACTCAATAGAATTGCTCTCACAATAAAAAAAGAAAACTTGGCAGACAATCCAAAGCTATTTGTGTGACTGTGAACAACTTCAAATTGCCTTCTTTGCCTGAGGTGGCAGATATTTGGCAGCAAACTCTCCATTGGACTCCCACTGTCCAACAGCAGGTGCAATTCCAACGCCTTTACGAATTCATTCTGGAGGGGAACCGCCAGCTTAACTTAACTCGCATCACTGACCCGCAAGAGTTTTGGGAAAAACATCTTTGGGATTCTTTGCGAGGAATTACCTCATTGTTGAGAGATGGGGGAGTCGGGGGAGAAAATACTTCTCCATCTTCCCTCACTTCCCCCACTCCCCTTTCTTTCATAGATATCGGCACTGGTGCGGGTTTTCCAGGGATTCCGGTTGCAATTGCTGTCGCTGATTCTACTGTGACTCTGCTTGACTCTACCCGTAAAAAAATTGCGTTCCTTGAAAAAATCGGGGCTGAACTTGACCTAACTAACGTTAAAACTTTAACTGGTAGAGCTGAAGAAGTAGGTCAGCATCCGCAGCACCGACAAAGCTATGATGTTGCCTTGATTCGAGCTGTAGGGACAGCCTCTGTTTGTGCTGAATATACCCTACCATTACTTAAGCAGGGCGGTTTAGCCATAATTTACCGTGGCAATTGGACAGAAGAAGAAACAAAAGCGCTGGAAAGTGCCGTTCACCAGTTGGGTGGTATCATTGAATCAATCGAAAAATTTACAACTCCCTTCAGTCATAGCATCCGTCACTGCCTTTATTTGCGTAAGGTAGCAACTACACCGTCTCAGTTTCCCCGTCCTGTTGGTGTACCTAGCCAAAAGCCGCTTTAGGAGGAGTGGGGGAGTAAAAATCTCTGTGTTTCCACGTCTTTGCTTTCCCCTACTTCCCTTGTCAGGTAGTTTTAACTCGCTTGGGCAAACCGCTTATTTATCTCATCCCAGTTCAGGACATTCCACCAAGCATTCAAGTAATCGGCGCGGCGGTTCTGATACTTGAGGTAATATGCGTGTTCCCACACATCGTTGCCCATAATTGGGTAGTTACCTTCACTCAGAGGACTATCCTGATTGGCTGTCGTTCTGACTTCAAGCTTGCCATCTTTGGTGCGGACTAGCCAAACCCAACCACTCCCAAAACGACTTGCACCTGCTTCGTTAAATTGCTTTTTGAAATTAGCAAAACTGCTGAAGTTTTGTTTAATAGCAGATGAGATCGCCCCTGTTGGTTCTCCGCCACCCTTCGGCTTCATAATTCTCCAAAACATCGAGTGGTTTACATGACCACCACCATTATTGCGTACTGTTCTACGAATATCTTCTGGCACACTGTTAAGGTCACGCAGCAGTTGTTCAACAGTTCTGCTTTTCAGTTCTGGATGTTTGTCTAATGCGGCATTCAAATTTTTTACATAAGTTGCATGGTGTTTATCGTGATGAAACCGCATCGTTGCAGCATCAATGTGTGGTTCAAGCGCCTGGTAGGGGTAGGGCAATGGTGGTAGCTGGATAACTCCTGTTTTACCTGGACTTGTGCTTGGGCTTGGTTTGTTTTGACTGGGCGAATTCTGTGCCGAAGCACAAGCATCTAAGGCAAAAGCACCTGCACTTGCTCCGAGTAAAAATAAGAAATGACGACGATTAACAGGCATAACAGTGACTGCTGCGAAAAATTCTACTTTAAGTTCTTAGTTTCTTCAATTTAGGCTAAATATCATACCAATTTTTGATTTTCATTGTAAATTAACTCAGACAGTATAAATTCTTAATACATTTTAATTGGAGTATTAATAATTACAATAATTTTTTTGGGTGAGTACAGCCAAGATGAGAGCCATTTTAGAGGGATGAGTCAATACCATTGTTGTTAAGAGTTCTTTATGACGTCTTCATACGTGTAGAGACGTTGCAATGCAACGTCTCTACTTAAAAATAAATTGCATGAATCTAACTTTGTGACAAGCGCTGCACAGCTTCACCCGCCAACATTTGATGTGCTTCTGCTAGGACGCGCTTAATTTTGTCAGCATGGGGACTGCGGTTAAGACATTGCCGCAGGTCTAGTTTATCTACCTTGTCTGCTTTGTTACCAGGAAACCAATGACTTGCATTGCCTAGCATGTTGTAGCGCATTTTGGCATATTCCAGCATATCGTAGGCGATCGCCAAATTTCTCAACCATAAAATCGCTCGAATATTCACTTGACCAGGGGTTTCTTCAACAGTAGGTAAATTGAGATGCCAAGTTTTCACCCAGTCTTCCCCTAAAGTGATCATAGCTTCTGCCTCTAGCCGTGCCAAAATTGGTTGCAAAACTTCAGATGCATGGTTCAGCAAATCTAAGGTTTTCAGGTGTTCATCAAAATCTTGTGGTTTTGCTGCCCCCACACTGAGGGTATGTACTTGAGGGTGACTCAGACAAAACAAATCATTAAACACCATTGGACTTAAGGGAGTGCAAAGATTGATTAATTTTTGTGGTGGTTTATACAACATTCCCCCTTTATCAGATGGGCTAATAATAAATACGCCCATATCTAAGCGATTTGCCGCTTCAATTGCAGCCCAATTTACTTGATTTATGTAGTACCAATGCAAATTGACGTAATCGAATTGATTGGTATCTATGGTTTGGATAATGATATTTGTGGGTGCATGTGTAGAAAAGCCGATAAACCTGACTTTTCCTTGTGCCTGAAGTTTTTTTGCGACCTCTAAACAGCCTCCAGCACGGATGCTATAGTTTAACAACTCAGCATTGTTGATACCATGTATTCCTAGCAAGTCAACATAATCTAGCCGAAGATTTCGCAATGACTTTTCAAAGTCCCGCTGAAATTCTTTAGGGTCTGCATTGGGACTGACTTTAGTTTGAACAATTAACTGTTCGCGCTTTAAAGTTGGTAAAATTCTCCCCAACTGCGTTTCGGAACTCCCATAACCACGGGCAGTTTCAATGTGATGAATTCCCAACTCGGCTGCCCGTCGAATAGTTGCTTCCAGATTATCCTGATTATCGCGGGGTATTTGCCATTGCGGAACATCCTGCCATTTATATTGGTATCTCATGCCACCACAGGAAAACACAGGCATTTTTAATTCTGTGCGTCCAAATCGTCTATACAACATCATTGGATTCGTGAACCTCAATTAAAAATAGTCACAGTTATGGTAATTAAGGATGAACAGGGAAATATTAGATACTAAATTCAGTAATGACAAAAAGAACAGATGATGTAACACTTGGATGGGTGTGATGGAAGTTGCTTACAGTCATTTGCGTGAAGACATTAATTGATTTGATGGAAATTTTGCGTACTCTACTATCTTTACTTGCTATCTACGAAGAAAAAAGAGTTTTTGCCCGTAAAAACTAAGAAAAATCTTTCTTTTAGCAAGCACAGACCAGATAATTCCGGAAAATCGCCAAATTTACACGAAAAATAAAACGTTCCCGATGAAGCCTTGTTAGTGGAACTAGAATTTCATTAGAGGTATTTATGCCACACGACTTCAGCACTCAATCAACAACTCACTCTGTCAATAACCACTCCGGGGGTTCAACAACCTATGCTAACAATCTCATAGGTTTTTCTATCATTTCCTTTCCTCTGTTTCTCGTACTAGGAATAATTACTTATAAAAAGTATCGTGCTGCTGTTTTCCGCCGACGAATTGCTACCTTAGAAAAACTTTGGTTAATAGATATTAAAAATAGTACTTATAGACAAGACTGAACACAGGAGATAACAGCGTTCCTTCTGGTTTAATCAAGCCAGGTATTTAAGGCTAGGGTATAGGGCAATAACTTTGAGTTAAGGTTATTTGCAGGATTTTTCGGTATGTAGAGAATAGCACTTGCTAGTCTCTACATACGCTCTATACTAGTTACAATTCTTACAACTGTCTTACTAGAGGCTGACCATCTTTCACTTCGCCTACTAGCACCACATCTGTACAATTGACGAAGATGCCGTTTTCTAACACACCAGGAATATTATTCAGTGTTTTTTCTAGATTCACTGGGTCATCAATTGTAGTAAATTTTACATCTATAACCATGTTGCCTTGGTCAGTGATGACTGGACCAGCTTTTTTTACGCCCATGCGGAGTTCTGGTTGACCACCAAGTTTTTCAATTGCCCGTGTTACAGGGGTAACAGCCATTGGTATGACTTCTACTGGGACTGCAAAAACAGAACCAAGTCGGTCAACTAATTTGCCGCTATCTACGACAACGATGAATCGGTTGGCTAAGTAATCTACGACTTTTTCGCGGGTATGTGCTGCACCACCACCTTTAATCAAATTCTTTTGCGGATCAACTTCATCCGCACCATCAATAGCGATGTCGATGTGGTCAATAGCGTCTAGGGTGGTGAGTGGAATGCCGTACTGCTTCGCCAACACTTCTGCTTGAAACGAGGTAGGGACACCAACAATATCTTTAAGTTCGCCCGACTTGAGGCGATCGCCTATAAATTGAATTGCGTATGCTGTCGTTGACCCCGTACCCAACCCAACAATAGAACCTGATTGTACCAGGGCGGCGGCGGCTTTGCCGACTTCTTGCTTCATCAACTTCACGGGGTCTGCTGCTACGGTCATTCCCAACGCTCCTCTTCTTTCATCTATGACATGGCACTTTTTGCGCCAGCTATAAGTCCATATTAGTGGTCAGGTGGCATCACCTGATAAGGTTTATAAAATGATGATTGCGATATACGCAGATAATCTTGGTTGCATCTATATTTATTCATCTGCATTTTTAATTACAAATCATTGCTGTTTTGTCAAGTCAAAGTAGCTTTCAAAAAAAATGGTGGGAATCATGCATAAGCTTTTGGGGACTCTTTCATTAGTGGCACTATTGCAATTTTTTCCCAACATAGTCCATGCTCAAGAAAAACCCAGGATTCAAGAATCATCCAACTCAATTGGAAAAGTCGTTGCTGCCAAAGTGATGACTAACTACCCAGATGGACAGTTTTATCCAGAACGTTTGCTTAGTCGCTCAGAATTAGCTTCCATTATGGTGAAAGCATTTCAACTAGATAAACGACAAGCTGTCACTAAAGAGAATATAAAAGTTGCAGATGTCCCTCCCTCCAATCCAGCGTTTAATGATGTGCAGATAGTCTTAAAAACCGAGATTATGAAAGGCTATCGCGGAAATTTATTTTTCCCCAATCAAAGAGTCACCAGGGCAGAAGCTTTGGCAATATTTGCCCAAGCATATGGAGTTTTTCAGTTTCCAGATGCAAGTGTCAATGAAATTCTTGCCCCATATCCAGATGCAGCGTCTATTCCTGCTTGGGCAAAAAAAGCGATCGCCACAGTAGCGAGTGAGGGATTTGTGAATACAGATGCACAAGGCAATCTTTCCCCCTTACAACCAATGACTCGTGGAGATATGGCTGATGTATTGAGTAAATATTTGCAAAGACAACAGCCACAACCCGAAACACCGGAAGTGCCTCGTGGTAACAATAGCCCAGAGTCTTCTCGACAATAAGGCACATACATCTTGGGATACCTTAGTAGTTAGGAATAAATTTTGAGGTGTAAAAGTTTTTCTATTGACTCTTGGTATTACCGTGTTCCTGCTTCAATAAATAAATGTCAAATTAGTATGAAGCGCCTCTTCACCTGAGCATGGGAAAATCAAAAATACAAAAAGAAGAGAGGAAAACCCTTATAGTATGCACTTGAGTGAAATCACCCATCCCAACCAGTTGCACGGTTTATCGATTCGACAACTGCAACAAATTGCCCGTCAGATTCGGGATAAACATCTCCAAACCGTAGCAGCCACCGGGGGACACCTGGGGCCGGGATTGGGTGTTGTAGAGTTGACGCTAGGGCTTTACCAAACCTTGGATTTAGATCATGATAAAGTCATTTGGGATGTAGGACATCAGGCATACCCTCACAAACTGATTACAGGGCGCTATAGTTGCTTCGATACTTTGCGGCAAAAAGACGGAATAGCTGGTTATCTCAAGCGCTGTGAAAGCAAGTTTGACCACTTTGGTGCAGGACACGCTTCCACGAGTATCTCTGCGGCATTGGGCATGGCTTTAGCGCGGGATATGCAAGGGGACAAATTTAAAGTTGTTGCCATCATCGGCGATGGTGCGCTTACTGGCGGTATGGCATTAGAAGCGATTAATCATGCTGGACATATGCCCAAAACTAACCTGCTGGTTGTCCTCAACGATAACGAGATGTCTATATCTCCTAACGTTGGTGCGATTCCCCGCTACCTTAACAAAATCCGCCTGAGTCCGCCAGTACAGTTTCTTACCGATAACTTCGAGGAACAGTTCAAGCAAATTCCTTTCGTCGGAGAATCCCTTTCTCCCGAACTGGGACGTATCAAAGAAGGGATGAAGCGTTTAGCTGTTCCGAAAGTAGGGGCGGTGTTTGAAGAACTCGGCTTTACTTACATCGGACCTGTGGACGGGCATAATCTAGAGGAATTGATTGTTACCTTCCAGCAGGCGCATCAAATACCAGGACCAGTTTTGGTACACGTCGCAACAGTGAAGGGCAAAGGCTATGACATAGCCGAACAAGACAAAGTTGGCTATCACGCCCAAAATCCCTTCAACCTGACAACTGGCAAAGCCGTCCCCTCCAATACACCCAAACCCCCCGGCTACAGTAAAGTTTTTGCCCACACCTTGGTCAAACTTGCCGAACAAAACCCCAAAATTGTTGGTATTACTGCTGCAATGGCAACGGGGACAGGGTTAGATAAATTACAAGCCAAGCTGCCCGATCAATATATTGATGTAGGCATTGCCGAACAACACGCCGTCACCCTCTCCGCCGGGCTAGCCTCTGAAGGTATGCGTCCTGTGGTTGCTATCTACTCTACCTTCTTGCAACGCGCCTACGACCAAATCATTCACGATGTCTGTATCCAAAACCTACCCGTGTTCTTCTGTCTGGACAGGGCGGGAATTGTTGGGGCTGATGGTCCTACTCATCAAGGAATGTACGACATTGCCTATCTGCGTTGCATTCCCAACATGGTACTGATGGCACCCAAAGATGAAGCGGAACTGCAACGGATGGTTGTGACTGGCGTACACCATACCACAGGACCGATCGCCATGCGCTTCCCTCGTGGTAACGGCTACGGCGTCCCCCTCATGGAAGAAGGCTGGGAACCCTTAGAAATTGGCAAAGGAGAAATTCTCCGCCACGGTGATGATGTGTTGATGGTAGGCTATGGTACAATAATACATTCGGCATTGCAAGCTGCTGAAATTCTCAGTGAACATGGCATTGAAGCCACCGTGATTAATGCCCGTTTTGCCAAACCTCTGGATACAGAATTAATTTTCCCATTGGCGAAGAAAATAGGGCGCGTTGTCACCTTGGAAGAAGGTTGTGTCATGGGGGGCTTTGGTTCAGCAGTTGCAGAAGCGCTGTTGGATGCTGACATAGTCGTTCCCATTAAGCGCATTGGTGTGCCAGATATATTAGTGGAGCATGCCCAACCAAATGAATCTAAGGCTGAATTAGGTTTGACTAGTCCTCAGATAGCCCAAAGCGTTTTGCAAGCTTTCTTTAAGCAAGAACTTTCTGCGGTGGGCTAAATTTCAAATGAAATGGCACGCTTTATTAATTCCAAAATGACGTAGGCTGGGTTGAGTCATGAAACCCAGCTCCTGCTACTTTTTGGGTTTTCGTCTAGTTATGCCTAGTTACTACTCTAGAAACCCGGTTTTTTAGACAACCGGGTTTCTTAGTACAGCTTTGGATGAATTCGTGACGTTTTAATTTGTAGTAAGTGCTTTAGCACTCTTCGTGCTGACTACGAACGATATACATCATCTTCATTTCGTTACCAACTTTTGCAATCCTGTACTAAGTCTATTTTTGAAGGTGGAGTTATATCTAAAGAACAGGCTTGGTGTCTGAAGTGGGAAACATCTGCCATAAGTCAACGTCTGACATAAACAGAGATATTAACTAGTGAACAACTTATTATTAAGGAGTGTTTAACAGTCAGACAACTCACAACACAAACACAAAGTTACGGTAAGATTCTTTTTCAAGTTGACCTACAAACAAACAAGACTCTGAACCCACTGCGTGGTCAGCTGCTTTGCGTGGGTCTACTATCAGTGTTCTCCAATAAAGAGAACAAGTTTTGGGTAAGATAAAAGAGCTATCTTTTCTGCGTCGCAGACACTGAAAGCTTCTCATACCCAAAGGAGATTTCTCAATGCTGACTTTAAAAATCGTTGTTTATATAGTTGTTGCCTTCTTCGTCGGTCTCTTTTTCTTTGGATTTTTGTCAAATGACCCAGCTCGTAACCCCGGTCGTCGGGATCTCGAGTAAAAGCGCGACAAATTATCCGTGACAGCCGGAAGGCGAAAGACACTATAAGCCTACGGACACTAGGACACTAGCCTGGAAACCACTTAAGCCAGTGTCCTCCTTCGGGACGGCTTGCCTAAATTTTATCTAGGCAGAAGGCAAAAGTCGGAAGGCAAAATGTGTGATTTCCTTCCGGCTATTTATTGGCTATTGGTTAGCTTGATTCGTGCTAGAGTATGCTTCATCCAGTTCTGCCGCCCGAACCGCCTCCCATTCTCCAACCTCTACAATCTGCCAATCCCACCCCAGTCGTAAAAACTGACAATAAAACACTGGGGAACAAAGAGAAGTCTGAGGCACAACGGGAAACGCCTCCTCTCCAAACGCCTGGAGAAAAGCTAACTGATAGTAAGTTATTAGTCGCTAAGATTGTCTCTGCACCCAGTGAGCCGGAAATGTTCCCACCGGAATTTTCTCCCCTCACCGCTTCTAAAAGTGCAGCTTCACTGGGTCAGCAGCTTTCAGTTGGTTATCCGCTACAGCAGCTTAAAACCTCTCATCCCGATGATGGTGACAGTACTGCGTCCGCAGAAACATTTGTCACAAAAAAGCAAATTGCTCAAGCAGTTACCAAAATCAAGAACTTATCTCAACAGACGCAACCCGTAGTTGAGACCCAAACACCAAATCAGGGCAACGCCTCAACTGAAAAATCAGGGAGTGATGGTCCAGTACAAATAGAATTCAAGACTCGTAGCCAGACAACTCAACAGCCAACTCCCGCACCTGATGCCCAAAATCAGTCAGCACCTGCGACACCCAGCAACAGCACAATAAAGCAACAAAGTCAACCATCCGGCACAACTGCACCTTCTAACACGCCGCCAGCCACAGAAAGAATTGTGGAAGTCACTTCCGATAGGCAGCAGTATGACGAGCAACGGCAAATTGTCACTGCTGAAGGTAATGTGGTTGTGCGATTTGATGGGGCAGTCGTGGATGCCGATCGCCTGCAAGTCAGTTTGGATAACTTGATTGCAGTGGGAGAAGGAAATGTGGCATTGACACGGGGCGACCAAATCCTACGTGGTCAGCGCTTTACTTATAACCTTGTCCAAGATAGCGGAGAGTTATTTGATGGCAGCGGCGAGATTTTTATACCAACAGCCGGACAGGATTTCTCTTTATTACCCACCGATGTGACAGCTGGAGGAGTCCCTGCGCGTCCTCTAAGCGAGCGGATTACAGAGAATCAACCCTTACAAGCTAGCAGCCCTGGCGGACTGAATATTAACGTAGGTAGTACAGGGGGTGCGAGGAACCTATCTGTGCCAAAACAAGGGGGTCAAATTAGACGGATACGCTTTGAAGCCGGACGAATTGATTTTTATCCCCGAGGCTTGCAAGCTCAGAATGTCCGCCTAACCAACGACCCTTTTTCACCTCCAGAGTTAGAGGTACGGGCAGATAAAGTCACTGTCACGCGAGAGACACCATTGCGCGATCGCATCAAAACAGAGCGACAGCGTTTAGTTTTTGACCAAGGGTTTTCTGTACCTATTCCCAAGGATGAGCAGGTCATTGACCGCAGCGAGCGTCAAGTCACTCCTGGATTATTCACTATCGGTTATGATGGAGATCAGCGAGGCGGCGTGTATCTTGAGCGTAGCTTCAAACCCATTAATACACCAGGGCTATCCTTAAGTGTCACACCTCAGTTTTTTGCTCAAAAAGCAGTACAAGGCGGCACTGGTAATCTCGCATCGGTGTTTGGTGTAAAGTCAAGACTGAATGCGACTTTAAGTCCACGAACCGTACTTGAGGGTTCTGGATTGTTAACAAGTCTAGACTTTGCCGACATAGAAGACAATCTGCGGGCGAGTGTGCGGTTGCGCCAGTTATTAGGTGAGCAAAATCCTCACACGCTGGCACTAGAATATAGCTATCGCGATCGCCTTTACAACGGTACTCTTGGCTTTCAAACCGTCCAAAGTAGTCTTGGCGGTATTGTGACCTCTCCCGTCATTCCTTTAGGCAGCGGCATCAATCTCAGCTATCAGGCTGGTGCTCAGTATATCAATGCCAGAACTGACCGCCAAGACTTGCTGGAAGCAGATCGGGATCATGACCGCATCTCACTCAGCCGTCTACAAGCGAGTGCTGCTCTCAATGGAGGCGTTTTCCTGTGGCAGGGCAAAGGATTACCAGCTACAGCCACAGAGGGATTGCGGTATACAGCAAACCCAGTTGTCCCCTTTGTAAGACTTTTTGGTGGATTGACTGGTACGACCAGCTACTACAGCAGCGGTGATAGCCAAAACATCTTGACTGGTACCATTGGTCTAGAAGGGCAGTTTGGTCATTTCTCTCGATCCGTTTTCGACTATACCGGCTTTAGAATCAGCTACTCTCAAGGTCTAAACAGCGGCTTATCGCCATTCTTATTTGACCGTTATGTAGATAACCGAGTGCTGAGTGCTGAAATTTCACAGCAAATTTATGGCCCATTCCGCTTCGGCTTTCAAACGACAATCAACTTAGACACAGGGGAACGCAGCAGTACAGACTACATTCTGGAATATAGCCGCCGTAGTTATGGAATCGTCTTGCGTTACAATCCCGTGCAGGAATTAGGTGGGATCAGCTTCCGAATTAGTGATTTTAACTGGACTGGCGGCACCGATCCATTTTCCGACCCCTCTGAACTTAAGCCAGTTGTAGGAGGCGTGCGGCAGGAATAGAGAGTAGGGCAAGTCAGAGAAGAAAACTCCCCCTACTTATAGCGGTTTTCAATTGGGTGGAATACATTTAAGAATTAAGGAACCACAGATGGACGAGCCAGCGCCTTGCGGGGGTTCCCCCCGTTGTGGCGACTGGCGTACAGATGCACACAGATAAAGCTGTACTTCATCCGGACGAGAACTGCTATATCTTATTTCTCTCGCAACAGCGCCCATAAAAATTGCACAATGTTCACAAATATCTCTTCTAACCAAAGCATGATACGGTCTAGCCATTCGAGCATTTGCTCTAGAGGATGCTTCTCATAACCTATTGTTTGAGCTTGTGTTTCAATCCAATCTGGCTTTGCCTCAACTTGAGTGCTTTTCCGGTGCTGCGGGTGAAGAGTTTTTCCTTCACTCTCACTTTCAGGCTTAGAAGTCGGGGAGTGGGGAGATGAGGAAAGATGCCAAAATTTGAATTTTGTAAGCGCAAACCGCAAACTCCGCCAAGGCGTAGCGTACCCGTTGGGCAGATTTTGAAGTTTGAATTTTGAATTGATTTGTCTGCTGGTTCTTGCAGAAGAACTGGCGGGGATAGCAGATTTTGTGGGGGATGATGTCACTAACAATTCTTGTTCGTTAACCACCTCTATAACCTGCTGCACTTCACCAAACAAATCGTTCATTGTCAACCAAGAGTCTGCTATGTTCTCGCTTTGCAAATGAGAGCTTTTCGGCAAAGTTGAAGAAGGAGAACGCTGTAGTATTCTGGCAGCTTGTGATTTCCTATTTGAGCCTATATTTGTTGGAGTTGTTTGCTCTAATTTCTTGGTATTGCGCTCTCCAAAAAAGTAATTAATTGCCCCCCAAATTAAAGCCTGAATATTCAATATTTGATTCCTATCAGCAGCTAATGCTTCTTGTTGAGTGGTCAGTTGCTGCTGTTTACCATAGAGAAATATGTTTAGCTGAGTTTGAACAACTTGGAGCAATTGTCCACTCGCGCGAGATATGGGTACTACAGTATGAGATTCTATCTGGGCAACAGCTGCATCCAGTAATGCTAGACCCTGGAAAGGAAAAGGTAAATATTTATACTCAATTTCATTTTCTGTTTTCGAGTCCTGCGGTAAAGCAGGTAGCTTGTTTCCACGACCCGAAGTTAGCTTGTTCAGCAGGCGGTCAATTTCAGGTAATAGTTTTGTGTCGTCTTCTACTTGAGTCAACCGCCAGGAACGCCAGTATTTAGCAACTTCGTCAATAATTCGATTTCGCAATTTTTCTTGCTGCTGGGGTGTCAAAATATCCAGAATTTCATTTTCAGCAGTGACGAGTACCAAATTGCGATTTACCAAAAGTGAAGCAATTCCCTGCACGATAACAGGAGTGGAGGAGTGGGGGAGGGGGGGAGTGCCCGAGTGGAGGATAAAGGGATGGGGAGATGGAAAGATTCTTTTCCCCTTGTCTGCTTGTCTGCTTATCCGCTTGTCCTCCACTTGCAGAGTCACCACTACTTCTAGAATTCGCTCAATGGGACTGTCAGCAGATGGAGGAGTTTCGAGTTGGGAACCAGCCTCGTTTCCTTGTAAATGGAGCCTGCGTTGTTGCTCGCCCGTATGCAGTTGTCTGCCAGCTGAGTTGGTTGCTTTTTGAATCAGCAGATACACTGGGTAAAGTAGAGCCTCTAATGACCAACTGGCGGCGACTTGTAAATGCCGTCTGGTACGATCAAATTGCTCGCCCCAGCGCCGAGATTGCTGGTGGAAAAAATTAAAGAGTCTACTTTGATAACGACCAGGGGTAGCAGAAGGCATGGTAGTGAATTTTTGTTGAGAGCGTTGTTAGCTGTCGGACTCTCACCAAACAATAAATCGAAAGACTGTTGATGATTGTGAGTTTCCTCATCTTAGCGAAATTATGACTCCAGTATCTCAACCCAATACTAAATTCATTTCGGAAGCAATTGAGAAGTTGCGCTCCTATTGTCAAGTCAATATTTCGTCTACTTGGCAATACAGGGAAGCTGACTTGCCTGTTGTTGATGTTAGCACCTGTGAGTTTTCTGATTGGAGCCTTGCCCAATTAAATGCCAAAGGACACATTGCTTGGTCTGGAGGGCAAAAAGTCCTATGGTTGGTGCAAAAATTAGTCATTCCCCAAGATTTACAGGGTTATGCGCTACAGGGTTTGTCTTTGCGACTGGCGCTGGTTTGGTGGGCAGATTCTGCCCAAGTTTATGTAAATGGGAAATTGGCGCTTGAGGGAGATTTGTTTGATTCTTCACCTAGGGTGCTTCTTAGTCCTGCGGTAACACCAGGAGAGGAATTTATCATAGCTTTGCGTTTGGTAAGTCCGGGTCATTGTGATGGTGCTTTGGTAAAGTCACTCCTCATTTATGAGTCTACTGATGAGAACCGACCTGATCCCGGTTTTGTAGCTGATGAGTTGGCTGTTGTGCAGCGCTATTTGGAATCTTTTGAGTCCCAGAAGTTGGATAATTTGGCAGCGGTGGTGGCGGACATTGATTGGGAAACGAACCGCACAGACGCAGAGAAAGCAGAGGAACACAAGGGAGAGTTTGAGAATTTGCTCTTTACTCTTCGCGAAAATCTCCTCGAAATCAATAATTATCTGCGTACATCCGCGTCCATCTGCGGTTCAAAATCTAAAATTTCCCTATTAGGTCATGCTCACCTAGATTTAGCATGGCTGTGGCGTGTAAGTGAAACTTGGCGGGCTGCACAAAGTACTTTTGAATCGGTTCTGAAGCTTCAGCAAGAGTTTCCTGAATTGATTTTCTGTCATTCTTCTCCAGTGCTTTATGCTTGGATTGAACAAAATCGCCCAGATTTATTTGATGCGATTCAACAAGCTGTCAAAACTGGGCGTTGGGAAGTTGTCGGCGGTTTGTGGGTTGAACCAGAACTGAATTTGATTGCGGGTGAATCAATTGTCCGTCAGCTGCTGTACGGTCAGCGCTATGTGTTGGAGAAATTTGGCAAGCTTTCTACTGTGGTATGGGTACCAGATAGTTTCGGTTTTTGTGCAACTTTGCCGCAGTTTTTTGCTAATGCTGGTATTGAGTATTTCGTGACTCAGAAGTTGCGCTGGAATGATACAACTAAGTTTGATTATGGTGCTTTTTGGTGGCGATCGCCTGACGGTAGTGAAGTTTTTAGCCTCATGTCTGCACCCGTTGGTGAAGGGATCGATCCAATCAAAATGGCATCCTTTGCCTGCGAATGGCAAACGCAAACAGGTCTTTGGGACGCCCTCTGGCTCCCTGGTGTAGGCGACCACGGCGGCGGGCCCACCCGTGATATGTTAGAAACCGCCCAACGCTTTTCAAAGTCGCCCTTCTTCCCTCAACTAGAATTCTCGACCGCTGAAAACTATCTACAGCAAATCAAGGCTTCAAGCCATAACCAAGAAGATTCTCCCCCCACTTCCCCCACTTCCTCCTTCCCTATCTGGGAGGACGAACTTTATTTAGAATTTCATCGCGGTTGCTACACGACTCACGGCGACCAAAAACGTTGGAATCGTCGTAGTGAAGGGCTATTGTATCAAGCAGAACTGTTTGCGGCTTTGGCAACGATTAGCTGTCAGGTGACATATCCCAAAGCTGAACTAGAAGCAGCATGGAAAAAGGTTTTATTTAACCAGTTTCACGATATTTTGCCTGGTTCTTCGATTACTCAAGTTTATGTGGATGCGCTTCCAACTTGGCAGGAGGTGGAAAAGGTTGGCAATGAGATATTGCAGCAGTCTTTGAGTTATCTTGCATTCCAAATAAACTTACCAGATCCACCACAACCTAACAGTTTACCTGTTGTCGTTTTCAATTCTCTCAATTGGCAGCGCTCTGAGGTAGTCACTGTCAGTTTACCCTCACCAGCACCTGCTCACCAAGAATGGCAGATTTACGACGTTTCTGGACAAAAGCAGCCTTCCCAGTTGAGTGAAGCATCAACTCTACTATTTTCAGCAAAAGATATTCCACCCGTTGGCTACCGCGTTTTTTGGCTTACTCCCCCCACTTCCCCCACTTCCCCTACTCCCTCTACTTCCGTTGACTGGGTTCTTGAAAATGAATTTCTGCGAGTTGTCGTCAATTCTGAAACTGGAGACTTATCCAGCGTCTTTGACAAAACCCATCAGCGAGAAGTTCTCAGTGGCGCGGGGAATCAACTGCAAGCTTTTAAAGACAGTGGTCAATACTGGGATGCATGGAATATTGACCCTAATTATGCCCAGCATCCCTTACCACCAATGCAGCTTAAATCTCTTGAGTGGCTGGAAACTGGACCAGTACAAAGTCGGGTGCGCGTGGTGCGCCAACTGGGTGAATCTGAGTTTTGCCAAGATTACATCTTGCAAATGCACTCACCAGTTCTCAAAATTGCCACAACTGTTGATTGGCGAGAACGTCAGGTTTTGGTGAAAGCGGCTTTTCCCCTTAACGTAGAAGCTGATTTTGCTACCTATGAAATTCCCTGTGGGGCGATTCGCCGTTCCACTAAACCCAAAACTCCAGCTCAAAAGGCGAAATGGGAAGTCCCGGCTTTGCGTTGGGCAGATTTGACTGACACCGAAAATCAGTACGGGGTCAGCCTCCTAAATGATAGTAAATATGGCTACGACAGCCAACCCAATCAACTACGCTTGACCCTGCTACGCAGTCCTAATTGGCCCGATGCAGAAGCAGACCGAGGATTTCACGAATTTACATATGCCTTGTATCCCCATGCTGGTAGCTGGGAATCAGCCCGTACGGTAAGACACGGCTATGAATTGAATTTACCAATGCAAGTTATACTATTGACTTCCCAACACGAGAAAAGCGATAAGTCTTTACCTCCTGTGGGGAGTTTACTCGATTTATCTGCTGATAATTTGATATTAATGGCGTTTAAGCAAGCGGAAGATGACCCAGCGCAATGGATTCTTCGATGCTACGAATGTCATGGCAAGACAGCCGATTTGCGCGTCCAAAGTGATTTGGGGTTAACTCTGGGAGAGTCGGTAGACTTGTTAGAGCGTTTGCCTACTCCGGAATTCTCATCTAAGCAACAAAACTTTACAATAGAGGCTTGGAAAATCGCCAATTTTAAAGTTTTCTAAAGAGTTCGCAGTTGCGCTTAAGCGCAACTGCCAGCCCCAGTCGTTTAATCTTCGTGGTCTTCAAACGGGTCGCTCAATTCCTTGCTAGGAGGACCAAAAGACGTGTAGATAGACATCGCCGTGATTGCAATGACAATGGCGCAGACAGAAATGCTAAGAACTATTGCGGGTTCCATAAGAAGTATAGATTATGAGTACTCTTCCTATAGAATATTACAGAAGATTAAAAAATGCTTTGGCAACTCATCTTAGGTGAACTATGGCACAAAGGACGCGGTTGGGAGATATTCTCAGACCTTTGAATTCTGAGTATGGTAAAGTAGCTCCGGGTTGGGGTACAACCCCCCTCATGGCTGTTTTTATACTGCTATTCTTCGTGTTTCTGCTGATTATTCTGCAACTCTACAACAGGTCTCTCTTAATTCAAGATGTTTCTGTTGACTGGCGGAGCTTGGGCGGCTAACTAATATTTAAAGTTGAAAAGCTTGCATAACAAGCTACCCCACACCCGGCTCGTTCCGGGTTTTTTTGTCAGTTGTTAGTTGTTGATTATTCAACTACCCACTCCGCACTAACCACTCACTATTGATTAAACTAATATGTGGGTTTCTGAGGCAATTTTTGAGTTTATAGGAGAAGTTCTGTGAATGTATTTGGTATCGGGTTGCCAGAAATGGCTTTAATCTTTGTGGTGGCGTTGTTAATCTTTGGTCCCAAAAAGCTCCCAGAAGTTGGTCGCAGTTTGGGAAAAGCAATTCGCAGTTTTCAACAAGCTTCTAGCGAGTTTCAAAGCGAGTTTCAAAAAGAAGCAGTTCAGTTGAAAGAAGCTGTGAAAACAACTGCTGAATTAGAAACCAAGCAAATAGAAGCAGCTAAGTTGGAGCAAGACACTGCTAGTTCTTCCCAAAAAAGCTAGACTGAAGGCAAAATGACGGAAGCTATTGCCAAAAAAACTCTGGTGATTCCCCAGCTAATTGTCGGGTTGGGGAACCCAGAACCCAAGTACGACCAAACACGCCACAATATCGGTTTTGCTGCTGTAGATGCGCTATCCCGTTCTTGGAAGATTCCCCTAGCAGAAAATCGCAAGTTTCAGGGGGAGTACGGGGAGGGAATCGCACCAACTGGAGATAAAATCCGCTTGCTGAAGCCTTTAACTTATATGAATCGTTCAGGACAGGCAATGCAAGCAGTGACAAGTTGGTATAAGTTGCAACCAGACTTGGTTTTGGTTATTTATGATGATATGGATTTGCCTATAGGAAAAACTCGCCTGCGCTTGTCTGGTTCTGCTGGAGGACACAACGGCATGAAAAGTGCGATCGCACACCTTGGAACGCAAAACTTTCCTCGTTTGCGTATCGGTATTGGTAAACCAAAAGGTGCAGCCAATAGCACTGAATCAGATACCGTGTCTCATGTCCTGGGACGATTTTCTGCTCCTGAAAATCAGCAGATTTCTCTTGTACTCCAGTTTGTGGTTGAATGTGCAGAACTTAGCCTCAAACAAGGAGTAGAAAAGGCTATGAACATTTGTAATAGCCGCTCTTTTGATAGTTCTGAACCTTAGGAGCAGTTAATATCATTACTAAAATTTGGTGCTTACTTTACTTGGAATTTTTTACAATTTCGGGATTTTAAACTTTAAAGTCCAGAATGTCGATTGAACAATCAGAAAATATCTTAAACCTACCGAATGTAAGGATTGTGGTTTACAGTTTAGCGTATTCCTGGCAAATTGAGATACACCCAGATGACATTCTTTTTGTATCCTAGCTAGCAAAAAGCAAAAAGCAAAAAGCAATGTAGCAATGGTAGTAGAGATTCAGCCTGTAACTCTACGAGCCTTTTTGTAAATTGAGTGTGACGTATCCACGCATCCACAACTCTACTTGCTCGTACCCCTTATTGGGGTACGATTCATTTTACTTAAGTAATGTATCAAGGCTGCCGAATGCGTTAAGGCTTTTTTTACAAAATTTTGTCAAGCAACGTTAGCACCAAATCGGTTTATTTCATACGTCGCTTGCGTCTAGCAGCTACTGCCTTGCGTTTACGCTTTTCTAATGGTGTTTCAAAGTGCCTGTGATACTTTACATCAGCTAAGATTCCAGCTTTTGAAACTTGGCGTTTAAACCGACGCAGAGCTGAATCAATTCCTTCATTTTCTCCTAAAACCACTTGGGTCATTCTTGTTCCTCATGTTCCTCATAATCAATATCTCCCATTGTAGTGCTGCCTTAACCTTGGCGAAACTCCCCCACCAGAAAAGTGGGGGGAGTAGGGGAGGCAGCGCTCTTGGTAGGGTTTTCCAACCCAGCCGACTGCCGTGGAGTAGGGGGAGTAGAGGAGTGGGGGAATGAGGGACCAGGGAGCACAGGGAGCAGGGGAGAATAATTTTTGACTTTTGACTTTTGACTCTTGACTCTTGAGTCTTGACTATTAACTTTGTTGGTCTGTTTTGATTGCAAGAGCGAGTTGATAGAGTTGACGACGCGTCAGGGAAGTCGCTTTTGCTAACTGACGGCTAGCTTGCGATCGCGATATTCCCTGACTCATGATCTTTTCTAACTCTGCTTTGAGTTCTTCTTCTGAAAGCTGCGCTTGAGTGGGTGGGGTTCCCGCCACGACTAAGGTATATTCGCCTTGGGGTTCGCGTTGGCTGTAGTGAGCGATCGCCTCCTCAATTGTTCCTCGCCAAAATTCCTCATACAGTTTGGTTATCTCTCGCGCTATGACGATTTGGCGATGAGTTCCGAAAATTTCTTCTAAGTCTTGTAAAGTTCCGCGTAAGCGGTGGGGAGACTCGTAGAAAATTAATGTGCGGGGTTCTGTTTCCAGAGATTCTAAGTGCGATCGCCTTTGTTGACCTTTGGCTGGCAAAAATCCTTCAAAAACAAATCTATCCGTTGGGAGTCCGGCTGCACTCAACGCCGTAATTGCTGCATTAGCACCAGGAATTGGCACAACTGGTATCCCGGCTTCAACACAAACTTTCACAAGCTCATATCCAGGGTCGGATATTCCTGGTATACCTGCATCAGTAACGAGAGCAATTGCTTTACCGTCACTGAGTTGCTCTAATAACTCTGGGATGCGGCTGCTACGGTTGTGCTCATGGTAACTCACCTGCGGCGTTTTTACTTGAAAACGTTGTAGCAGTCTTCCTGTATGGCGCGTGTCTTCCGCAGCAATGAGATCCACTGTTTGCAAAGTTTGTACTGCCCGGAAGGTCATATCTTCCAGATTGCCAATTGGTGTGCCAACAACGTAAAGTGTTCCTGGTTTTATATCCATGAGTAAATATTATCTTGTGGGTTGAGTGAAGGTGATAGCAATTTTCAATGAGGTGTAATACAGATTATTTGTCAGGGCACGGCATAGAACAGCCCCTACCGTATGGGTGTATTCTATCCAGGTAAAAATCCCTATAAACTAAAAGCGTACGATAGAAATAAAACTTTTCACCAATGGACACTATCAAGTACACGCTTAGCGAAAACAAAATGCCACAGTCCTGGTATAATATCCAGGCTGATTTACCCAGGCCGATGGCACCAGTGCTACACCCTGCTACATATCAGCCAATTACAGCAAAAGACTTAGAACCCCTTTTTGCACCAGCGCTCATTGAGCAGGAGGTTAGCACTGAACGCTGGATTGAAATACCTGAGGAAGTACAATCAATTTACCGTCAGTGGCGACCAACTCCACTTTATCGCGCCCGACGCCTGGAGCAAGCTCTTGATACCCCTGCTAAGATTTACTACAAGTACGAAGGTGTAAGTCCAGCCGGTAGCCATAAACCCAATACAGCTATTCCACAGGCTTATTACAACAAGCAAGCAGGGGTAAAGCGCCTGACAACAGAAACTGGTGCAGGGCAATGGGGTTCTGCGCTGGCAGTTGCTGGTGCTTTTTTTGGCTTAGAAGTCGTGGTTTATATGGTGAAAGTCAGCTATCAGCAAAAGCCATATCGTCGGGCTTTTATGGAATCTTTTGGTGCGCGTGTCATAGCTAGCCCCAGTGACGAAACTGAAGCAGGGCGAAAGATTCTCCAAGAAAATCCTGATAGCACAGGCAGTTTGGGCATCGCCATTAGTGAAGCGGTACAAGTGGCGGTTCAAGATGACCAGACAAAATATGCATTAGGTAGCGTGTTGAATCATGTGCTACATCATCAAACTGTCATCGGTCAAGAAGCACTGGCACAACTAGAACAAGCAGGTGACTATCCTGATATTATCGTGGGCTGTACGGGTGGCGGTAGTAACTTTGCAGGCATTGCCTTTCCGTTCATGGGTGCAAAGCTGCGGGGTGAGCAGAGTGATATCAAATTTGTGGCAGTTGAACCGGCTGCTTGCCCAACATTAACCAAGGGCAAATATACATATGACTTTGGCGATACAGCACATATCACCCCTCTTGTCAAGATGCATACTTTAGGCAGTTCCTTTGTTCCCCAAGGCATCCATGCAGGCGGGTTACGGTATCATGGCATGGCACCCCTACTCAGTCACGTTGTAGATTTGGGTTTAATTGAAACAAGAGCTTTCACACAAGTTGACTGTTTTACGGCTGGTCTGACTTTTGCCCGTACTGAAGGAATATTACCTGCTCCTGAAGCCAATCATGCAGTCAAAGGTGCGATTGATGAAGCACTACGCTGCAAGGAGGAAGGAGTGAGTAAGACCATCCTATTCAATCTGTGCGGTCATGGTCACTTCGATATGCAAGCGTACATGGATTATCAAGCAGGATTGTTACGCGATACTGAGTACAGTGCTGAAGAAATAGCGATGGCGCTCTCAGGCTTGCCTGTGATTAGTTGAACTATTAGTTGAACTATATGGAAAAATATGGGCTATTTGTCGGTTTAGTCACCTTGGATTTGATTTATCTTGCCCAGTCTCCCCCTCAGAATAATCAGAAGATAGTCGCTTCTGACTATACTCTTGCTGCAGGTGGTCCAGCAACTAACGCTGCTGTCAGTTTCAGCCATTTGGGCAATCAAGCCACAGTGTTGGGTATAGTTGGTTCTCACCCAATGACGCAGCTGATTCAAGGAGATTTGGCAAATTACAAAGTCGGAATCATTGACCTTGATACCACTACGCAAAACGCACCGCCTGTTTCTTCTATTATTGTTACTCAAGCCACTGGTGAACGAGCAGTTATTTCCATCAACGCTGTCAAAACTCAAGCAACCAGCGAATCAATTCCACCAGAAATTTTGCAAAATGTTGATATCGTGCTGATAGATGGGCATCAAATGGCAATTGGGAGTGAAATTGCCCAAATGGCTAAAGCTAAGAATATCCCAGTTGTCATTGATGGCGGTAGTTGGAAACACGGGTTTGATAAAGTCTTACCCTTTGTAGATTACGCTATTTGTTCTGCTAATTTTTCTCCTCCTAGCTGCCACACTGAAGATGAGGTTTTTACCTATCTTAGTGAAATTGGTATTCCCCACATTGCCATCACCCACGGAGAAAAACCCATTCGATACCTCCAAAATGGGAAAGGTGGTGTTATCGATGTGCCGAGTGTTCCATCTGTTGATACATTGGGGGCTGGAGATATTTTCCACGGTGCGTTTTGTCATTACATCTTACGGGAAAGTTTTACCACTGCATTGGAACAAGCGGCTCATATTGCTTCTTTTTCCTGTCAATTTTTTGGTACACGCCGCTGGATAGATTCTCCTCAGTAAATGTCTCCCTTTAGAATAGACAGGAGGAATAAAGAAATAAATGAAAAATTTAGAAAAAATCCTAGAATTAACTTGTTCCGTGGGTTGGGGAGCAACAGATATACTGAGGTCTTACTACCATCAGGCTAGCAACTACAACCTAGAAGTGCAGTATAAACAGAATGAGCCTGTCACCATCGCAGATGTTGCTGTCAATCATTACATTCTGGAGAACCTGCAAGTGGTTTTGGGTCATGAAGATTTTGCCTACATTAGCGAAGAGACTTACACTGCGGAACAAGCCAAGCAGGAATGGGTATGGATCATTGACCCTTTAGATGGTACGCGAGATTTTATCGAAAAAACTGGGGAGTATGCGATTCACATCGCATTGGTGCAGAAAACACGTCCAGTACTTGCCATAGTAGCAGTACCTGAAGCGCAAAAGTTGTACTATGCCATAAAAGGGGGTGGTGCGTTTGTGGAAACTCGTGATGGGGAACGTGTACCTTTGCAGGTGTCATCACGGGAACATCTGGAAGATTTAACTGTAGTTGTTAGTCGCACTCACCGAAATCAAAGATTAAATTACCTGCTGCAACACCTACCATGTCAAAATCAGAAAGCTGTTGGCAGTGTGGGCGGCAAAATTGCTGCCATTGTTGAACAACGGGCAGATATCTATATTTCTCTGTCTGGTAAGTCTGCACCTAAAGATTGGGACATAGCCGCCCCAGAACTCATTCTGACAGAAGCTGGTGGCAAGTTTACCCATTTTGACGGTACGCCATTGCAGTATAACACGGGTGATGTGAATCAGTGGGGCGGGTTGCTTGCCAGCAACGGTCAGTATCACGAGGTGCTGTGTCAGGAAGCCGAAAGGATTTTGCAAGCGTGGGAAGAGGTGAAAAGTTGATTGCCTATGCCAGTTCTAAAACTCATGCTATTTGTGCATTGATCATTCTTCATTGACTGACAAGACACCTAAAAGAATTTTCAATCTCAGAATATACATAAATTTATTAATACTTTCCGGAATTTAACAGAAAATTATAACTTGAGCAGGATTTGAGGCAACTTTAGAAACGTCACCAGATAAAGAGCAAATGGAATGAAGCTGAATATCTTAGAGGTATTAGCAACACTGGGCATGAGCATCGCTTTAGGGGGATTATCTGGCTGTACAACCAACACTAGCAGCAACGCTAGTACTAACACTCCAGCAGACACCCAAGCGCAGCCAGAAATTAAGATTGGTGGTTCAGGTAGTACTTACCCGGCTATGAAAATACTAGCTAATGCCTACATAGCCAAAGTTCAAAACACTAAATTTACTTTTCTTCCACCGAATCAATCAGAAAGTGCTATTGCTGGGGTCAAAGACGGAGTACTCGAAGTTGCTAGTATCAGCAAGCAATTAAAGCCAGAGGAGAATGACGGCACACTACAGTATCAAGAAACTGCCAAAGATGCCCTCTTAGTAGCCACTCATCCCAGTGTCAAAGGAGTTACCAATTTGACAACCGCAAATCTGAAGGCAATCTACAGCGGTGCAATCAAGAATTGGAAGGAGATAGGCGGTCCCGATGCCAAGATTATCGTGTTAGACCGACCAGAAGATGAGTCAGCCAAGCGTCTTTTGCGGAAACACTACCTGGGTAAAGATTTGAAAAATTCGCAGACAGCAGTCATCCTTCGCGAAGAAAATGATTTGATGACTGCGCTCCAGAATACACCTTACAGCATTGGGGCTTTTTCTTTAGCATACGCCATTTCTAACCAACTGCCAGTAAACCGCCTCAACCTCAACGGCGTAGAACCTACTTTAGAAAATGTACAGGCGGGCAAGTATCAAATGGTTCGTACTATCGGTACTATCTCGAAAAAGACGACTTCCCTTGCAGCCCAAGGATTTATCGACTTCGCCAAGAGCGAACAAGGAGCCGAGGCGCTACGTAAGTCCGGCTTTGTGCCATCCATGCAAAAGTGACAGTAGAGAGCTACGAAAGTGTCAATCCGAGCGACTTACTTAAAACTCCCTGTCGCAGCGAAGCTGCTGTTTCCCTTGCTGTCTGTGTTTCTCGGCTTATGGACGGTATGGACAGTGGGGTCGTTCAGTTTTTTTAGGGGGTATCTGCAACAAAGTCTACGACAAAAAACTGAGGACTTATCCTTGTTGGTGTTAGAGGATTTGAAGCAGAAACAAGAATTGCTGCGCTTGCAGGCAAGGTGGGTGGCAGACCGAAATGATGTTTCCCAAGCAGTCGCCTCAAGAAACAAAACGTTGCTTCTTCAAACTTTACTGCCCGTGCAAGCGACTTTGAAACTGAATCAGATTAAGGTTGTAGATACCGATGGCTCAGTACTGGTTGATTTACGACAAGGGGCAGTTAGTCAAGCTAAGTTGCAAGACGAGAAAGTCAGCCGAGCAGCAAGCATCGGTATGGAGTTCTCCGATGTGGTATCCGCACAGGGGGTGGCTCCATCAGTTCTAGTGGGGTTGATCTCGATTAAATCCCAAAAGGAGGTTTTGGGTGGAGTGATTGTAGGTTCAGAGCTTAATAACGAGCTACTCAATCAAATCCGTGGCAGTACGGATATTCATCTCGTTGCCTTTGAGGATTCTCAGATCATTGCTTCCACCTTACCCAAGGCTTTTCATGCTACCTGGCTGCCACCAACACCAGAATCACCGCCGCTGCGCTTAACTATTGCCAAAGAGGGCTATATCGCTAAAACTGTCGTGCTGACTGGGGTTAGCGGCACGACAGCTAAAGTCGTGTTGCTGACCTCAGTTGCATCTTGGGAGCGGGCAGAACAAAGACTATGGCTGAGTATCGGTGGTTTTTGTTTGCTAGGACAGGCGATCGCTCTTGGGGTCGGCATATGGGTGACACGCTTGCTCACCCGTCGTATTCAGACTTTGACCAACGCCACTCAACAGTTAGCTGACGGCGACTTCACCACCAGAATCAAGGTCGATAGCAATGACGAGATTGGTATCCTAGCTCAAGGTTTCAATTTTATGGCAGAGCAATTAACGGCTCGCGACCAACAAATCAACTTCCAGATGCAACAGCTAGAAAGTACCCTGCAAAAGCTAAAGCAGACCCAAGCTCAATTGGTACAAAGCGAAAAAATGTCCAGTCTCGGTCAGATGGTTGCTGGTATCGCCCACGAAATTAATAACCCCACGAGCTTTATTCATGGCAATCTTACTTACCTTCGTGAATACACTCAAGACTTACTGCAACTGGTGCAACTCTATCAACAGCACTATCCCAATCCTGCGCCGGAAATCCAGGAAGAAATTGCAACGATTGAGTTAAATTTCTTGCAAGAAGACTTACTCAAACTCCTCAATTCAATGGAGGTGGGAAGCGATCGCATCAGGGAGATTGTCCTGTCACTGAGAAATTTCTCTCGCCTTGATCAAGCGGAATTCAAAAAAGTTAACCTCCACGAAGGTATTGACAGTACGCTCATGATTCTCACCAACCGTTTTAAAGCTCATCCAGCGCATCCAAAAATCAAAGTCATCAAAGAATATGGGCAACTTCCCTTAGTTGAGTGCTACCCCGGTCAACTCAATCAGGTGTTTATGAATATTTTAGTGAATGCTATTGATGCTTTGGAAGAAATGGGAAGATGGGACGATAGGGCGATAAGGAGCAAGGAAAAAATCCCAATCCAAAAATTTAAAATCCAAAATCCAGAGATTCGCATTACCACCCAAGCTCTTGACAAGGACTGGATAGCGATTTACATTGCCGATAATGGTCTAGGAATGACTGAGGAAATTTGTTCCAAGCTGTTTGACCCCTTCTTTACAACGAAACCAGTAGGCAAAGGTACAGGACTGGGGTTATCTATTAGTTACCAGATTGTAGTGGAAAAACACGGTGGCAAATTAGAGTGTTATTCAGAACCAGGACAGGGCACTGTATTTGTAATTCAGATTCCTATAGGACAGGTGAAATCTGTCGATATTATTGCACTGGCTGTGCAAACGTAATCATATTCTCATCTCAGTCTAAAACATACAGCAGAAGTCAGGAGTCAGAAGTCAGGAGTCAGAAGTCAGAAGTAAAATTTGCTCTGTGTCTGGCTTTTAGACAAGAGCGTTGTACTTCACCTACTTGCAATATGCTGTAAGTTCTCGTAAACTTAGTGTAAGTTTGGCTTTATATCATCTACCCAATAGAGTATCTCAGTTATTCAAAAATATAAATTTTCTATCTATCTCAAAAAATCAATTTTTCTTAAATTTTGTTTAAAGCAAATGGTATCGCAGATGTCATTGTCAACGCACCTGGTGGTGATAAACCATGAAGTAGGGCAACGTAGCGCGATCGCTGTGGTGGATCTAAGCTGAACCTTGAATTGAGATATAATTAAAGTTTCCACTATTGTCAGTTGGGTCATCTACTATTTTAGGAGTGGAATGTATGAAACGAGAGTATCGACCAACAGTAGTCAATGATCGACTTAGGGACATCATTGCTCAAGTAGAATCAACGCCGAACACGAACCATCTCAAGTTACTTGAACCCTCTCAGCCCGTACAGCTATTGCCCAAAAGTAGCAGTTCTTGTGGTGAAGATAGTACTTCCAATGGAAAGCATATTGGCAAAAATAACTGAAGTGCATCGCGCAGAGTCCCAATTTAGTCTTCGACTAAATCACTGGTTAGTTAGTTTTGCGAGAGTGATGTCAATAAATTGATCTAATATCGGGTTCTCAAATGTTTGTTACTTGTTACCTTCCCTGCCTCACAGTATAAGGGGCAGGGTATTTGTTTTTTGTAGCAAAAAATATAGATAGATAGAAAAGCAAAGTGTTCTCTTCTGGCACAATAGTCACAACAGGCGATTAACTTCTCTCGTGCCAAGCTATCCATGACTGTTGCTGTTTACCTAGAAAAGGTCTCCAAAATTTACAATCAGGTTCCCGTGGTGAATGACCTCTCATTCACTATTAATGCGGGAGAAATGTTTGGTCTACTTGGTCCGAATGGTGCGGGTAAATCTACCACAATTCGGATGTTGACTACACTGACGAAACCAACTCAGGGACGGATAGAAGTATCTGGATATGATGTGGTACACCAATCCATATTAGCAAAGCAGTCTATCGGCGTGGTGTTGCAACAAATTAGTGTGGATAGTGATTTAACAGTATGGGAAAATATGGAGCTGCACGGAAGGTTACATCACATTGCCAACCCTCAGCGACAGCGACTGATTAATCAATGGCTAGAGTATGTTGAACTTGCAACCAGACGCGATGACTTGGTAAAAACCTTGTCTGGGGGTATGAAGCGACGGCTACAAATAGCGAGAGCTTTGTTGCATCAACCGCAAATTCTGTTTTTAGATGAACCAACAGTGGGACTAGACCCCCAAACAAGGCGACGGCTTTGGGAAATTATTCGGGATTTAAACAAGCAAGGGATGACGATGCTACTCACGACTCATTATATGGATGAAGTCGAGTATTTGTGTAATCGCATCGGCATTATGGATGGTGGTAGATTAATTTCTCTTGGTACGTTACAACAATTGCGCTCCGCTCATGGCGAAGGTTTGGTGATGAAGCAAGTCGAGGATCGTTGGGAATATCTGTTTTTCCCAAGTTTGGAAGATGCTAACTTCTACCTGAATCAACAAGAAGATAAAACAGGAATGATGGTACGTCCCTCTAACCTGGAAGATATTTTCGTTGAACTAACCGGACGTAAGCTGGACTAATCTTACACCCCCAAAGTTCGCAGTACGGCTTCTACCCTGGCTACGCTGTCCTGCTTGCCCTGCTTTTCGTACAAATCCCGAGCTTGTTGAAACACTGCAATTGCTTCTTTTGATTTGCCCTGCTTCATTAAGATATTACCCCGTAACTCATAGATTTGGGGATTTCTAGGGTCTAGGTTTGCAGCTTGTTCGTATGCCCATTTCACATTTTCGTTCTCTCCCAAACGTAACAGGACTGTCGCCAACCCTATATAAGCGTTGACGTTACTCCGGTTAACTTGTATTGCACGACGGTACGCTTCCTTTGCTCCCTTGTTGTCTCCCAAATTGCCACTGACATAACCCAAAGCATACTGATAATCGCTATTGTTAGGATTAAGGGTAACAGCACGACGGTAAGCCTGTAGTGCTGCCGGAAAATTTCCTTGTAGAGCATAGAGGTAGCCAATGCCAGAATAAATTGTGGCGTTTCTTGGTTCGAGAGCAGCTGCTCTTTGATAGACGGCGATCGCCCCATTGTAATCACCGCTATCTAACAGCCTCCGCCCTTCGTCCAAGAGTTCCTTTAACTCCTGGCTGCTTTGCTGTTGTGGTACTGCTTCTTGAGCCTGAGCAACCAAAGGCATTGTTGCTACAAAGCTTCCTAGTAGGAGAACACTTACTATAAATGATGTTGGATTGTACACAGTAAATTACCTAAAAGTTTCTGCAACTTTTTACCACAATCTCCGTGGTTGCTTGTCCATTAAAACAAATATATTTCTTTTTGCAAACTCTATTTGTTTACTTTTTCAAAAGATTTACGATGATTTTCCTTTGTTTGTGTGAAATTACAGTAAATTTACAGTTATTTTTCATCTAATCTGCTTCTCAGGTGTCTGCTTCGACGGTTAAAAATCCAAGCAGGAGTATGAGTTAATAGTTATCTTTTTGAGGGAAATGTATGATTTTAACTACAACCGATGTGATTCAAGGAGCTATCGTTCAGTCATATCTAGGGATTGTGACGGCGGAAGTTGTCTACGGCAGCAATTTCCTGCGAGATTTTTTTGCTAGTATCCGTGATGTTATTGGTGGACGCACAGGCAGCTATGAACGCCTGTTTGAAGAGGGTCAACGCAAGGCTTTAGAAGAATTAGAGCGACGGGCACTACGTTTAGGAGCAGATGCTGTAGTCGGCATTGAAGTTGATACTGGCACAATCAACGTTGACCAATCAGGTATTCTCGTACTGATTACTGCTACAGGCACTGCTGTGAAGCTGCGTCCTTGAGTTATTAGTTAACAGTTATTAGTTAGAATTTATTCACTAATAACTGTTAACTGTTAACTTTTCACTGATAACTACTTTGATATTGATTAAAAAAATAAGACATGAACTCTAATGAAAGAATTAGAGCTATACTTAAAGAAAGTTAAATTAAGCTGATTAGTCTCTTGGAAATTTGTAAATTTTCTCATCTAATTTCCTATTTTTGTAAAGGTATTACCCCTGAAGTTTTTTTAAACAAATGTAAATGTCATAAAAAGATTATTCCTTTATGACTAAAGATAGAGTTCTTAATTATTTCCACTGATAGATATCTAAAACCATGACAAGCCATTTAATTTTATTCTTATAGAGATGAATACCAAAGAAAAAAGTTTACTGAACTAGTAATGGAAGAATAGACTATGTCATACACAAATCGAGTAGGTGACGAAGTTATTACCGAACCTGTGGTGGGTCGAGTTGGTGATTACCACGACCTTGTTCGCTGGGGTCCTATTATTTCTGGTTTGTTGGTTGCCTTAGCAACTCAGTTAATTTTAAGTGCCATAGTTGGCGCGATCACAGCAGGCTCCATTGAAGGTTCAGGCGCACCCAGATCAATTGCACCTAATGCTGCTAGTAATGCGGGGATTTGGTCAACCATCGCTTTGTTAATTTCCCTATTTACTGGTGCGTGGGTTATGGCTCGTGCTTGTGGTCCCATGAACCGCAATACAGCTCTTCTCAACGGTGCAATACTGTGGGCAACAACCTTGGCAGTTAGCTCTTGGTTATTGGCAAGTGGAGTATCAGGTGCTTTTGGTATTGCTGCTTCTAATGCCGGAGAAGTCATTAACCAGGTGCAACAACAAGGTGGTGTGAATGTACCCCAAAACACACGCAACGTAAGTGCCCAAGAAGCTCGTCAGATTGCAGCAAACATACGCTCTGGATTATGGTGGTTTGTATTCGGTTCCTTGTTGGGTTTACTCGCCTCGCTAATGGGAGCCATTACTGGAGCTCGCAGTCCGCGTACTACGCGTACTACTAGTCATTACGCATAAAAATTTGTTTGAAAAAATAAATAAAATATATCTTCAGATAGCACCTTCCTTAAGGTGCTTTTTTGTTATTAGTAGTAGTTAGTTGTTAGTCGTTTTAAAATACCACTAACAATTAATTGACAACTACCACTTTAAATAAGCCGCCTCAATTCCTTGCTCTCGTCGAATCTTGCCATCTTTTTCAAACCATGCAATTACCTGCTGGGGAGTTAACTCTTCTATCTTCACGTCGTACTCTTGGGCAATTTGCTTCAAAAGCCGCAGTGATGAGATTGTTATTCTAGTTAGAAATTTCTCTGGTGAGGAAAGCAAAGCTGCATCCACTTTTACTGCTTCCTCCGGAGTTAAAAATTGTGGTGTTGATTGCTGTGATGGTAACTCCATAACTTTTCTCTAAAACTGACTCACATTTAATAGTTGTAACTGGTAATGAATAATCAGTGATTGGTAAGAGGCTTTACCAATTATCTATATTTCATGACCTAGACTTAATATGAAGTCCCGACTTGTTGGGGCGACTCATTTAATGGATTTAATCGAAAAACTTAAGGTCTGTTTTTTCGCTCTTGGACTAAATAGCCACACCGATGTTCACCGTTGATAATCCAGTGGGTACGCTCTACAGTACAATCTGGTAAAACTGC
Organism: Mastigocladopsis repens PCC 10914; assembly: GCF_000315565.1. Lineage (NCBI taxonomy): Bacteria > Bacillati > Cyanobacteriota > Cyanophyceae > Nostocales > Symphyonemataceae > Mastigocladopsis > Mastigocladopsis repens. The sequence continues at coordinate 2,155,756 of NZ_JH992901.1, read as the reverse complement.
GGCAAACATTTCTAATTCATGACCGCAGATACTGGGGAAAGACTCTGCAACATTAGAAATCGCGCAATTGTGTTCAGTTAAGATAAATCGGTCACCTTTTGATGACTCACTTGATTCTACTGGGTGACACTCAGCCATGAAACCTTCGGCTTTTCTCAATTCCACTAAAGTTGCTACCCTCTGTGATAGCGAAACGTTTCCCAAGCGTTCTCGATATTCTTGTGCCTTGCGCTCCCACTGCTTTCGTAAAATTGAAATGACTTGGTCGCGTCCTACTGTTTCTGCTAATGTATCCAATAGAGAAACAGCAAATTGACCGTAGCTATCAGCCACTTCTTGCCGAAAGTACTCGCGTCCCTGACGAGTCAATTGATAGATATGCTGAGGACGCCCCATCCCCCCTTCCACTGATAAAGAAACACAAATCAATTGCTTTGCCTCTAAATCCTTAAGATGACGACGAATTGCTTGAGGGCTAATGTCAAGAGTCTGTGCAAGCTCAAAAGCTGTAGCCTGCGAGTGTTTCAGGAGATATTCTAAGATGTCTTGCTTGGTTGAGGACTGCTGGGTAGTCACCATCATCGTCCCGAAAATTCATGATTATTTGAAGAAAATATGATTTTGACAACAATGTTGTTGTTAATCTAGCTTAAAATGAAGATAAGTTAAACAACATAGTAGTTGTTTTAGTCTCTATACTTATTTTAGCAGTCGCGTAACCACTTGGTTACTTAATATGGGATTCAGCTTTTGAAAAGCGAGTTTTCCATCCTTAAAGAGATTCCGTACAGCGAACACAAGAGAAAACTACCGATGAGTGCCACTGTCAAAACCTTAGTCAACCAGCCATACAAGTACGGCTTTATCACCAATATTGAAGCCGATACCCTTCCGCGTGGACTCAATGAGGATACTATCCGCTTAATCTCCGCCAAGAAAAACGAGCCGGAGTTCATGTTGGATTTTCGCCTGAGAGCTTTTCGCCAGTGGCAAAAGATGACAGAACCAACTTGGCCCAGCGTTAAGTATCCTTCTATTGACTATCAGGATATCATTTACTACTCAGCACCGAAGCAAACAAAACAGAAGCTTAACAGCTTGGACGAAGTTGATCCAACTTTGTTAGAGACTTTTGAGAAGCTGGGTATTCCCTTGTCAGAACAAAAGCGGCTGGCGAATGTCGCCGTTGATGCAATTTTTGATAGCGTTTCCATCGGTACCACCTTTAAAGAAAAGCTCCTTAAAGATGGTGTCATTTTCTGCTCAATTTCTGAAGCATTGCAGGAATATCCAGAATTGGTGCAGAAGTACTTAGGTAGCGTTGTCCCACCAGCAGATAACTACTTTGCTGCTCTGAATGCAGCCGTATTTAGCGATGGCTCATTTGTCTATATTCCCAAAGGCGTAAAATGCCCGATGGAACTGTCTACCTACTTCCGTATTAACAACGGCGACACTGGACAATTTGAGCGGACACTGATTGTTGCTGAAGAAGGTAGCTATGTTTCCTACCTGGAAGGCTGCACCGCACCCATGTACGACAGCAACCAGCTACACGCCGCTGTGGTAGAACTCGTCGCCCTCGACAACGCCGAAATTAAATATTCCACAGTCCAGAACTGGTACGCTGGAGATGCTAACGGCAAAGGCGGTATCTATAACTTCGTCACCAAGCGTGGTTTGTGTCAAGGTGTGAATTCCAAGATTTCCTGGACACAGGTAGAAACTGGTTCTGCTATCACCTGGAAGTATCCCAGCTGCGTGCTGGTGGGTGATAACTCCGTGGGTGAATTCTACTCGGTGGCGCTGACAAATAATATGCAGCAAGCTGATACCGGTACAAAGATGATTCATGTTGGCAAGAACACTCGCAGCACGATTATTTCTAAAGGAATTTCTGCTGGTAACTCGAGTAACAGCTACCGGGGTTTGGTGAAAATCAACCCGAAAGCACAAGGGGCGCGGAACTATTCCCAATGCGACTCTATGCTGATTGGGGATAATGCCCATGCGAATACTTTCCCTTATATTCAGGTACAAAATCATACCGCCAAGGTGGAGCATGAAGCTTCCACTTCCAAAATTGGGGAAGACCAATTATTCTACTTCGCACAGCGGGGCATTTCTTCAGAAGATGCCATTTCGATGATGATTAGCGGCTTCTGTAAGGATGTGTTTAATCAGCTACCGATGGAGTTTGCGGTGGAAGCTGATAAGCTGCTGAGTCTGAAGTTAGAAGGTAGTGTTGGTTAATTGTTTGTAGTCAGCACTTTAGTGCATTGAAAGTGCTAAGAAAAAAGCGCTAAAGCGCTTACTACGAAAGAAAAGAGAGAAGAGAGAGAACAAGCATGATTGTTGAGAATAGTCAAATTGTGCTGTCAGTACGAGATTTGACAGCTGAAGTTGATGGAACGCCGATTCTTAAGGGTGTGAACCTTGAGGTACGCTTGGGTGAAATCCATGCCATTATGGGACCGAATGGTTCTGGTAAGAGTACTTTTTCTAAGGTTTTGGCTGGACATCCGGCGTATGAAGTGACAGGCGGTGAGGTGATTTTCCAAGGGCAAAACCTGCTGGAAATGGAACCGGAGGAACGCGCTAGAACTGGTATATTTTTGGCGTTTCAGTATCCGTTGGAAATTCCGGGTGTGAGCAATTTGGATTTTTTGCGGGTGGCTTACAATTCGCGCCGTAAGGCGCAGGGTTTAGAGGAATTGGATGCGTTTGATTTTGATGATTTGGTAGAGCAAAAGCTGGAAGTGGTGAAGATGAACCCCGCTTTCCTCAACCGGAGTGTGAATGAAGGTTTCTCCGGTGGTGAGAAGAAGCGTAATGAGATTCTGCAAATGGCGTTGCTGGAACCGAAGTTGGCAATTTTGGATGAAACAGATTCGGGTTTGGATATTGACGCGCTAAAGATTGTGGCGAACGGAGTGAATCAGCTGGCGAGTCCAGAAAATGCCACGATTATGATTACTCACTATCAGCGGTTGCTGAATTATATCATCCCAGATTACGTGCATGTAATGGCTCAGGGACGAATTCTCACCAGTGGCGGTAAGGAATTGGCGCTGGAGTTAGAATCGCGCGGTTATGACTGGGTGTTGGAAGCGGCTGAGGTGGGTGTGTCATGAGTGTTTTAGTTTCTCCCAGTTCGGTTCCTAATTCAAATCCAGTAGATTTGGCATCTGCTGTGTTGGATAGGGATGCTTATCTGACTGAGTTGTTAAATCAGGTTGTAGAGACGCGCCATGGCGCGTCTCTACATTGGTTGCAGGAGTTACATGAACGCGCCGCGCTTTGGGTACGTAAATCGGTTCTTCCCACCACCCGCGATGAAGAATGGCGCTTTACCGATTTGTCGTCTTTGCGACAGGTGCAATTTAATGTAGAGACGTTGCATACAACGTCTCTACAAGCGGATACGCTATTCTTACCAGAAGCTGCTAACAGTCGCTTGGTGTTTGTCAACGGGGTTTATGCGCCTGAGTTATCAGCTGTTGCAGGTTTGCCAGATGGGGTTGTAGTAAGCAATTTGGCTGATTTGCCTGTCGAGACGCCCCATGGGTCGTCTCTACAATCACGGATACAGCAGTGTTTGGCTCAAACTGAGGGAGCGCATGAAGTGTTCACAGCCCTCAATACTAGTGGGATGGCTGATGTAGCTGTGGTTTGGGTGGCGAAGAATGTGGTGGTGGAAACACCGATTCATTTGGTGTTTGTTGCTGCTGGTGAAACTCCCACGATTTCTCTGCCGCGTTGTTTGGTGGTGGCGGAAACTGGTAGTAGTGTGACGTTGGTGGAAGAGTATACGAACCGCCAAGACGCCAAGAACGCCAAGGAGGAAGAGAAGAGGGTTTACTTTACTAATACGGTGACGGAAATTTGGGTAGAGGAAAATGCTCAGGTAAGTCACACTCGGATTGAGCAAGAAAGCGCAGAGGCTTTCCATATTGGAAAGACGGCTGTTTCTCAAGCTCGTTACAGCCGCTACACTTGTCATGCGGTAACTTTGGGTGGGAAGCTGTCGCGCCACAATTTAGAGATTTTGCAAACTGGTGAGCAAACGGAAACCACCCTCAATGGGTTGACGATGATTGGGGGAAACCAGGTGGCGGATACTCACAGTGCGATCGCTCTTAATTATCCTCACGGTACAAGTCAGCAGTTGCACAAGTGTATTGTAGGCGATCGCGCTCATGGAGTGTTTAACGGCAAAATTTTTGTCCCTAAGCCTGCACAGTTAACAAATGCAGCGCAGTTAAATCGCAACTTACTATTATCGCCTAAAGCTAGGGTTGATACCAAACCCCAATTAGAAATTACCGCAGATAACGTGAAATGCGCTCACGGTGCTACCGTTAGCCAGTTAGAAGATGATCAAATCTTCTACTTGCAAAGTCGGGGTATTGATCAGAACAATGCTCAAAACTTATTAATTAACGCCTTCGCCGCTGAAATCATCAACCAAATACCTGTACCCTCTTTGCGAGAAAGACTCACGCAAACCGTCAACAGTTATCAGTCAACAACCAATGACTAATGACCAATGACCAATGAAGAATGACTAATAACTAAAATGACTTTTACCCAAGAAAGAACCCTTGCTGATCAAGTCCGTGCTGACTTCCCGATATTACACCAACAAGTCAACGGCAAACCCTTAATTTACTTCGATAACGCTGCCACGTCGCAAAAACCTTTGCTCGTACTCAATACTCTGCGAGACTACTACGAGCAGTACAATTCTAACGTGCATCGTGGCGTGCATACTCTTAGCGCTAAAGCGACAGAAGCTTATGAAGCCGCCAGAGACAAAGTTGCTGCGTTTGTAAATGCTGCATCGCGCCAGGAAATTGTCTTCAGCCGCAATGCGAGTGAAGCGATAAACTTGGTTGCTTACAGCTGGGGAATGAGCAATTTGCAACGGGGAGATGAAATTATTCTCTCAGTCATGGAACACCACAGCAATTTGGTTCCCTGGCAGTTTGTCGCGCAAAAGACAGGTGCAGTACTGAAATTTGTGGAACTGGCTGCGGAAGAAACTTTTGATTTGGAACAGTTCAAAAAGCTGATTTCCGATAAAACAAAATTGGTGTCAGTGGTGCATGTTTCTAACACTTTGGGTTGTATTAACCCTGTGAAGGAGATTTGCAAAATTGCTCACCAATATGGCGCAAAAGTATTAATTGATGCTTGCCAAAGTGTCCCTCATATGCCTATCAACGTACAGCAAATTGACTGTGACTGGTTAGTAGCTTCTGGTCACAAAATGTGTGCTACAACAGGCATTGGCTTTTTGTATGGCAAGTTAGAACTACTGCGAGAAATGCCCCCCTTCTTAGGCGGTGGTGAGATGATTGCGGATGTCTTTTTAGACCATTCTACCTACGCTGATTTACCGCATAAATTTGAAGCAGGTACGCCTTCAATTGGGGAAACAATTGCTCTTGGTGCAGCAGTTGACTACCTTAGTGGCATTGGTATGGATAAAATTTATGCTTATGAATCAGAGTTGACTGGCTATCTATTCGAGCAGCTAGGACACATTCCTCAACTTCGGATCTATGGTCCTAAACCTAAAGTAGCAGGTTTAGGTAGAGCAGCTCTTGCTGCATTCACCGCCGGAGAAATTCACGCCAACGACATATCTACATTATTAGACCAAGAAGGCATTGCTATCCGTTCTGGGCACCACTGCACGCAACCATTACACCGTTACTTAGTCATTCCGGCGACTGCACGGGCAAGTCTATCTTTCTACAATACGCGTGAAGAGATTGATATTTTCGTCAAAGCCTTGAAGGAAACGTTAGATTTCTTTGGCGGTTTCTTGAGTTAATTTGAGAAGAAGGCAGATACGCTTTCATAGGAAATCATAAGCCCAGGAGTCTACACTCAGAGCTTACCTACCCAGGTTATCATGAAAGTCCGCACCTGCGGACTTTGTTTGTATTACCATGCTTTCTAATTGCTATGATTGCTACTTCAAGTCCTGCTGAACAAAGAACAGTACTGCAAAACGTAAGCTGGGAAACCTTTGAAGCCTTGCTCAAAGAAATAGGTGAGGACAGAGGCTCTCGCTTTGCATATGACGGTAGTACTTTAGAAATTATGACTCCACTTTTGGAACATGAAAACTACAAAAGCAATTTTGGTAATTTTATCGTTGCTTTAGCTGAAGAACTAGAATTTGAAATTAAAAGTGCGGGTTCTACAACTTTGAAACGACAAATAGCAAAACGAGGAATAGAACCAGACAACTGTTACTATATCAAAAACGAACCTGTTGTTAGAGGTAAGCTAAAATTAGATTTAGAAGTAGATCCACCGCCTGACCTAGCAATTGAAATTGATATTACCAGCAGTTCAGTTAACAAATTGGGGATTTACTCTGCGCTAGGTGTAGCTGAACTTTGGAGATATAACGGGCAAGAATTGAAATTTTATCAATTGGTAGAAGGGCAATATGTTGAGCACGGCTTTAGTCTTGCCTTTCCTATAGTATCGGTAAATGAAATGAGCAGATTTATTGAGCAGAGTAAAACCGTGGGGGAAATTGCTTTGCTGAAATCATTTCGTGCTTGGGTGAGAGGGAAAATACTATAGTTTGGATCTGATTAGACTTTTCGCAAAAATATAATTATATAGATATTTAGAACCACAGATGCACACAGATGCACACTGATAATTTATCTGTGTAGCCTACGGCACGGCTTACGCCTACATCTGTGGTTTCATTTCTTGTAGCTGATTATCCACAGGAGTATCGTCTGAGTTGGGTAAATCCTCCGCAGAGGGCAAGCAGTGCAATGGGCTGTAATTTAGCATGGTAACGCTGCTCACAAATTCTTACATTTAATGATATCGACCGCTGTATTCAGACTGTACTCTGACAGCGTTTTCTTGCGATAATTCCCAAGGGGTGAGCCTCCTTAGAAGGATCTCGTGAAGCTCGCGCTCTACACTGGTTAATAAAGGGGGGATAGATGACACTTAAGCGCTTGGGTTTAATAATACTGACGCTGGTTGCAATATTGTTTGCTGGCTCGTCTTTGTTAAGTAGTTGGCAGGAACCTCAGTTCCAGAGTCGCTTGGAACTTTACCAAACAAATATAGTGCTGCAAGCTGCTTCTTGGGAACCGCGAGATCAAAACAACGCGAACTTCAAGTCATTACAGGACACACTACTCGGCGTTCAACCTCTTGAAAGCACTACAGAGCAGTATCAACAGGCGCGCAAATCTGCTCAGGCTAATTTGGAAAAAGCTAAAAAGCAACTGGCACAACTTCAATCTGAACCCCCTACGACTCCTACAACCCCTAAACCCCAACCAGAACTACCTCCTGCTACCAACACCTCTCGTCAACTACAACAGCAACAGTTGCAGCAGTCTGTCAACCAACTACAAAAATTGATTGCTGAATTAGACTTGCGGTTGGGAATTTTACAAGCGCAGCAAGGAAAGATAGAGACGGCTCAGAAAACTTGGAGTCAATTGCAGCAACGTTCAGATATTAATGCTGAATTTGGCAAAGTTGCTGCTGTGTTGGCGGGGCTTAGGAGTGATCCCCCGCGTATTTTGCCTTCTTCCGAGCAATTAATTCAAAATAATTTAGAAGGTTGGTTTCGCTATATTCCTCTGAGTCAGCTATACCAACTTCAGCAACGTCAAGATGCTTTATTCAACCTCGAAGCAGTTCAACAAGAAGCTGCTGAACAAGCATTATTGAAGTTAGCAATTATTGGTACTGTTCCAGCACTAACAGCTTTTTTGGGTGTAGGAGTGCTAATTTTTTTGGTTGGTCAGCGCCTTGTCAAAGGGAAAAAAGCCCTCTTGGCTCAAAATTCAGATGTGCGTTGGTCAACGCCTTGGGATGGCGACACAATTTTACAAGTTTTTGTCGTGGGCTTTTTCTTGATGGGACAAATCCTTGTTCCCCTGGCAATATCCCTGCTGCCCATCCCGCGTCCGGCTCCTAATGTCAGAATTCAGGCATCATATGTCTTAATTACTTACTTGTTGCTGGCATTTGGTGCGCTATCAGTACTTTATTTATCTATAAAACGCTTTTTCCCTTTACCAGAGGACTGGTTTCGCTTTCGGTTACAAGGTGCCTGGTTTTTATGGGGGTTGGGTGGCTACTGCGTGGCTTTGCCCATAGTGGTGGTTGTGTCTTTGGTTAATCAACAACTATGGCAAGGACAAGGTGGAAGTAATCCCTTGTTACAACTGGCATTAGAAAGTCAAGATACCGTGGCACTTGGCATATTTTTCTTTACCGCAGGAATCGCCGCCCCCATTTTTGAAGAAATTTTGTTTCGCGGCTTTCTGTTGCCTTCCCTCACTCGTTATCTACCTGTGTGGGGATCAATTCTCGCCAGTAGTTTTCTGTTTGCAGCTGCTCACCTCAGCTTGTCGGAAATTATACCACTGTTTACCTTGGGTATTGTGTTGGGGATCGTTTACACGCGATCGCGCAATCTCCTTGCTCCCATGCTCCTCCATAGCCTTTGGAATAGCGGCACCTTGCTCAGCTTGTTTGTCTTAGGCAGTAACAGTCAATAATATTTTTTACTCTCCCTTGAGAAAATCGTATCGGCTCAATAATTTGGGGTAGGCAGTGATTCAAGCTGCCACGACCAGCCCAATGGAATGAGAGAAGATTTCTCGCGAATAACTTGGGCAAGAGAGGGGATTGCTCGAATTTGAGAAATACGGTCACGCATATACTCAAAAAAGCTGATTTCTAACTTGCGAGTAGTAGCCACAAGAGACATAAAAGTATCCCAAGCTTGAGTTCCCTCAGTTGTCTGAGTTGCATAGCTAACATTACGTCGCTGCACCATAGTCCTAGCAGCTAATTCAGCAGGATTATTATGCAGGGGTAATTCCGGATGCTCTAAAACTAGAAGCAGTTCTGAAGCTTTGGCAACAGTTAATCGTTTTCGTTCATCCAACTGTTCGTAACCACTTTTTGTATCAAAAAGTTTCCAGAATTTAGACTTTAGTTCTCGTGCGACTTCTGCACTGGGAAAATCTCTGTAAGTGAGTAATTCTCGGTAATAATCCCAGAAATCATCCAAGAATTTATCAAGGGCTTGTTGATGATAAGCAACCAGTGGACTTAACTTCTTATAATGTCGTCCCTCATCTACCCAGCATAAAGCCAAATCATCAGTGAGTAACTTGAACTGAGGAGCATCATCACATACGAGAGCTTGCACCACTGGCCAATCTCTTTGCTGATGATAAAAGGCGATTGCGGCTGCTTCTAAAACACGAGTACGTTGGACAGAGCCTAATTTGGGTAGATATGTATCAAGTAGTGTATTAAAGTCTGTGCAGCTAAATACAGTTTCTTGAGGCAAGAGTTTTAGAGAATTCTTCCATTTAGTCGGTAGTTGGAAAGCCTCCAGGAGTGAGAAGGTGAGTTGGTTAAGAAGAAACTCTAGTTCTCGTCCGTTTTGTAATCCCTTCAGTACAGTTAATCTGTCTTTGTTGGGAGTTGTAAAGTAGACCGTATACAAAGGGTTACACACTACATTGGTGGTATAGTTGACTCCAGCAACACGGGCACCAGTCTGGTCAAACTGCTGCCAGGGACTGCTAGCTAGCCCAGCTTCATAGATTTCACTTTTCTCGCTTTCAAAACAAGGGTGGTTTTTGATCAACAGGTTGGACAAATGCCCTGCTGACATGGAGATGCCAATATCCTCTAAAAACTCTAACAGTTTGCCTTGGGTCATATTGCCTCCATAGTACAAACTAATCACCAAGGCTAAGTGTAAAAGTCTAAACCTTTCATTGATGAAATGAAAAATGCATTGGGAACTTTACTTCTCATTCATCGTCCAAAACGGTGTAACGGGGAGTACACTTAAACATCTACCTATGTATAGCAGTTAAGCGCTTGGAGATCTCTCCGTAAGTAAGCGGACATAAAAAATCCGGAAATGACACTACTTAACTTGTATAAAGTAGTGGGGCATATTTCTATTTTGCGATGATTGCAGGAATACTCAATTCAGAGCATTTTTGGGCATCAGATTGCGCGAAACTACTATGCTAGAAATTTCTCGTTAAAGTAAAGAAAGAGGAGTTATTGAGGAGAGCAGTCTCAGGCGTCTGAAAAGATGTGTGCTCTCACGCCTCAGCGTTCCCTAAAAATTAGTGGTACGCTGCTTTCGCATACTTGTTTTGGTAGAGTTTCTCCTGTTTCAGGAGAAACTATCAACACTCAAGTAAGCAAAGAGACTTATTTGTATAGAAATATAGGATTTCAATTTTATACATTAATCATAAAGTGAAGGAGCTTGACGCATATGGCTAATCTCAACCCCAGCCACGCCACTAAACAGCTTTTAGCGGGGTACTGTGGCATTATTTTTGGAGGTTTTGGTATCCATAAATTTATTCTTGGGTACGCACCAGAAGGATTTATCATGCTAGTTATTTCCCTTGTAGGTGGTTATTTCACTTACGGATTTACATTGTTGATTATGCAGCTTGTAGGTTTAATTGAAGGGATGATTTACTTGAACAAATCCCACGATGAATTTGTTGATAACTACTTCATGAAAAAGCAGGGTTGGTTTTAGAAATTCCTGTCTCAGTATTGAATTAGCATTTTAGGGTATCTATTCTAGTAGTCTGTTAAGTCAACTTTGAAGGGTTTGTAGTGAGCGCTTTAGGGCTAAAGCACCAACTACAAACTACTCTTACCCGTCATTTTTGGGTTGCCAGACTACTAGGTGTATAAAGTAAAAATTTTACAGTAGTAGGATGGGCAATGACCATTCTACAAATAAAATATGTAACAACTTGCTTACGAGAGATATTGACAGCTATGAGCAACGATTGCTTATACCTTGATCATTGGTCACAAACTGCAGAAATTTATCTCTCCTTTTATTTACCGTTCTTGGAGTAAAGCTATTTCTCTAGTAAGTGTCAATTAATTCTTCGCTGAGAATAAACTACAAGTATATTGCTTACTCTAAAGAGTATTCCTGTTTACTGATAAACATTTTATTTCTACTAATATGCTAGCGCTCAAACGCAAAAATATAACCTTGACAATACTCACAGTAGTGGGATTTGCTTATTTCTCTAGTATGTCTAATTTGGTAATAAATCCTTTCTGGAAAACCGAGATCATTCTTATACCACTACAGATGGTTGCACTTACATACATGGCTTATCTGCGTTGGAGTCGTCATTGATTCAATTGTCCTTGAGTTACAGCCGGTTGGATTTAAATAGACCACATTGCAATGAAAGTGCCTGTTACGTCTGGACAGGGATTTCAATTTTGATTATGTGGTTCTTTTACAGCAGTTTGCAACTGAGTGTAGTAGATTAAAAAATAACAAACCACAGATGGACACAGATAAACACAGATAAATCTGTACCTCATCCAGATGAAAACGGTTATATTTGAAAACCGCTGTAAAGAGTGTCAGGGTGTAGGAGAAATAAATTAGAAATTCAAAACTGAAAATAATATTCCATAACACATACACAACTACACCCCTACACAACCATAGCTTAACAAAAATTAATAAGTTTGACATTCTGTCAATGCTTTGGATTTCGCCTACGCTCAAATAAGAGACGCCTTGACAGAGGCGTTGAAGTTTCGTAGCAAATTCAAAAACTTTCCATGCAAATTGTCTCGAAAACTAACCTTTCCCCAGAACCAGCCTCGACCACAGAGAAAATCACTTTGGATGTCGGCGGTATGAAGTGCGCTGGCTGTGTGAGGGCAGTAGAACGTCAGCTCACTCAGCATCCAGGAGTCAAGAGCGCCTGTGTGAACCTGGCGACAGAGGTAGCAGTCGTAGAGTTGGAAGCTGGTGTGGTCGATTCGGATGCACTAGCAAAGCAACTGACAGGGGCTGGGTTCCCAACTCAACCCCGGAAACTTGGCGGGAAAGTAGCCCTTGAGACACAATCAATACAAGAGCCTAGCCAACGACAGCGTCAAGAAATGCAGTCTGCTAAACGGCAATTGGTCATTGCGGCAGTTCTGTTAGTATTGTCAGTCATTGGTCATTTGGGTAACATTAGTGGTTACGTGCTACCAGTTTTACACAACATCTGGTTCCACTGTGGATTGGCAACGATCGCGCTCTTCATTCCTGGTCGCTCAATTCTAGTGGATGGCTGGCTGGGTTTACGGCACAATGCACCGAACATGAACACCCTAGTGGGGCTGGGAACACTAACAGCTTACATCGCTAGCTTAGTAGCTCTAGTGTTTCCTCAACTTGGATGGGAGTGCTTCTTTGATGAGCCAGTCATGATGTTGGGCTTTATCCTGCTAGGACGGACACTGGAAAAACAAGCCAGGGGTCGCGCCGCAGCAGCATTTAAGGAATTGCTTGCCCTTCAGCCTATTGTGGCGCGATTGATTGCCAAGCCGAAGACTGCGGGATCAACTCCCTCGTCTTCTAATGGAGGAGTTGTAGAAATTCCAGCTGAATTGGTGCGCGTTGGTGAATGGTTGCAGGTTTTGCCAGGAGAGAAAATCCCGGTCGATGGTGAGGTTGTGGATGGGCAAACAACAGTAGATGAGTCCATGCTGACTGGAGAAGCGGTACCAGTGACAAAACAACCAGGAGATTTGGTAACAGCAGGGACACTCAATCAATCAGGTGTGATCGCAATTGAGGCGACTCGTACTGGAAGTGATACAACTCTGGCTCAAATTGTCGCCCTCGTAGAAGCCGCACAGACCCGTAAAGCGCCGGTACAAAAATTAGCAGATACGGTAGCTGGTTACTTCACCTACGGTGTTTTGTCAGCTGCTTTGTTAACATTTGTCTTTTGGTACTTTTTCGGCACCCACATTTGGCATCAGGCAATTATGTCGTATGCCATGCAAATCTCTCACCACTCCTTGATGGGCACAACTCACTCCCCACACTTGACAGCCTACACCCCACTCCTTGTGAGTTTAAAGCTAGCAATTGCTGTGATGGTAGTTGCTTGCCCATGTGCTTTAGGACTTGCCACGCCAACAGCAATTCTCGTGGGAACAGCCATTGGTGCAGAACGGGGTCTGTTAATCAAAGGCGGCGACGTGTTAGAAAAAGTACACCAGTTAGACACAGTAGTGTTTGATAAAACTGGTACTCTCACCACAGGGCGTCCTGTAGTTACAGATTGCCTACCTTTTACAGCAGAGGAAGAAAATCCTTCCCCTACCTCCCTTGCTCTTCTTCAACTAGCAGCAGCAGTAGAAAGCGGTACGATTCATCCTTTAGCAATAGCAATTCAGCAAGAAGCGCAACGGCAAGAGTTATCTATCCCAGAGGCTGTAGAGTTTCACACAGAACCAGGGCTTGGTGTCTCTGCTGTAGTAGAAGGTACTTTAGTGCTTTTAGGGAACTGTGACTGGTTGCATTGGCATGGAATTTCTCTGAGTGAAACTGCACAAAAACAGGCTCAGGAGCTAGCAGAAGATGGGAAAACAGTCGTTTTCGTAGCAGTTGGAGGCGCAGTAGCCGGACTGATTGCCATTCAAGATACCTTAAGACCAGATGCTCAAGCAGTAGTAGATCAGTTGCGTCAGATGGGTTTGCGGGTCATGCTGTTGAGTGGAGATACACAACAAGCAGCAAGTGCCACAGCAAAACAACTAGGACTAGATAGCGCTGATGTCATGGCTGGAGTTCTCCCTGCAAAGAAGGCTGCTGCGATACAAGAATTACAAGCATCGGGAACAAAGGGAAGCACTCAGCATTCTGTTGTTGGAATGGTAGGAGATGGTATTAATGATGCCCCTGCTTTATCTCAAGCAGATGTGGGCATTGCTGTACAATCTGGCACGGATGTTGCGATGGAAACAGCTGAAATTGTTTTGATGCGCGATCGCTTAACTGATGTTGTAGAATCCATTCAACTTAGTCGTGCAACCTTTAGCAAAATCCGTCAGAATTTATTTTGGGCTTTTGCTTATAACACTCTTGGCATTCCTCTTGCAGCTGGTATTTTATTGCCAAGTTTAGGTTTTGTCCTCAGTCCATCGGGTGCAGCTGCATTAATGGCTTTTAGCTCTGTAAGTGTCGTCACTAATTCCCTTTTATTACGACGTTTTGCTGATCACTCCTAATCTCCTTTTTTTGAGGTATTATTTGTGAGCGCAAATATTGGTTTTGTCAATCTCAGGTTAAACTAGGTCGATAGTGAGCTATTTTGAGACTCATAAAACCTGTTGATGCTGTTGTAACAGCCACAATAGTTAAAAGAGTAGAACAGGCTGTTCTACTCTTGCATATAACCAAGCAATTTAAATGCATATAAGATAATTAGCATAGACTTTTACTTAGAGAATGGCAGCAAACAAAACTAAACAAATCTTGATTAATAATTGATTAATAACAGTTCAACCGACGAATTTAGCAACGATTTGTCAATGGTAACAGAAACAAATGAAAGCCATTTACTGATAATAGAAGACGATCAAGGACGCAAAGAATTTATTCTTGATCGCCCCGTCTATTCCATAGGTAGAGACCGCGACTGCGATATCCGTTTAATCTCGCAGTTTGTCTCGCGCCGCCATGCCACACTAGTTAGGATGCCGCGCGCTGGTAAGAAGCATTGCTATTATTATCGAATAGTCGATGGTGATGCCAAAGGCAAACCTAGTTCCAACGGTCTGATGATTAATGGACGGAAGATGCCAGCCCATGACTTGAAAAATGAGGATGAAATTGTGTTTGGTCCTCAAGTACGTGCTATTTATTACCTGCTTAAAGATAGCCTGCGTTCAGGAGGACAAACCGATTCCAGTGAGTATGACATTACACTTATAAACCCTGGCATGACCGAGGACATGGAGGACTGAAGGCTTAGTGATTGTGGAATATTTCTTTTCGACTGTCAGCCTGCACATTTTTTGGTAGGGCGTTTTGCTACAAGCTAGCCTTGTGATTGAGCTAACCTTAGCAGACGCCTCTGTTTGCAAGCACTACAAGCACTAATAGCTACTAGGACTAGCCCGCGAGGCTTTCAATGAGATGCCAATGACGGGAATCTTCAATAGCCTGCTTAAGGTATTCAAACATTTGTCGGCAGTGATTATCTCGCTGAAGTGCTAGTTCCTCGTTTTTAACCACAATACTCATCCGAGTTTCTGCTTCAGTAGCTGTGCTTTTATCAATCAGTGCTTCCACGGTTACCATCTTGGAAAAGGATACATGACCAAGAATTTCACGCGCCATGATGTAATCGGATGTATAGTATTGAACATCCAAATTACAATCTTGCAGAAGTTCTACAAGTAAGGGTTGAAGCTGGTCAAGAGGAACAGAAAGAATAAATGAACAGGTATAGCGAGCCATAATAGCCCCAAGCCTTGCAACACTCCGTCCATCCTATAATATCGAACCATCTAAAAGCCAAGTCATTATAGATTCATTAAAGAATCCAAGTTTTAAGTTCAAACAAACGCAGCATAAGACATACGAACAAATTTCAAAAGTCAAAGCCAAGGTGGCGCAAGCCAAAACTTTGATAAAAAACTTTAAAATAGCGGTTTGGCGGAGGTTAATAATGAAAGTAGCAATTGCAGGAGCAACAGGATTTGTAGGTAGTCGTTTGGTTGAACGACTACATGAAGAAGGTTGGAGGGTGGTGGTGTTAACTCGTAACACCACCTATGCTCAAAAGGTTTTTCCACCTACAGCTTTTTCCAATGTGGAAATTGTTGCTTATACACCAACAGCATTAGGAGCTTGGCAAAGTGCTATATCTGGTTGTGATGGTGTCGTTAATCTAGCAGGCGAACCCATTGGCGAAGGACGTTGGACTCCCGAACGCAAACAGGAGATTTTAAACAGTCGCAAGCTCGCTACGCAAAATATTGTGGATGCAATAGTCAACGCTAACCCCAAGCCTAGTGTGCTCGTCAACGCTTCGGCTATTGGCTACTACGGTACGAGTGAAACGGCTACCTTTGATGAAACAAGCTCACCCGGTCACGATTTTCTTGCCCAAGTTTGCCAAACTTGGGAAGCAGAAGCAACAAAAGTCACAGAAGCTGGCGTAAGACTCGTCATTTTGCGATTGGGTATTGTTCTGGGTATGGGTGGTGCCTTGGGCAAAATGATTACACCATTCAAACTCTTCGCCGGTGGTCCCTTGGGAAGCGGTCAGCAATGGTTCTCATGGATTCATTTAGATGATGTCGTTAACCTGATTCTGCAAGCTTTAACGCAACCGGAAATGCAAGGAGTATACAATGCTACTGCCCCACATCCTGTCCGAATGTCTCAATTGAGCCAAACTATGGGAAAAGTCATGAATCGTCCTTCCTGGCTACCCGTTCCGGCGTTTGCTCTCGAAACCCTTTTAGGGGATGGGGCAATGGTCGTTCTGGAAGGTCAACAAGTCGTCCCCAAGCGCACGTTAGGAAGTGGATTTGAGTTCAAGTATCCCAATTTGGAACCAGCACTGGTCAAGATTCTTAAATCTTAGGGGCATGTATTGGGGACTAGTACATCACGGCGGAAATAAAGCACCCATTTAAGTAGTTGGGCAAAATTAAATTCATTCGTGGAGACAGGGAACGTAGAGACGTTGCATGCAACGTCTCTACAACCCACCAGAATTAATGAGACAGACCACTAGTCCCTACGATGCTCAATTCCTTAATTACCAGTTGTTAGGAATTTCCGAGAAACCCAATTGATAATGCCACTCATGATGGCACCAGCCATGAGGATGCCAAGAGCAGGGTTAAATACAGGTTGCCAAAGCTTGTACCACAAATCTAAGCCCATTGGGACTCCAACTGTTTTACCTACCACTGCAACCGCTAACCACCCAAAACCAAACAAAACTAGGAACACATCTGCCACTAAAACCAAGTTTAGCCAGCTTAAAAATTTATCTTTCATAACCATTTAGTTATTAATCACGAGCTATCAGTCAATAGTTTTGGACTATTGACTGTAAACTTGGAACTATTTAGCAATTATTCTTCTGGAAACAGCCAGTTTTTGACTTTTGCCAAACTTTGCCAGTCTGGTTTTCTGTTAAAACCGTCTTCCATACTGTTTTTAATTTCCTCTTGCCATTCTGGGTTAACAAACATCAACTGCTGTGCAAAGTCAACGTGTTGTCGCAAACCTTTTTGACCTGTTTCCAGCATTGCAACAGCAATATTCACCCGTGCTTGGACGTCTTGTGGATTTAGCTTTACTGCTTTTTGTGCAGCCTTGTAAGCCAAGCTAGCTTTGTCATCTAGTAGATACAACCAAGCCAAACAAGTCCAAGCAGCACTACTCTTGGGAGCGCGATCGCACAGATCCTTAAACACAGGAATCAACGAAGAAGCAGCTTCTCCGGCTTTATAACGTTCTAAACCTGTATCAAACAGAGATTCAACTGTATTAGTCATTAGTCATTAGCCATTAGTCATTAGTCATTAGCCATTAGTCATGCGACAAAAGAGTAATGACTAATGACTATATTAAACTCCAAATGATTTACCGCAACCGCAGGTTTGGGAGGCGTTGGGGTTAGTGAATTGAAAACCACCGCCAATCATAGAGTCGCTATAATCTAGCATTAAACCGTAAAGATATAATAGACTCTTGCGATCGCAGACAATTTTGAAGCCTTCATAATTGAAAACTTCATCTTGAGCGGTAATCTTGCTAGGGTCTTCAAAATCCATCATGTAAGACATTCCGGAGCAGCCACCTTGACGCACTCCAACCCGTAAGCATAGGTCTTTGCCTTGCTTATCCTGCAAGAATTTCACCTGCCGCAATCCTGCTTCGCTCAACTGAATTCCCCGTTGTGTAGACTGAGTTGCTTGTGTCATGTGCTGTTTGTACTCCTTAGCTGCTATGAGTATGGCTGTGTAGTGGCAAGCTCTCTAGTTTCAACTCCAAGCTTACCGCCTGGTGGCTCTAAAAGTTTTTGTCTCCATTCTAGCGATATTAATGTCGCTCGAATGCAAATTGTAAATACTCCGTCAAAAGCACGCAAAGATTTTTATTCTAGAATTGAGAGATTCAATGTGTTTAGAGATTCGATATTTATGAAGTTTAAACCTTGTGGTATCCACCAGCAGCGACCACTATTGATAAACAACCAGAGAGTTTTCATCTCTTGCGTGCCCTGATCCGAAAGTTTAATTCTATATTGCTTGTTTTAATTAGCTTACCTCTATGACAAGTTTTAATCGCTCTACCAGTCGTCGACTGAAGAAATTAACCCAAATTCCTTCTGTGTGGGAGGGCGATCGCCGTCCATTGTCGTCATCACAAACCCAGAACTCAGATTCAGAGGGAAAGGGTGAATGCATTCTTTGGGTGGATGGCTCACAAGGCATTGTCCGGGGTATGGATGTAGTCGCACCAGAAACAGGTCCAGAAGCAATTGTTCGTACCTTAATGCGAGCGATGGAGCATCCTCACAGTCCAGCAAAACCTGCTCGCCCTCAAAGAATTGTGGTGAAAGACCGCGAAATCCAATTTTACCTGCGCGGAGTGCTACAGGATTTGGACATTGCGATTGACTATGTACCAGAACTGCCTTTGATTGATGAACTGTTTCGCGGGTTTGCTGACATCCTCGATAGCCAAGTTCCCGATTTACCCCCACAGTATGCACAAGTGCTGCGAGAAAAAGCATTTGCAATTTGGCAAGCAGCGCCTTGGGAATTATTAGAAGAACAGCAAATTTTGTCCATAGAAATTAATAAATGGGATGTTGGTACACTCTACGCCTCAGTTATGGGGATGCTGGGGATGGAGTATGGGGTTTTGTTTTATCGTTCACAAGAGTCCTTGAAGCGGTTTCGCGCAAGCGTTTTAAGAGAAGACGAATCACAAGGGCATTTAGAAGAAGCTTTTCTAAAACAAGATTGTTTGTTTCTGACCTTTGAGAGTGGTGACGAATCCGACGAAGACGAAGATGAATTCAGTGACTTAGCGGATTTGCCATTATCAGAAATTGACCCCACCTTCGGTAATATCCATCCTTTAGAAGGACTGCGGTCTGTTTTGTATGACGAAGAAGCACTTGTGGTCTTCGTCGCACTAGAAAGTTTTTGCCGCTTTATCCGTGATTACCGCCGTCAGCTGGGTAGTGAAACCTTCCCGACCCTCAGCCGACGCTATCGCATTTCGTTACCCGAGTCGTCAAATGAACCAACAAAATCAGTGTCTGTGACTGTCTCTTCCATGCCGCAGTTAGCCACGGAGTTAGAGGAAATAGCAGGTTTTGATGCCCTGGATGATGAAACGGAGTCAGAATCGATACCAATCTTCCGGTCATTACGAGATGATTTGATACCAGAAGACTCATTCCTCAGTTTAGGAGTTGTGTCATGGGAGATGTTGGAGTACTTGCATAAGGGGGCAATATACCATCAGACTGGGGAAATTACACAAGCAGGGGATGGTTTGCCTGTGATTTTAATTCAAACTTCCCGTCCTAAGGCGAAAACTGTGATCTCGAATATCGAACAAGCTGGAGGACTCAAAGCAATTTGTTTTAATCCAGGTGCTGATCCCTTTGATGGGAAGCGTTACGACTTAGGTTTGTTACAAACCGAAAATAGCGAATTATTCCTGTTTGGTGAGTTTGAAGATGATGATCCAATACACGTAGAAGCCCGGGAAAAATGGAATCAGCGGTGTAAAAATACTAACGGATACTGTGGCTTGATTATTGCTAAAGGATTAACAGGGTCTTCTCGTGGTAATCCCCAGTTACGAGATATGATGGCTTTGTTTGAAGCGCGGTTTCTTTCTCCCAAAGATTTGGGCATTGGTACTCTTCAACTCATGCCTCAACTCCAATTTGAATAAATAGAGGGGTTTTCAATTGGGTGGAATACATCAAAGAATTAAGGAACCATAGATGCACACAGATACAGCTAAGGCTGTACTTCATCCGGATGAGAAGCGCTCTATCTATGCAAAACCCTAGAGAATGATGGTCATTCTCACTATTTATCATGGTTGGCAGATACAAATGTAGTGAAATAAAAAATTAGGAAGGAGTTTTGGTAGGATGTGGCGGTTAGGGGAAAAATAAAGCATCACTACACCCCATATCCCTGACTCAGCCTCAAGAGCCTTGCCAATGAGTAAGTTATAGTACTGCTGCTACAGGCAACCTACTGTTGTTTTACTATTAAAGTGTTTATTCCCTTTAAAAAAAGTAAACAAAATTTTTATTTCTTAGTTTTTAAACTTTGAAATCTACAAAAAATCTCAAAGAGTTCTATTTTATCAGAGCATTATTTAGCTCAAATGTGGACAAAAAGCACATATGAGTAAAGTTTTATATTTCGTCACTAAAATTTCAGTGTGTTGTAGTAAATTTATCTTTGTGGTATGCACTGCTGCAAACTAAATACGCAATACACAAATCAATGTTAACACTCTATAGCAATCCTATTTGAGTTGTGAGATTTTCCGTGTTCGCGCAGCGTCTGGAACCGGAGAAGGCTGTCCTTAGTCATTCGTCATTTGTCATTTGTGGTTTCTCACATTCGCGTAGCGTGCCCGTAGGGCTTATGATTTAGGACTGCTATAGGAGCTACCAAAAGTCATCTTCAACTTTCCTTTAACTTATTAGGATAGGATTGAGAGACTCCAGATTCTTGGAATAAGGGTAATGGGGACTAGAAGTGACATGAATAGGAGATACCAAGAATTTATTCAAAATTCTTCAAGCTGCCTGTCACCGTTTCCATATCTATCTTCTGGAACTTCTGTGCAACCATCAAGATCTGCTTATAAATGCAAATTTCATGTATGACTAGTTAGTTAGTCAGTAATAACTAACTCCTATTGAGATGACTCTATATTACCGTTTATCTAACTTATAAATCTCATAGAAGCTTCAATTATTAATCTTCATAAAGTTTTCATAAATTCATTTTATGGAAATCATTAAAAACAAAATTTCAATTTTTAAGGTGTCCTTACCATTTTTTTATAAATAGATTAAACTTTTTCTTTTTAAGAAGATTGATAAAAAGTTAGTAAAGAATAAAAAACTGGGCAATAAGAATATACAATGTGATAAGTCGATGGTTTCATTTATGCAGTATTATGGCAAGAAATTATAGTTCTTATGAAAGATTCTTTGTTGATAAGTTAGGCACCTTAGAAAACAAAAAGAATCATGATATTTTTAAGTTTGAAGGCTGCTGTGGTTTCAAAGCTCTTGACAGAAATCAAGATAGATGCTGATAAGATAGAAACGAACTACACGCTAAATTTAACTTATGCACTTTCATGACACCAGCCAAATGTTCACAAAACAGGTTTCGTCTTAAGATCATTTGCTTGTTGGTGCTAACTTTAAAGTCATTCGTAGCTACCTGTGGATGCTACTGCAACGCGCATACAAGGTAGCTGTAGCGCATGATTATGATTTTATGTCTCAAGTGTTTTGTTTACTTTGGTTGTAGAAAACGTGAAATGCTTTTGTAACCACAAACATTAGAATTCGTTATTTTGTTGACAGAAAATATCTCAAATACATTCATAAAATTCATAGTCAGGCTTTGCTCATCTTGTTGCTGAGTTTATTTTCTTAGCAACGAGTGTGCGCTATTTTTCCTGTCACAAGAGCAATGAAAAGAGTTCTCTTTTTAGACTTTATTGGAAAATGAAGCATACTTTAACAACATCGAACAAGTTTTTAGTCTCAACGAATTGACTTGTTTCCTGACAAAAACTCTGATAATCTTATCCTTTTCATCTCGTAGTTAGTTCCTTTTGAGGATGTTAACATCAAGCAGATAGCACAATAAAATGACAAATAAGAAATGGGCTGTAAAACGTATCACTGTGAATTTAGCAGCACAGGAGGCGGAAAAACTGGACAAGTATTGTCGGCAGACGGGTAGACCTGCAACGGATGTTATCCGAGAGCTGATCCGAGGACTGCCGCTCTCCTCCGAGGAGGCTCAAGAAGTAAGCAGGTGAGGATATTTAGAGTTTAGAGTCTAAAGTCAAGAATCTAAAGGTTGTTGACGACGGGCTACCAACTACTGACTACGACCTCCTCACTCATAAATTGATATGAGTGGCAAATTCCGACACCAACCCAGTTACAATTTGTAAAGAAAGTGATAAGGAAGGACGGAATGCGCGTTGCAATCGTAGGTGCGGGACTTGCTGGGCTAGCAACCGCTGTCGATTTATCTGATGCTGGGTGTGAAGTCCATATTTTTGAGTCCCGTCCATTTGTTGGTGGGAAAGTAGGCAGTTGGCTTGATGGCGATGGTAACCATATTGAAATGGGGTTGCACGTCTTCTTTGGCAACTACTACCAGCTTTTGGAATTGATGAAAAAAGTAGGGGCAGAAAACCTACGCCCAAAGGATCATATCCACACTTTCATCAATAAGGGGGGAAGAATTGGTGCTTTAGATTTTCGCTTCATGATGGGTGCGCCTTTTAATGGATTAAAAGCGTTTTTCACCGCTTCCCAACTTTCGTTATTGGATAAGTTGCAAAATGCAGTAGCATTGGGAACTAGCCCGATAGTACGCGGCTTAGTGGACTTTGACGGTGCGATGAAAAACATCCGCGACTTAGATAAAGTCAGCTTTGCCGATTGGTTCCGCAGTCACGGTGGTAATGAGGGTAGTATCAAGCGGATGTGGAACCCGATCGCCTACGCCCTCGGCTTTATCGATTGCGAACACATTTCTGCCCGTTGTATGCTGACAGTCTTTCAGTTGTTTGCAGTCAGAACCGAAGCGTCAAAGCTGCGAATGCTGGAAGGTTCCCCCTATGACTACTTGCACAAGCCTATTTTGGAATATCTAGAAGCAAGAGGCACAAAAATTTACACTCGTCGGAGAGTGCGAGAAATACAGTTTACTGAGGGAGAACAAACCCATGTCACTGGTCTGGTAGTGGCTGATGGTGATACAGAAGAAGTAATCACCGCTGATGCCTATGTCGTAGCCTGTGATGTCCCAGGAATTCAGCGTTTGTTACCTCAAGTGTGGCGCAAGTGGTCAGAGTTTGACAATATATATAAGTTGGAATGTGTGCCAGTAGCAACAGTTCAGTTGCGCTTTGACGGCTGGGTGACAGAACTACATGATGCCCAAGAGCGCAAACAGCTCAACCATGCAGCAGGAATTGATAACTTGCTTTATACTGCCGATGCTGACTTTTCTTGTTTTGCTGATTTGGCATTGACTAGCCCTGGTAATTATTACAAGGAAGGGCAAGGTTCACTATTGCAGGTGGTACTGACTCCAGGCGATCCATTTATTAAGCAAAGTAATGAGGCGATCGCCCAACACGTGCTCAACCAAGTGCATGAGTTGTTCCCCTCGTCACGGGAGCTAAATATGACTTGGTACAGTGTAGTCAAACTTGCTCAGTCTTTGTACAGAGAAGCACCAGGAGTAGATATTTATCGTCCTCAGCAAAAGACACCTATTCCTAATTTCTTCTTAGCAGGGAGTTATACCCAGCAGGATTATATCGATAGTATGGAGGGTGCAACAATTTCAGGAAGGCGTGCGGCGAAAGCTATTTTGGAGAATGTGAAGAAATGAACCGCCAAGGCGCTAAGGACGCCAAGGAATAACAGATATGGCAGATTGGTTGGAGCATAGTGTGCAGGTTGAGGTTGAGGCTCCCATAGAGTTAGTATGGAGCCTCTGGGCTGATTTGGAGCAAATGCCCCGGTGGATGAAGTGGATTGAGTCTGTTAAGATTCCGCCGGATAACCCAGAGATATCTTTATGGACACTTAACACTGGCGGATTGGAGTTTACTTGGAAATCGCGCATTCTCAAGGTTGTGCCGAACCAAATCATCCAATGGGAATCGGTGGATGGTTTGCCGAATCAGGGGGCAGTGCGTTTTTATGACCGTCATGGTAGTAGTATTGTTAAACTCTCCGTTGCCTATGCTATCCCTGGTATCTTAGGGAAAATTATGGATAATTTGTTTTTGGGAAGGGCGGTGGAATCGACCCTCAAGGGTAATATGGAAAGGTTTCGAGAATATGCCCTCAAGGTTAAATCAAATTCACCTCAGTAGGGTGGGTATTGCTCACTACCGTAGCGATATTCAAAACATAAAAAATTTAAATCCGTGCATAATTTGCCCCTTGTGCTGAGTTAAATCAATTTAGAAGACTCAAAGCACAAGGGGTTGATTTATGGGTAAATAAGCTATCACGTTTTTTACTTGCATATAGCGATTCTACATTGATGCAATACATATGTACGGACATAAGCGCAAAGTGCAGGCTCCACCAACGTGCAGCTTGCTCATTGGGCATAGGGCGGTTCGCCCCTACAATACGGTGTATTTCACACTCATGAGAACTGCTGTAATTAAGCCCTTCTACGTAGCAATTTTTTTAAGTGAAATTAACCCTTAGCAATACTAATTGCTCTATGGATCAAATAGACAGCATTCTAGAGAAACTAGCTTTAGCAGTTAAGCAGTATCCTCCGGAAACGTCAGAGACTAAGATGCGGAAATTAGCTTTAACACGGCTCGTTAGTGCGATTCAAAAATCTGGTAAGCTTTTCTGTGCAAACAAATCAGATTTCCCTCCCCAAGTATACGCTGAAGCACTTCAAGAAACTTGGTTGTATGTTTGCCGCAAAGTTCATCAATATGACCCTCAAAAGGGCAAGGTGATGACTTGGGTCAATTTCATACTCGATAAGAGATTTAAAGATGCGATTAATAAGTATCATCAGCAGCAAACACGGTCGTTAGATGAACCGATTCAAAATTCCAATTTCACTGAGGGTTCTGAGACTACCCTAGGCGAGACGATTAAGACACCTGAAACGACTTTTTCTGAATGTGAACAAGTGCGACAATTTATTGCAGAAGATGCTGATGGAGAATTTAAACGGAAGCACATACAAGCACATCCAGAGGCAAATTTTCAAGAAATCGCTTTACGTCGATTAGACAAACAATCTTGGCAAGCAATGTCAGATGAATGGGGTATTACTGTGTCTGCTTTATCGAGCTTTTATCAGAGGTCTATAAAGAGTTTTGCTGTAAAAATTAAAGAATATTTACAGAATTAGAAGAGAATTAACTATGAGTTACTTAACAGAATCGGTGACGTTTACAGTTCCCCTGACATCTGATGCGTATCAGCTTGCTAAACATTATAGCCAGGGACAGAAAGACCTTCAGAAAATTCAACAAATCCGTCTCAATACTTTGGCAGTATATGCGGTAAATTTCTACTGTAACTGTCTAGAAATAGAGACAGAATTAGACAACAGTTACAATTGGAATCCAGGTTCAAGGACGCTGATGAATGTGGCTGAGTTACAAATAAAAGATGTCGGGAAGTTAGAATGTCTTCCTGTATTACCTGATGCCAAAGTATGTTATGTACCACCAGAGGTTTGGGATGACCGGATTGGTTATGTAATGGTGCAAATTGATGAGGAAGCTTGGGAAGCAAAACTGTTAGGGTTTGTCGCAAAAGTGACAAAAGAAGAGTTCTCCCTAAGTCAGTTGGGTTCTTTGGAAGATTTAATTGATAGTCTAGAACCTTTGCCAGTAATATCTGGTCTCAAAAATGCCATTTTGGGATTAGAACAGGGGTTGGTGCGCTTAAATCAATGGTTTGACGACTTTTTTGATGGCGGATGGCAACCTGAAGAGTTGGTATTTGCTGGTGCTGTTCGTTCCGCCCGCAGTGCTGACGAATCAGAAGTTAACGCTGCTAAGGTGATTAGATTAGGGATGCAAATGCCCGAACAGACCGTTACTTTGATTGTTAGGCAGCGAAAACTCTCTGAGCAAGAAATTGATATTCGCCTGCGACTGTATCCGGGAAATGATTCTCTTTATCTGGCAGATGGGGTGAAACTGACTGTACTTAATGAATTTGGTGAACCAATTCCCACCTTGGAAGCTGAAGCAAGAGCAGATAACTGGTTGCAACTCCAGTTTACAGGTTCTCCTGGTGATAAATTCTCTATCAGAGTCACTCTGGCAGCAGATAGCATCACCGAAAACTTTGTCATCTAATTTGCCTGACCTGTGTTCCCCCCCTTGTCACGGGAAAATTATTACACCTATCCAACACCTTCATGGATAAAATTGTTGTCCTCAACTTCGTGGTTGGAGATTTTCAGCAAGGTTTTGCCGTCACCCTTCAAATAGGTCAAGAGGGTGCATTCCTATCAGCGGGAATTTCTGGCGCATTACCTCAATGCCCAGAATTGCCCCAATTTTATAAAAAATGGCAGCAGGCTCATCGCCATGAACTTTCACGGGCAATTAAACCAAAATCTGGAATCACCAACGCTTCCATCAACACAGAACAGGCGGTGGGTGCAGCCGAAGCGTTGCGAAATCAACTTAATACTTGGCTCAATCAATCCCAGGAGTTTCGCCTGATTCGGGAAAGATTGAAAGAAATATTACACCGCGATGACACCATTAGGGTACTGTTGCAAGCACAAAACCCTGAGTTACTACAACTTCCCTGGCATCTATGGGACTTCTTTGAGCGTTACCCCAAGGCTGAATTAGCTTTAAGTCATCCAACTTTTGAAGCACCCGCTACAGTACAAAATATTGCTGAGAGAGAGAAAGTCCGTATCTTAGCTATTTTCGGCAATAGCACCGGGATTGATATCAACACAGACCGCAAATTACTACAAAAAAATTTACCCAATACCGAAATCGTCTTTCTGGTTGAGCCATCTCGCCAAGAATTAAATGATCAACTGTGGGATAATACAGGATGGAGTATTCTGTTTTTTGCTGGGCATGGTGAAACTGAAGGGGACACAGG
Source organism: Mastigocladopsis repens PCC 10914 (assembly GCF_000315565.1). Classification (NCBI taxonomy): domain Bacteria; kingdom Bacillati; phylum Cyanobacteriota; class Cyanophyceae; order Nostocales; family Symphyonemataceae; genus Mastigocladopsis; species Mastigocladopsis repens. The sequence goes on along the minus strand of NZ_JH992901.1, from coordinate 2,128,946 downwards.
CAAAATTCATATTAACCCCTCGGAAAGTTTAACCATTCCCGAATTAAACTATGCCGTCACCGCAGCGATACAACGCGGCTTACGCTTGACAATTTTTAACTGTTGTGATGGCTTAGGATTAGCACGGCAGTTGGCGTCTTTGCAGCTTCCGCAAGTGATAGTTATGCGGGAACCAGTCGCCGATCAGGTCGCACAGGACTTTTTAAAGCACTTTCTACGTGGCTTTGCCAGTGGAAAACCTCTGTATCTAGCAGTGCGGCAAGCACGGGAACGTTTGGAGTGGTTAGAAAACCAATTTCCCTATGCCAGTTGGTTGCCTGTTATTTGCCAGAACCCCGCAGAATTACCGCCAAGGTGGATAGATTTGGGGGGTACTCCTCGTTGCCCGTACAAAGGGTTATCTGGTTTCCGAGAAGAAGATAACTCAGTGTTTTTTGGACGGGAAGCTTTCACACAGCGTCTATTAGAGGCGGTGAAAAACAAGCCGATGGTGGGGGTGATTGGACCAAGCGGTAGGGGTAAGTCTTCGGTGGTGTTTGCTGGACTCATTCCCCATCTGCTAGAGGAAAAAGACAAATGGCAAATTGCCCATTTCCGTCCTGGAAAGCGTCCCTTTGATTCCCTAGCTGCGGCACTTCTAAGTGTGCAATCAACCCAGGCAAGTGCAGGCAATGAGGGTGAACCTCAGCCAACCCAAGACGAGCGCCCTTTGGGTGGTTCCCAGATGGAGCATCGCCTCTTGCAAATTCACCAACTGGCAACTCAACTGCGCTCAAGCAAGGATGCCTTAACCCAATTCATCGCCAGGATATCATCAGCCAATCCCAAATCGATTCTGTTAGTGGCAGACCAATTTGAGGAACTCTACACCCTCTGTCCAGATTTTGAAGAACGCGAGAGTTTTCTCGATTGCTTGTTGGGAGGTGTGTACGATGCTCCTTGTTTCAAACTGGTGCTGACGCTGCGGTCTGACTTTTACGGCTATGCTCAATCCTACCGTGCTTTTAATGATGCTTTGCAGGATAATTGTCTGAACCTGGGACCGATGAATCAGCAGGAATTACGGGAAGCGATCGCACATCCTGCATACTCCTATGGTGTGACACTAGAGGCAGGATTGATAGAGCGTATTCTCAATGACGTTGGTCAAAAAATACACAGGGAAGCCCAAAACTCGCAACAAAAGTCACCACCAGACAAACTGCCTTTGCTAGAATTTACCCTGAAACAGCTTTGGACAGAAGCCATAAAAAACAGAACCCGTCAACTGACGAATCAGGCTTACAACGAAATAGGCGGTATCGAAGAAGCTCTGGGAAAATACGCAGAGGAAGTCTACGACCAGATAGTTCAAGAGTATCATCCAAAACAGATCAGGCGAGTTTTCACGCAACTGGTGCGTCCAGGGGAAACAACGGGGACGGAAGATACTCGGCGTCTAGCCACGCGCCAAGAGATAGGAGAAGAAAACTGGGAGTTGGTGACGCGCCTTAACAGTGAGGATATGCGTCTAGTGGTGATTGGTTATGACGAAGCTACAACTGAAGAAACAGTGGAGGTCGTGCATGAAGCTTTGATTCTGGGTTGGGGACGCTTGAAAGAGTGGATGAAGAGCGATCGCACCTTTCGCACTTGGCAGGAGAGGTTACGGGGGGGACTGCGTCAATGGGAGATTAGCAGTAATGATGAGGGTGCTTTGTTGCGTGGTGCATCTTTAGCGGAGGCTGAGGCTTGGCTGCACTTGCGTTTGGAAGAGATAAGTCCACCTGAACGGGTGTTTATTGAGTTGAGTTTGGAATTACGCGATCGCCTGCTGCGAGAAGAGGAAGAACGCAGACAACGAGACCTACAGCAGGAAAGGAAGGCGCGTCAAGCTGCTCAGAGGATGACTAGCGTAGCCATTGCTTCTACAATACTTGTGAGTGGAGCAGCTATTTTTGCCTTTAACCAGTGGCATGAAATCGACAAGCAGTATGCAAACGCCGAAATCTTAGCAGCCAGCACTAGTGCAAGTGGTCTTTTACAACTTGATGGGTTGATAGAAAGCTTAAAGGTCGGGAAAAAACTGCGACAGCAAAAGTCAGGCATAGTAGAACCTAAGACCCGAATGCAGGTAGTTAGCGGGTTGCTACAGGTCTTTTACGGCGTCAAAGAACAGAATCGCCTCTCAGGTCATGGCGCTCCTGTGACAAGTGTTAGTATCAGCTCGGATGGGCAGACCATCGCTTCTGCCAGTGCTGACAAAACCGTGAAACTCTGGAAGCGCGATGGCAGCTTGATCACCACTCTTAAGGCACATAGCGAACCGGTGACGAGTGTCGGTATCAGCTCGGATGGACAGACCATCGCTTCTGCCAGTGCTGACAAAACCGTGAAACTCTGGAAGCCTGATGGTAGCTTGATCACCACCCTCACTGGGCATAATGATCGAGTGATGGGCGTCAGTATCAGCTCGGATGGGCAGACCATCGCTTCTGGCAGTAGGGACAAAACGGTGAAACTCTGGAAGCGCGATGGCGGCTTGCTCACAACTCTTAAGGGACATAGCGAACCGGTGACGAGTGTCGGTATCAGCTCGGATGGGCAGACTATCGCTTCTGCCAGTGCTGACAAAACGGTGAAACTGTGGAAGCGTGATGGTAGCTTGCTCACGACTCTTAAGGGACATAGCGAGCCGATTATGAGTGTCAGCATCAGCCCAGATGGACAGACGATCGCTTCTGCAAGTTTTGACAAAACGGTGAAACTGTGGAAGCGTGATGGTAGCTTGCTCACGACTCTTAAGGGACATAGCGACCCGGTGACGAGTGTCAGTATCAGCCCAGATGGACAGACCATCGCTTCTGCCAGTGCTGACATTACCGTAAAACTCTGGCGACGCGATGGCAGTTTAATTTCCACCCTTACCGGCCATACCCTTCCAGTTATGAGTGTCAGTATCAGCCCGGATGGGCAGACTATCGCTTCTGCCAGTTGGGACAAAACCGTGAAACTCTGGAAGCGAAATGGCAGCTTGATCACCACTCTCACAAAGCATAATGAGCGGGTTACGGACGTCAGTATTAGTCCTGATGGGCAGATCATCGCTTCTGCTAGTTGGGACAAAACCGTGAAACTCTGGAAGGACGATGGCAGTTTGATCACCACCCTCATTGGTCATAGCGGTTGGGTTATGGGCGTCAGTATTAGTCCTGATGGACAGACAATCGCTTCTGCAAGTACTGATAAAACCGTGAAACTGTGGAAGCGTGATGGCAGTTTGATCACCACCCTCATTCGTCATAGTGCCCCAGTTATAAGCGTCAGTATCAGCCCGGATGGGCAGACTATCGCTTCTGCAAGTGCTGATAAAACCGTGAAACTGTGGAAGCGTGATGGTAGCTTAATCACCACCCTGGTTGGGCATAGCGATCAGGTTTCTGGCGTCAGTATCAGCCCGGATGAGCAGACAATCGCTTCTGCAAGCTGGGACAAAACGGTGAAACTGTGGAAGCGTGATGGCAGCTTAATCACCACTCTGGTTGGGCATAGTGATCGAGTTATAGATGTCAGTATTAGTTCGGATGGACAGACCATCGCTTCTGCCAGTGCTGACAAAACGGTGAAACTGTGGAAGCGTAATGGTAGCTTGATCACCACCCTGATTGGCCATAGTGATCGGGTGACAGATGCCAGTATTAGTCCGGATGGACAGACCATCGCTTCTGCCAGTGCTGACAACACCGTGAAATTGTGGAAGCATGATGGCAGCTTGATCACCACCCTTAATGGGCATAGTAGTTCAGTTTATGGCATCAGTTTCACCCCAGATGGGCAGACCATCGCTTCTGCTGGTGGTGACAGAACCGTGATTCTGTGGAATTTGAATCTTGATGATTTGTTAAGGCGCGGTTGCAGTTGGGCGCAGGACTATCTGAAAAACCCTAACAACGGTATGAGTAACGATGACTCGCGACGAGTTTGTGTTGACATAAAACCATTAGCTATTACCAAGTTGGGTCACTAAACAAATTTATTGTCAACTGTTCGCGTCCTGGTGGTACAGCCGTAATGCAAGCACGGATGGTATCTCCATCCTCAACTTCCACACTGCAAGCGTAACACGACCCCATCAAACAACCTGTGGGAATAAACACACCAGCCCGATCTGCTACATCCAGCAGTGGTTCTCCCACTTCGGCATCAACTGTAACATCATCTGGTAGAAAGCGGACGCGAACACTCATGACAACCACCCTCAAGACAAAAACGGTGTTAAGTCTAAATGGCGTTCAACTTCAGTTGCAAGAGAGTCTAAAATTTGCTCTCTTTGTTCCCGGTAATTGGAAACGCCCGTAGGCAAAGATTTTAAACCCCGCTGTTGGCGTAGGCGATTTAACCAAGCACGTCTCCAAGGACCGTTGTCAAAAATACCGTGGAGATAAGTCCCCCAAACTGATAAGCAATTATCCACTAACCCTAAGTTAGCATCGTCAAACAGAGTATGGTATTTCTGGGACTCTGTTGGGGGAATTTCTATACGCGATCGCCCTTGGTGGATTTCAAACCCTATGACAGGCAAGCCCATTTGTGGATAATTTGAGGTGACTTGGCGCTGGCGAGCGATTTTCTGTCCGGTGATCACAGTTTTTATGGGTAATAACCCCAATCCTTGATATCTGCCAGCTTGTCCCTCAATCCCCTCTGGATCGGCTATCATCTGACCTAATATTTGATAGCCACCGCAGATTCCCAAAACTGTACCCCCAGCTGCTGCATAGTGTTGAATTGCTTCTGCCATACCAGTTTTTTGCAGCAGCATCAAATCAGGAATTGTGGTCTTTGTCCCAGGGATAATGACTGCGTCAGGATGTCCTAATTCTTGCTTAGGGCTTAAGTATTTTACCGTAACTGTCGTTTCTGATTCCAGTGGATCAAAGTCGGTAAAGTTAGAAATTCTCGGTAAACGGATGACACTAATGTTGAGTTCAGGGTGTAATTTTTGGACTCTACGTTCCAACAAATCGAGGGAATCCTCAGCAGGATAAACCTGTTCCAAGTAAGGGATAACACCGACAACAGGAATACCAGTGCGTTCTTCCAACCATTTTATTCCCGGTTCTAGGAGCGATCGCTGTCCACGGAACTTGTTAATAACGACACCGCGAATTAAAGCGCGTTCTTCTGGCTCCAGTAACTCTAAGGTTCCCACGACATGGGCAAAAGCACCACCTCTGTCAATATCAACCACGAGGAGAGTTGATGCATTCAAGTATTTCGCCACCCGCATATTGGTCAAATCTCGGTGCTTGAGGTTAATCTCCGCCGGACTACCAGCACCTTCGCAAACCACTAAATCAAATTCTGTGCTCAAATGCTGTAGCGATTCTTCAATTGCCCGCCACCCTAGTTCAAAATATTGTTCGTAGTACTCTACAGCACTCACTTTACCCACAGGTCTACCCTTGATAATAACCTGGGAGGTCATATCTCCTTGGGGTTTGAGTAAAATTGGGTTCATCTCTACCCAAGGGACAACTCCTGCAGCCCAAGCTTGTACCGCCTGCGCGTAGCCAATTTCTCCACCATTGGCGGTAACATAAGCATTTAAAGCCATATTTTGACCTTTGAAGGGAGCCACTCGCCAGCCACGACGCGACAAAATGCGACAGATAGCTGCGGTTAACAGTGATTTCCCTGCGTGGGATGTCGTTCCCACTATCATAATTGCTTTCATAACCAAATATTAGTTTTCCAGCTTGGGTGTGTTAATTCAAAGGGTGAAAGGTGATTCAGTTCGTCATTAGTCAAACATTCTTACACTATGGACTGTATACCTTGACTAGAGACTAAAAAGCCAAGATTTCACCAATTAAATCGGATAGCTATAGTAAAAACTTCATAAATTTAGTTGAAGCTTCCGTATTTATTGTTCCCTTTGATTCCCCATTCTTAACTCTTCTATACCCTTAATTCTAAAAGGGTAGCCTAAACCAACGAATGAACACATTGTATAATTTATCACTTCCTGTAGGAGTACGCCAAGGTTTCCTTTGAAATTGTTCCACTATTTGACGACCAATAGGAGTGAGACGGAAACTATCTGTAATTCCCTGACCATCAACTTCGCGCCGCAAAACCCCCACTTGAATCAGCCACACGAGAGCATTGTCTGCTGCTAATTCCGAAATAGGGCGTTTGGTATAACCATGTTGGACACCAGAAACACCAGTTATTTCACTTAACGCCACCCGACCAGAGCGCATCGTTTCATACAAGCAAAGATTGAAGGGAGAACACACTAAGGCTCGCTCTGCTCGTTCTAGGGTACTGCGAGGATAGGTAAAGGTTTTCTGATTTGGGGAATTAACACTAGGCATTTCGTTGTATTGCAGATACCTTTGTTAGGATAAAGATCTAAATATCAATCTGTTAAGTTTAGCACTTTTAATATAACTTAAGTTATTTTGACCAAGTTAGTACAAGGTTGCACCAGTTTGTAACGATTTTCATCTCAAGGCAATTGCGGCTCGTAGTAAGCACTGCCATCGCGTACTACAAACTTTCATCTGAGTGACTTAATAATGCTACGAATTTGTACAATTGGGGACTTAGAGTTACAAAATTAATTACATATTCATTTCCAACAAGCCATCATGATTTCGCAAGTATGAGGTATTGGTTTCAATGGCACTACCCCTTGTGTCTAATTCGATGAGGAAAAAAAAGAAACCGTCTCTGGTACTGACGCTCTCGTCTGCTGGGTTATTGATTAGTGGAGGTATAGCGACCTACTGGCTGTTAACTCAGGGAAAGCCATCTAAAGAGTTGCTACCAGGTGCAAATATGATTCCCCAAGATGCCCTATTTGCAGTCTCCTTAACTACCAATCCAGGTCAATGGCAGAAATTACGAGAGTTTGGGACAAAAGAAACTCAAAGCTTACTGGATAAAAATTTAGTGCAGTTGCGCGATCGCTTTCTGACTAATAATGGCTATGACTTCCAGAAAGATATCAGTCCTTGGGTTGGTGAGCAAGTGACAATCGCAATTCTTGCCCCAAACGTGAGTAAACCCGCATCAAAGCCCGTTGCTACTGGTAGAGAAGCAACTATCAACGAGCAGTCGATGGTAATGATTCTGCCAGTGAAAAATCCGGAAAGAGCGAAAAGCATCTTGGCGCAACCTAAAGCAGCTAAAGGTGGTAAATGGATTGACCGCACCTACGAGAATATCCCGATCAAAGAAACTGAAGGACAAGTTGAAAAATTCTCAGCAGCCCTACTAGATGGGCGTTTCCTAGTTATTACGGATAATCCAAAAACGACAGAGCGAGCGATTGACGCCTATAAAGGAAAAGCATCCCTAGCCACAACTGCGGGTTTTGCTGAGAATTTTCCAAAAATTGCTAATTACCAACCCTTTGCTCAGTTCTACGTGAATGTACCTTACTCTGCAAAGATAGCCACTGCATCTCCAAACCGTCGTTTACCAGCTCAAGTATTGACTCAACTTCAGAATAACCAAGGTTTAGCAGGGACAATGACTTTGGAATCGCAAGGAATCCGGTTGAAGGGCGTTTCTTGGCTAAATCCCAACACTCAGCGCGTACTAGCAGTGGAAAACAAAGCAGGGAAAATGCAAAACCGCTTGCCAACAGAGACCTTACTCATGCTATCGGGTGGAAACCTACAGCAGTTGTGGGCAGACTATGTTTTAACCTCCCAAGGAAATCCACACTCACCAATGATGCCAGAACAACTGCGAAATGGTGTGAAATCTCTGACAAATCTCGATTTAGATCGGGATTTACTCAGTTGGATGCGAGGAGAGTTTTCTGTCTCAGTGATTCCCAATAGTCCCAAAGAAGGTTTACCAGAAAATTTTCGTGCAGCTTTGGTTTTCATGGTAGAGACAAGCAATCGCACCCGTGCTGAAGCAGCCTTAAAACAGCTCGATGAAGTCATGAAAAATCAATACCAGTTTCAGGTAAAATATACAACAGTTGGTAACAAACCTGTTGTCAACTGGCTGGGACCTTTCGGAACCTTGACAGCCACTCATGGCTGGTTGGATGAAGATGTGGCTTTCTTAGCGGTAGGAGCGCCTGTCACCGATAGAATAGTTCCTAGACCAAATCAGAATCTAGCTGGCGTTTCCGTATTCCAAACAACAGTCCCAAGGGAACCCAATCCTACAAATGGTCAGTTTTTCTTGAATGTGGAACGTACGGTTAAAAATTTTCCGTTGCCGACATTTGTGCCCAATCAACAAACCTTGTTACAAGCAACACGCTCAATTGGGGTGAGTGCTGCTGTCAGCGATAGCCGCAGTACTCGCTACGACATTTTTTTAGGACTTAAAAAAGCTGGAAAACCAGCGCCTTTGCCCAGTCCAGCAAGCAGCCCCGCATTCAGCGCTACTCCTGTCTCTCCTGCACCTGGTGTCTCTCCCACGCCAACGACGACGGCAACTTCATCTCCATTACCCTAACAATTAGGAGTTAGGGAATGAAAGCTTATAACTCCTCACTTTCCTATCACCCATCACCTCCTAAACAGATAGGATCAGAAAAATCAGAATCTATAAATAATTGATTGGAGAAAACATTAACTATGAATCTGGTTGTACTCCAGAACTGGTTGGACAATGCCTCGTTTGCAGCCCTATTCTTGACAATGCTGGTCTATTGGGGCGGGGCGGCTTTTCCGAATCTACCCGCAACGACAGCTATGGGGACGGCTGGAATGGCAATTGCTAATTTGTGCATTGCTACCTTATTAGGGGCAAGATGGCTGGAAGCTGGATATTTTCCTCTAAGTAATTTGTATGAATCTCTATTCTTCTTAACTTGGGGAATAACTACTATTCATCTCATTGCCGAAAATACTAGCCGTAGCCGCTTGGTAGGAGTAGTTACCGCACCTGTAGCTATGGGTATCACCGCTTTTGCTACCCTTACATTGCCATCACAAATGCAAGTTGCAGAACCCTTAGTTCCTGCACTTAAATCCAATTGGCTGATGATGCATGTCAGTGTGATGATGTTGAGTTATGCGGCGTTGATGGTGGGTTCACTACTGGCGATCGCCTTTCTCATTGTCACTCGTGCTCAAGAGATCCAATTACAAGGGAGTTCTGTCGGGACTGGTGGATATCGTAGCAACGGCTACCGCTTGCACAAAGCGGGCGAACCAGTTTCCCAACTTCCCGCAATCGGTGCTGAAAATAACGGAGTCGTTCGTTTTGAAAGCAATAGCAACGGCAAAACCGCTGTTTTGGATCTAGTCACCGCCACTCAGTCTCAAGCCATAGCAACAGCAGAACCCCTTTCACCTCAGCGTCTTAGCCTTGCCGAAACCCTTGATAATATCAGTTATCGCATTATCGGGTTAGGATTTCCCCTGCTGACTATAGGCATCATTGCTGGTGCTGTTTGGGCTAACGAAGCTTGGGGATCTTACTGGAGTTGGGACCCCAAGGAGACTTGGGCGCTGATTACCTGGTTAGTCTTTGCTGCTTATCTTCACGCCCGCATCACTCGCGGTTGGCAAGGGCGTCGTCCTGCAATTTTAGCCGCTAGTGGTTTTGTCGTTGTCTGGATTTGCTACTTGGGGGTTAATTTGTTGGGTAAGGGTTTGCACTCATATGGGTGGTTCTTGTAACTGCCTCACCCCCTACCTGCTCTCCGAAGCGCGGAGAGCAGGTTTTTTTCATACAAGAAGATAAAATACTTTATTGTAATGAGTAATAACTATCCACCCAAACCGGGGACAAGGCGCTTAAGGGCGCGACCTGCAACGTCGCCATAACGCAAATCACCACACAAAATCTTACCCATAATTTGGACAGCAGAGGGACGTTTGACACCAGCTTTGTAACCAATGCCAGGGAAGCGGTAAAATGCCCCAGCCAATTTCTGCGCCCAAGACATATCACTACCCCATTGTTCGGTAATGATCTCAGAGTATTTTTCCAAGGCGTTGATATCGCCACCCAAACCGTGGTCGATGGCAACTGCCGCTTTCATACCGCTAAAAATTGAGGGGCGAATACCTTCTGCTGTAAAGGGGTCAACGACACAAGCAGCTTCTCCAGCTAAAACCGCATTTTCAGTGTGCAGCTTTTGATTGCCGTTCCACAAGCACAAGGCATGACCATACTGCTTGCAGGTTTTTATCTCCAAGCCAAACAAGCTACCATACTCACTCAAAATACTTTTAAAGTCTTGGGCTTGACCGCCGCCAACAAATGTACCAATACCAATGGAATAACCATCCGCCTTGGGGAAGTTCCAGAGATAGCCGTTTTTAACCATGCCAAACTCAAAGTGAGCAATGTGACTATTTTCCACTTTAGCTGCTGCTTCTGCTTCCAAGGCTCCTGCTAAAAGGCGTTTCCGTTCTTTAAAGCCTAGCAATTTTGCCATTGGTCCTTTTGCACCATCAGCAGCGATTAAGTAACGACCTGTAAAAGGTTCGTTGGCTGTATTGACTTGCCAATAGTCACCTTTAAATTCAACGCCTGTCACTTCGGTATTGTCTTTCAGTTCAGCTCCTTGTTTTTGCGCTTGCTGAATGAGGAAATGGTCGAAAACATCGCGCCTAACCATCCAAACTGGTTCCGGAGTTGCTAGTTCTGCTTCCACTGGTTCGCCCATTTTCCAAGTACAGCGAATTGTGTCTGCTTTTGTGGAAATTGCTGGACTAAAGTCAAAGTCAAACCATTGGGCGATCGCTGGCGACACTCCACCCCCACAGGGTTTGTATCTTGGCAGGGATTCTTTTTCCAAAACTAATACTGAGCGCCCCCGCTTGGCTAAATGATATGCGGCTGTTCCACCAGCTGGTCCCGCGCCGACGATAATGCAGTCGTACATATGGCTCTTGTCTTTGCTCCTGAATTTGTTAGCTTTCGAGTTTTTCTTTTTACTCTCTCACTAGACAGTGTGACGACACTTGCATTGATTTTTGTAGTTTGCCATCTTGTTTAAATCTTAATTCTTAATCAACTCAGTTCATCTGTAAATATTAGTATATAAAAACACTGTTTTAATTTATTTTTATTGATTATATCTCTGGTATTACTATCTTTTCTGTTAAAACAATTTATACAATTTTTACTAACTTCAACCTATTTTTTAATGATACAGAACTTGTCTATGTTTTTGTAATTCATACTAAAATAGAACCCATGAGTTAACCGATTACCAATTTTTTCCCAAGGGTTTAGGATTGTTCATAAAGTGTTAGTAAACGTCTCAATGATTGATTTTTTCATTGCCAATTTTGAAGAACCTTATATAGTACTTCGATAATTGTACATTTACACAAGTCGTAAAAAAGAAGGTTTCTACCTCTACAATTTGAGGTAGTGTATGGGTCTTGATAAGCCTCAAAGACTATGAGATGAACTGACGCAATTTCCATTGGACGTAAAGAAGAGGAGACGTAGAACACTGCCAATGATGCTAATAATATGGAGATAAATAGACCCTGTAACGCGGAGAGCCTTTGGTTATGAAATTCTCCGTGTCTAGTGTGTCTCCTTGTCCTCGTGTCCTCTTCACCTTATCCTCATGTCCCCTGATCTTTAAGAACCGAGTCTCCCTGATGAGCTTTTTCCCGTGTTCTTTCTAGACAGTTGTGATGTCTTTTTCTTTTTCTGCCAACAATTCGTCTACTCTGGCAGTGTACTTGTTTGTCAATTTTTGCAATTTGTCTTGCTGATCGCGTGACTCATCCTCAGAGATTTCGGCTGTTTTTTCCAGTTTGCGAATTGTGTCTAAAGCATCGCGGCGGATATTGCGAATAGCAACGCGTCCTTCTTCGGCATACTTGGCGGCGATTTTGACTAATTCTTTACGGCGATCGCTCGTCAAGGGCGGAATGTTGAGCCGAATTAAGGAACCATCGTTACTCGGGGTTAAGCCCACATCCGACATAGAAATTGCCTTTTCAATCAGGTTTAAGCTATTGCGATCGTAAGGCTGAATCAGAATTGTTGTGGAATCTGGCGTACTGATGTTTGCCAGGGATTTTAAGGGCGTTGGCGAACCGTAGTAATCCACCGTGACCTTATCTAATAAACTCGCATTCGCGCGACCAGTGCGAATTGTGTTAAAAGCTCGTTGAGTGGATTCAACGGTCTTTTGCATCGTACTCTCAGCTTCAGCTAATTTCACAAGAACCTCCCACAAGCGTCCCGATGGATTCTCCCATGACTGCCCGGCGGATATTACCCCGCACAGTTAAGTCAAATATAAGGATAGGAATATTATTCTCCTTACACAAGGCTATCGCGGTACTGTCCATTACTCGCAAATCTTTTGCTAAAACGTGCCCGTATGTCAAGCTGTTGTAACGTTTGGCGTCAGGGTATATGTGGGGGTCAGCATCGTAAACGCCGTCTACCTTAGTGGCTTTAAAAATCACTTCAGCTTCAATTTCTGCGGCTCTCAATGCCGCAGTGGTATCAGTGGTGAAGAAGGGATTTCCCGAGCCAGCACCAAAAATAACCACCCGCCCTTTTTCTAAATGGCGGATGGCACGACGACGAATATAAGGTTCGGCGACTTCTTGCATAGAGATTGCGGTTTGTACCCGCGTCTGTACCCCTATTCGTTCCAGTGAATCTTGTAGTGTCATAGCATTCATTACCGTGGCAATCATCCCGATGTAGTCAGCGGTTGCTCGGTCCATCCCCGCCGACGCCGCCTTGACGCCACGAAAAATATTTCCGCCTCCAACGACAATGGCGATCTGAACACCAGTTGACACCACCTCTGCTACTTCTTCGGCTATTTCCTTGACCACTTGTGGATCAATTCCATAACCCATATTGCCCATGAGGGCTTCACCACTCAGTTTAAGTAAAACCCTTCGGTAATCTGTTCCCATGAAGTTACGTTTGAGCAAAAATTTGTTATTACCTCCAATTTAAGATAGCAATACAGTGGCATTCTGTCTCTATTTTCTCTTTACCAAACAAGTGCCAATTGATTCAGCCCCTTTGGGATGAATTCCTTGCCCTTTCTACAAATAGGCGATTGTACGCTTAAGATAATTCTCCCCCACGGCTTCTGAATTTTGCGGGTGATCAGCCCTCTTCCCTTTGTATTGCAATACACCAGTGCTATCTATCATTTTTAGCACCAAACATCACAGGAGTAGAAGATTGTACCAGCATGAGCGAAAACCCTGTTCACGTGACAACATATACGACTTGCTATCCTGGCATACTCTAGCTGATTATTATTAAGTGCGGCAAAAATAAAAACAGCAATGCCTGCGGTAAGCGGCTGTACATTTAATTCTTGTACTAATCATCAATCTCCCATGACCACCTCTGCTTCCACTCCAGCATTCACCTCAACAAAAACCTGGATTTGGCAAGACTTTCCCATTTGCTACCAAACCCTAGGAACGACTGGACCCGCTGTTATCCTAGTGCATGGCTTTGGAGCCTCATGGTGGCACTGGCGGAAAAATATACCCGTGCTGGCGGAAAACTGCCGTGTTTATGCCATTGATTTGATTGGCTTTGGCAGTTCAGCTAAACCAAAACCAGGTGAGGGGATTGCCTACACGATTGAAACTTGGGGACAGCAAGTGGCAGATTTTTGCCGTGAAGTTGTGGGTGAACCAGCTTTTTTAGTTGCTAACTCCATCGGCTGTATTGTGGTGATGCAGGCGGCGGTGAGTAACCCGGACATAGCTTTAGGAGTTGCGTTGCTCAATTGCTCCTTACGTCTGTTGCATGATCGCAAGCGGGCAACTTTACCCTGGCATCGGCGCTTTGGAGCGCCCCTACTCCAACGTTTGCTATCCGTAAAACCAATTGGCGATTTCTTTTTCAATCAAGTTGCCAAGCCTAAAACAGTGCGGAAAATTCTTCTGCAAGCCTATGCTGATTCTGAAGCAGTCACAGAAGAGTTAGTAGATATACTAACAGCACCAGCACGCGATCCAGGGGCTGTGGCTGTTTTCCTCGCCTTTACCGCTTATTCCCAAGGTCCTTTACCGGAAGACCTTTTACCTCAACTACCTTGTCCGGCGATTATCTTGTGGGGAACAGCAGACCCTTGGGAACCAGTTGAACTAGGTAGAGAGTTGGCAAGTTTTCCGCTAGTACAAAAGTTTATTCCTTTAGAAGGCGTGGGGCATTGTCCCCAAGATGAAGCCCCTGAGCTGGTAAATCCGATTATACAGGACTGGATTTGGGAGCGAACACAATAGAAGGCTGCTATGCAGACTCAACGAGCAAGGCTGAAAACAGCCGCTTAGGAGAACTTAGAACTCAGAAAAACTCCTCTCGATTCTGAGTTCTTTTTTTTATGCTTTTTACTCTTGATGTCTTTACCTATGGTTGAACGGGGTTCTCAAGGATTTCTCTTTGCTGTAACCAGTCCTTACCCACTTGGATACTAATATCAGAGCCAAGATTACCAGTGCTTTCTACCCGCACTTCCCCAAATCCTAAAATATTGCGAATAGATTCGGCACTGCTGCCATCTCCTTGTTGGGCGACAACGTGACTCACTTCTAAGGGTTCTCCCCAGCTCTTGGCGACATACACGTTGGTATAGCCAGATCTTTGTAAAGCTCTAATCAAAGGTCGAAGACTGACATTATCGCTGCCTGTACTGTCTTGAATTGCGATTCGCAAAGAAGCTGGATCTACTTCATGAGGTGTAGAATCTGTTTGCATCTCAAAGTGCTGAGCCATCATGCTATTGATGCGTTCGCTATCTGGTAACCAGTAACTAACATTAAACTCCCCTTTTTGACTAAATCGACCAGGCAGCATCAACATTTGCATATTGGAGCGATTTGTTCGCACTCCAAAACCTGCTAGTGCCAATAACTCTTCAACTGTCAAGTTAGTATCAATGTGTTCTTTAACTACGTTGAGAACTTTGGGCAATTGAGTGAGGGTAGTTGGGTTGAGAGATTGATCCATCAACGCTCGCATGACCATTTGCTGACGCTGGATTCGTCCAATATCCCCATTCTCATCATGTCGGAAGCGTAAAAGTTGCAGCGCCTGCTCACCATTGAGGTGCTGTTTTCCTTTCTTCAAATTAATGTAAAGGTGCTGAGAATCATCTTGGTATTTCATATCCTTGGGTACGTAAACTGTCACTCCACCCAAGGCATCAATGAGTTTACCGACTCCCAGAACGTTAATCCGGATATAGCGGTCAATTCCTACGCCGTCTAAGAGGTTACTAACAGTTTTGGCAGTTAAAGCTGGTCCACCAATAACATTTGCGGAATTAATTTTCTTGAGACCGTGTTCATCTATTTCTGTACGGGTATCTCTGGGAATAGAAAGCATGGCTAATCTTTTCTGCTCTGGAGAGAATCTCATCAAGAGCATGACATCAGCAAGACCATCAAAAGAATTGACTTGAGGTAGGTATCTGAGATTTCTGGCTTCAGTGGAAGAGTTTTTGACATCAGGCGGAAGTACGCTCATTCCCATTATTAAGATATTCACAGGGCGAGTTAATTCTGAGAATCGTAGTCCACTCCCGGAAATGCGATCGCTATCAAACACCGCCGCTTCATCTGCACTTAAAGAAGCTTGCATTAAAGGCGTACTTGTTAAAGAAACTGCCAACAGCGCCCCTGCGGTCGCTGACACCATTGCAATACCGCTCATACCTACCCAAAACCACAACCAACGTCCAGATTTATGGTTGTGCGAATTTTTATCACTTGAGTTGTTAACGTTTGCGGAATGGTTTTCTTGCGCCGAAGCTCTTTGAATGGTCACTGACTTCCTCACACTTAACTGAATAAAATCCGGAAAATCTTCTGCTATAGAAACAGATAAATCAACCTATAATAGCTAACTCCTAGATTATCAGTGGTAAATTTCCACTAAGAGTGTTTACCAAAACACTTATTGCAGTATTTCTCCTATTTTTTGGCAAATCCGGAGAGGTTTTATTGAAGTATGGCAACATGAAAAGAGATTTGGCTAGAGTTGTTAAGAAGAAAATGCGTATTTTTTTAGCAAATTAAGTAGAAACACTGGCAGTTGCATTGAGCCTTAGAGACTTAGGACAGGTATTTGCCAAGCACTTTTTCGGCAAAGCGACTAATCCCAGGTAATCGCTTTGATTTGCCTTTAGCGACACGAACAATTAACCAGATACTAACCAAAAAGTACCCAGAAGTGAGAAAGCTATTAAGAATGAGTAGACGCAGTGTGAAAAACTCTGAAGTTGCCGCCCCAGTTGCTAGCAAGAGATAACCCAAAAGCCACGCAAAGACTAAAGTTATTGACAGACGACTAACAGCGAGTTGTTCCCGACTTCCCTGACGGCGGTAGAGAGTCCACATAGAGGGGAAAAAGCCAACGACTGGAATCAGATAGAAAAGCAGCTGTGTAGGAGGAGTGGCTGGGTCTTCACGATGGTGAGAATTGTCAAGGGGTTCAAAATTTTTCATTTGGGTGAGTGCAATCTTAAACAAGAGAGATGAATCACAGTGATGTAGTCAGAGATAATAGGCTTTAAAGAATTCTATAGTTGTATCCGGCAATTGGCAGATGCAGACACGCAAGCTCTTAAACTGGTGGCAAACACTAACACCCCTAGCACGATTTTTGGCAATCGCTCTGTTCGCTCCACTGCTAGTACTCAACGGTTGGGCGATTTCAGCAATTTTTCATTACTTTCACTCGCTGATTGTCATTTTAGTCGGAGCATCAGTGTTAGCGTTTCTGCTTAACTACCCTGTAAGCTGGATGGTGCGTCAAGGTGCGAAGCGAGAGCAAGTTGCTATCTTAGTCTTTTTACTCGCTTTATCGATTTTGCTGGCATTGGGTGTCACCCTCATCCCGTTAGCTCTAACCCAGGCTCAGCAACTGGTGGCTCGCATACCGGATTTGATTGATTCTGGGCGATCGCAGCTGATGATGCTCAACGAGAAAGCGGAAAGCCTTGGCTTACCGATTAACCTTGATGCTCTGGTTGTACAAATTAACGACCGCGTTAAAGGACAATTGCAGGCGATCGCCGGACAAGTTTTGAATCTGGCTGTCGTCACATTCACCAGCCTGCTGGACTTTGTTTTGACAATGGTGTTGACTTTCTTTCTCTTACAGCATGGGGATGAACTTTGGCAGAGTTTGGTAGATTGGCTACCTGCTAAATTTCGCGAGCCTTTTACTCAAACAATACGCCTTAGCTTTCAAAATTTCTTTATCACCCAACTGATTTTAGCTACCTGTATGGCATCAGCTCTCATTCCCACCTTTTTGTGGCTGAAAGTCCCATTCGGTCTGCTATTTGGCTTAACTATTGGCATCATGGCTCTTGTTCCCTATGGAGGGACTGTGGGTATTGCCACAACGACCTTACTGGTGGCGCTGCAAGATGTTTGGATGGGGGCAAGGGTGTTAATTGCAGCCGTCATTGTGCAGCAAATTCTGGAAAACATTATTGGTCCCCGCATTTTAGGGACTTTTACGGGTTTAAATCCAGTTTGGGCACTCGTTTCGGTTTTGACAGGTGCTAGGATTGGTGGGCTTTTGGGTGTCATTGTGGCGGTACCCAGCGCTGTTGTCATTAAAACTGCTTTAAGTGCCTTGCGTCCTTCTGCTTCCAGTCATAACGTTGAAGTGGTTTCTGAAGGAAGTGGAGAATCTTCTTACAAGACCCAAACTGATGGCACTACTGAAGCCCATTCTGTTGAGGTAGCTGCACCGATTGTCTCAGAAACATCGCCTCCAAATACTCAAGCCAACCGTTCTGAGGTGAATCCTTCTAAGACAGTGGCTCCACAATTGAACCCATAAACAAAATGCTTCCGGTCTGATTATCTCGAATTGTACAGAAGAAAGGACGGTCAACAATCATCCGGAATGGCTCTTGTGGTGGTAGTTGAGCTGACACTGGCATTATTGCCACAGAAGTGGCAGCAGCAGCTTCTGTACCTTCTTCATTTACCTCAACAAAAGTTTTATGCTTGACCTCGCTCATTTTTAAATTTTTGCCCATGAGCGAAAAATTGGCTGTATTGCTAAAAGCTTCGCCCATACCTAAAGCTGTAAGGGCATCATTCAGCGTTACGTCATAGTCCATTTTAAAGCGAGGCAAGCGAACAAATCCTTCGTGTTTGCTGAACTGAGTCATCCAATTTTCCCAGTTCTGTGCATTCAAGTTTTGATAAAAGCTTTTTAGGCTAGAGTTCTGTTTGGGTAAGAAAATATAGAAGCTAATCTTATCACCTTGACCATAAGGTAAACTCACTGCCTGAAATTGTTTATTTTCATAGTATCTATAGTCACCTGATTGTGACATCATTGAGTGTTGTTTTTGCTTACCTGAGGTGAGGTAAAATGGATATTCTGCTGTTTGCTGTTTGTCGAATTCATTTGTCCAGCTACCTTTAAAATAGATGGCATTAATGAGAAATAAAACTTCGTTAGGTTCTATTTTTTCAACTATTTTATTAATTTTTCCGCTTGTATTTTCATTAACCCATTCATTGATGATGTTTAGCGCATCTGCATCTGTAAAGTTTAAATTGGTAACTCTAGCTGTATAAAAATCTCTATTTGTTTGCAAAAAATCTGGATTAAAGCTGGCGTCTTTATTTGCCCAAAGCGAATTAGCAATCGTGAGTTGCACTTTGGGGTCTGGGTTTTCTAATAGTTTTTTGAGCACCGCGTTAGAGGAGTTGATTTGTTGCAAATTCAACCCCTGTAACTCCAGAGCTTTAGTCATTGCTTCTTTTGTGCTGCCACTAGCACCGTTGTAGGTCATCGCAAGGGCAATTGCTACACTAGAAGGTGAAACAAAAATGTTCTTGCCATCGTCGTTTTTCAAAACTTCTGAAAACAGTTTAAAGCCAAACTTAGTGTTAGCAGCAACAAGTTTACTCTCAGGATTTGATACTTGTTTTGATATAGAAGATTCTGAGCGAGGTAGACGCGATTGGGCAAATGCACTCGTGCTAGTATTAACTTGAGAGCATCCTATAACACCCATAAGGACAACGCTAGCAGCAGCCAAAACGTAACGTCTTCCCAAACGAACACCGTAACGTCTTTGCAGGAAACTTTCCCGAGCATTGCTAAATTTCTGCTTCATGTTACCACCATTATCGCCAAAGTCTTTGTCTTGACTATGGCATCTCAAATGACATAATCACTGAGCGGTTACAGTTTTAGCAACAGTGATTGTACAGTTTTGGACTTTATTTTGGTAACTAGTCATCAGTATGATTAGTCAATAAGTATTAATTACAAAGATTAAGAATTGGTAACTGTCTTACGTTCTTCGTCTTTGCCCAGTTTCCCAACTCCCCATCTCCAATTACTTAGCGGGTGCAGTCCACCAAGCTAAAGCATAAGGCTGAGTTGCTTCATTTACCTTCTTTTGAAACTGAACACGGATTTTGTAATGACCACTAGCAGGAACGGGACAGAAAATATGTTCTACACTATCAACATCACTAATTGAGGAACATACAGCGTCAGCATTTCCATCTTGATCATCGGCTTTGACTAAATAAAGGTCGAGGTTGTTTAAGCCGCGATTGCGAAAATCTTCTCCTGCGTCAAACTGACCATTTTTATTCTTGTCGTTTAGCTCTACCAACCTATCCCAATTTAGGGTGATGGCAACAAAACTCCCCTGTTGTAAAGGTTTTGCTAACTCGTATTCTACAGATGCCTCTGCATTGACTGTGCGATAATCCCAACCAATGGCTGGTACAGTGCGGGCTGGATTCCATTGAAGGGCGCTAAATTGTTGATATGCGCGAAATGCGTTCAAATGACCAGATCCCATTTGGGCATCCAAGGGAATTTTTGGGTCTTTGTATGCATCAGAAGCTAGCCAGTCTTGACTTAGTTTATCAATGAGCGTGCGCGTCATTCCCAAGCGCAAACCCTCGCCATTATCTTGGATTTTATCTGCTGAATTCAGCAGTATTGCTTTCATCACTTCATGTCTGCGAGAATCTATGCTCCAGTTGGGTTGTTTTGTCCGCAGCTGTCTATCACCGAACTCCTGCAAAAGGGCTACAGTAGACGTTACTTGAGGTGCTGCAAAACTCGTACCTGTAACTTTGTTGTTTTTCCCATCTGGATTAAGCAAGGGAATGTTATTTCCGGGTGCAACTATACTAATAGCACGACGCGGACCAAGATTAATCTCCTTTCCGGCTAGCCGAGTCGCCATTCCTTCACTCACAGCAGCCAAATTAGAAACGTCAACTTTATTAAAAATTCCTCCTCGACGGGATGAAAAAGCCACGTTCATTCCATTAAAATTGTCTGTAGGTATGGGAATACCACCTTTTCCCTGGTTGCCTGCAATTATGTATAGAGTCTTGTGAACGCGACTAGACCAGTCAATACATAAAGTGAGTAAGGCATTGCCATCTAAAACAGGCTCTGGTCTTGGGTCACGGTTTAAAGGTTCGCCAAAGCTAAAGTTAATTGCGCGGACATCTCCCCCATTTTGTAGCGCTATATGCTGTGCGGACAAACACTCTTCTGGCTGACCTAAGCTTTTACCAGAACCCACAGCAGACGAGTACAATCGCGCTCTTGGGGCAATTCCTGGAAAAGCTTTATCTGTACTAATCATGATACTAGCTACATTGTAGGCGTGGGGGTCAACCCCGCTATTTGACTTAGCAGCTCTATTGCGAAGGAATACTCCTGCTATAGATACTGTGTGATTTTTAGAGACTGCTTTATCCAAGCCGAACTTACCTGGACGCCCAATCTCTACCTGACCAATGGCAATCTTACGACCGATTAAATTATATGGAGGTTGGTGTAGCCTAAGAGCATCAATACCATTAGTTCCAAAAGGAGATTCCATCGCAGCAAATACTGGCACACTCAAGCAGGAAGCACTTAATCCCCAAATGATCCAAGTTTGTTTGTTCGCCATAGTCAGTTATGAGTTGTCAGTTATTAGTAATTAGTAGTTAGTAGTTGGTTGTAGAAACGCTTTCATGAAAGCGTGTCTGTACATATGTTAGTTAATTGTCATAAAGTACTACTAACCACTAACCAATCCCACTTTCAAAAAGCGCTTATCAAACAGATGAGCGCTTGCTCAAGTTTTGTTACAATACTTACAGACCAGGACGCTTAAAAACCCACTAGCCATGACCCAAACGCTATCTAAAAAGCCCATTGTAGTAGCTCCATCCATCCTATCAGCAGATTTTAGTCGTCTAGGAGATGAAGTTCGTGCTGTAGACAAGGCAGGCGCAGATTGGATTCACGTAGATGTAATGGACGGTCGTTTTGTACCTAATATTACGATAGGTCCTTTGGTTGTGGAGGCTATTCGTCCAGTGACGGAAAAACCTCTGGATGTCCACTTGATGATTGTGGAGCCAGAAAAGTACGTAGAGGATTTTGCAAAGGCAGGAGCAGATCACATCTATGTTCATGCCGAACACAATGCTTCTCCCCACCTGCACCGCACATTAGGGCAAATCAAAGAGCTTGGTAAAAAAGCGGGAGTGGTACTTAACCCCGGTAGCCCTCTGGAGCTTATTGATTATGTCCTGGAACTGTGCGACCTAGTGTTGATTATGAGCGTCAACCCCGGTTTTGGTGGTCAAAGCTTTATTCCTGAAGTTGTGCCAAAAATCCGCAAGCTGCGTCAAATGTGCGATGAACGTGGTCTTGATCCTTGGATTGAAGTGGATGGGGGACTGAAGGCAAATAACACTTGGCAGGTTTTGGAAGTTGGGGCAAATGCGATTGTAGCTGGTTCAGCTGTGTTTAAGGCTAAGGATTATGCTGAAGCAATAGAGGGTATTCGTAACAGCAAGCGTCCTACTCCGCAACTGGCAACAGCGTAAACTCTTGTCTGTAGAGACGTTGTAGTGGAGACGTGCTATGGCGAGCCAGCGCTCTTGGTAGGGTTTCCCTGATGCCGATGGCGTCACGTCTCTACACCTATAGAATGGTCGATGGTATTAATTCTAACAGCTTAAAACACGCAAAGAGGGGAAAACATCCATTTGCGTTCCCCCATCATGTCAATTACGCGCCCAACGGGTTCCCTTCCAAATACTGATAAACAAAGTCCCTGCAACCAAAGCACCAAGATTCCATTTTGCAGAAGTTTTAATCAAATTAATACCTCTAAGAGATTGAGTTGCTTCTGCTTGATTCTTTATCTGTTCCTTAGCTTTCGAGACTTCTGATAATAATTGATTTTTTAATTCATCAGGATTTTTGCCATCAACTTGGCGACCTTGGCTCTTGAGAAAGTTCCCTATCTGTTCTGGTGAGGCTTTACTCACCTGCTGTTCCAATTGTTCAGCCTGAGAAACTTGTTGAGTAGATACAGTTTTAATCTGAGCTACACTTTGGTTATTTAATCGAACGGTGTTAGTCAGTCCTAAAGGTATCAGTAGAAAAAACAATATTCCAAATAATAAAGTCAGCCAAGATAAAAATTTTAAAATAGGGAGTTCCCATTGGGTTCGCGAATGTAGCTCTCCAAAAAATACTAGCACTAGACCAATTAAAGGCACTGGTACCCGTTCAACGAGCGCCCCTATTGTTTGAAATTCCCAAGCAGGGTTCATAAAGTTGGGTGGCACAAACAACTCAATGATGTCGAATAATGCCAATAACAACAGACCATAACCTAGCACTCGCATAATTGTAATCGAACTTTGCTGACTAAAGGCAAACTGCTGTAGTTCTTGAACCACGGGATTGAATCTATCGCCACTTGATTTAGTCATTTTGCTAATAAAATAGAATAGAAAGAGTGTACAAAAATTTAATGTTTTGGAAAGCGAGGTTGCCACCATTGATACCAAGAAAACCAAGCAGTTTCTAAAACTTGGTACGCAGCTTCAGGAGAAGAACTCTTTAAGGGAATTGATAAATGTGCCCAAAGGCAGCGCTTGTCTTTGAGACTTTCCTGACCCAATAACCAAGACAGTAGCCGTTGAGGGTGCAGGTCAGAAAAATACTGGTTTTGGTTAAACTGTTTTAGAGTAAATGTACTGCTACCTTGAGAGTTAATACAGGCACTTAAATAAGCTCGCTGCTTGCTAACTCCAAGACCGTAATAGCCTACTCCTTCTCGCTGACGCACATTAGCAGAGGATGAAATGGAAGTGTATTCTCTAAAAAGTCTCTCACCATCTCCATCTGTTAAATAACGCATTTCGATATCTAGAAATAAGTCGTTTCTAAGGTATCGATAATGCTTTTGGGCAAAGAGTTCAGTATGCTCTTTTGTTGGCTTTGCCAAAAGACGACTCATACTAAACTGCCACTGTGGTAACGATACTTTTTCAGGGAAAACAAACGGGGTATTTGTACGTTTGTCTTTTATAGGGAACAACACCACATTTCCCAATGCTAAAACGACGCTACTAAAAGTTAGAGCCAGAAGCGGTACACGGAATTGTTTCCAAATAGTCACCTTGACGACTCCGTAGCATCTTTACTTCTTAATTCAGTCTTTTCAACTAAAAACCAGCAGAAAAATCCAAAAAATAAGACAGCAATTAGCGAAAATATTAGTGAACCATCTCCTTCATGCCAGTATTTAAATGCTTCCATCTGTCCTTGTGCTACCAAGATAGCCATCAGAGCAACTCGTACCCCATTAACAATAAACCCCAAAGTAGCAGCTATTATCGGCACAATAATTTTTTGCTTCCCATTCTGAGGAAACATTAAGAGAAAAAGTAGAGATAAGCTCAACATTTGAAAAATAAGTTCTAACCCTGAACAGGCAGGATAAACTTCTACGCTCCCTGAAGGAAGAGAAATTATAACTCCATTTCGAGCAACTTCAGAACCTGTATACCAAAGAATCAAAGTGGAAAATTTAGCAGTAAAGAGGGATATATCAATGAGCGACAAGGGTAATACTTTAGGTAAGCTGATAGAAGACAGGACCAGTAATTCACCCCTATATTGCTTTAAGCCCTTAAAGCCAGACGCCAGCACCGCCAGCCCAAAGGCAAAAATCGCTGGTGAAAGATACAGAAAACCACCTAGACTTGTTAGAGATATACTCTTTATAAGTAACAGCGCAATAATTGATAGACCAAAAAAGCTGGAGAAAATACCACTTTCTAGATTTAAACTGTGGCGCTTTTCCCAGACTAGAGAAGATATAGCTGCCCAAAATAGAAAACTCATACCTAAAAGGCTGGTATTGTCCGCTTTCCAGGTTAGAGTCAAATGAATGGCAATGAAGCTTGCTCCTATTGCTAATAGCCAGAATTGGGGATATTTGAGTCGTGAGACTGAGGTGAGGTGGGAAGCTTTCATGAAATGATGTCTCTAGCTGCCATCCAGGGGTTTATAACCCCTGGCTAATAATGATATGGGGTAGGATTTAGATTCTACCTATGTAGTTTTAGGAGACTTTTGCAGTATCTTCTTGTTGCTTGTTGTACTTACGGCGCAAAGCTGCACCGACGCCACCAGCTGCTAATGAGCCTAATACGGTCAGGGGTTCTGGAACAGGATTAGGGTCAGGCTTAACTGGATCTGTCTTAGTACCACTGTCAGTATCGGCAACATATTCTAGGCTACCTGTAAATCCGTTGTTCCAGTTTAATGTCAGTTCACCAAACAGGTCACCCACTGAAATATCAATTGGTGTGGAGTAGTCGAAGGAATCAGGACTTTGTCCAGATATTACAGAAAAAGTTTTACCCAGAGCCGACCCAGATGTACCTTCATTATTATCAAAGGTTGTATCAAAGATTGTGTTCCCTGAAATGGCATTAATGGTCAAGGAGGTAATAGCTTGATTAGCGGTTAGTGTCCAAGATTGAGTAAATGTATCACCTGATTGACTTAAAGACCAGTTTGTACCGGTTGTTCCGCCTGCTCCCGATCCTGTAGCATTCCAAATCGCTGTCTGCGATCCTCCATCAAGGAAATTGGCTGTTACCTGCATACCAGCCATCTGGTTTCCAGAAGTTTGAAAGCCCGTTAGTGTAGTTGCTTGCGCTGGGGCTGCAGCTGTTCCCAAACCAAGTACAGCCACCCCCAGTATAGAGGTTGATAATTTGTTCCAAACAGAGGTAGTTACAGCAACATTCTTTGCCTTAGAACAAGCCTTGCGTACCTTTCTTCTAACCTGAAATCTAGTCATTGAACTCACTCCTATAAATAGGTAAAGGTTGCGGTAGATTTACCCTGGAGTGAGATTCGCTAGTACCTCAAAATATTTGTATGTAAAAAACACTACGGCAGGCTACAAAATAACCTGTCGCACCTCTCGTAAATAGAAACACCAATAAGAATGATGTCTACTCTTAAACTGCTCTCATTTTTGAGGCACTAGCAATGTTTTCAGTAAAGCTTCTGAGGAAGCATAGTGATAAGTGTTACTTTTTAGATAAGCAAAATCAACTACTTTTATTGGTCTTTATGCAAATTTTAAATTCATCTACTTTATAAGTATATATTCTCAAGTACCAAAAGTTAGATTTTATAATGCTTCCATATAGATTATCCGCATCGCTTAGTGTAAAAATTTCGTAAATTTATTGCTGAATAAAGATAATTTTTTAGTTATTTTTATTGCAAGTTTTGATACTTGTAGAAAGGAGTCATGAAAAAGGTGGGCGAATAGCCCACCCCAAAAATCTAAGAACCCAACACTCAACTCAACACTTATCGGTGGTGACTACCCAACCACTTAGCTGCTGCAACTCCTAAAACAGCTGCGACAACAGGATTGCTGAGAAACTTGATAATACCAGGTTGCTCTGCCAACACTTCACGGAAAATGTCGGGATGGTTGTGATAAGCAAAGGACGCAAGTTTGCTAACATCATCAGCGCTCATCCGACCTGGGACATGGGTGGAGAGACCAAGTTGTTGCTCTAGATGGCGATCGTCTAGTCCTCTTTGCTTGAAGTGCTTGAAGAAGGCGCGGGCGACATCATCCCGTTCATTAGGCTTAATTTGAGCGATCGCCTTTTGCAATTCTGGCTCCATTTGGTTAGCAGGAATATTGTCATGATGCAAAGACCGACCAAACAACTGACGACGTTCTTCGTGTGTTGAACGTTGAGCAAAATCGTCAAAATTGTCGTACTGTGTTGTTGAAGCGGCGGTTGTCTCATCTAGAGATTCAACATTTCCTTGAGCCAAATCATTCATAATTTGACGTCTGTATTGGTCGCTACTACTCACTTTTCTTATCTCCTTTTTCTCGTCAAAATTTTCAAATCAACTGGCTGCGCTCAAACTTTTGATGCAAATTCAGCTTTTAAGTGTACTGAACTTGTTTTGTTTGCACATCATACTGAGTTGTCAAAATCAGTTTTTTGTCTGGCGCATATACCAAAACTGTTAAGTCTTGATTGGGAAAATTCTTGTGAAAACCTTCTACCAGTGATTTTGCTAAGGCGCGAACATCGCTAGGAGGAACTTTCGAGGAAATGACAACGCCTAATTTATTGTTGTCACGCACAAATGCATCTGTAATTAATCCCTGGGATGCTTGCACAACCCAGTTACCAAAGCTTTGTCCTGCTTGGCTATTACCTCGCTGTAATTCTCCGGCGATATCTCGACTAATAACTGGTGGGTTGGTTGTGCGGTTAGCTTGTGTTGCGGTACCACCACTACAAGCAGTAGTTAATGTTAGGACTAAAATCAAGACACATGTTGCCAAGATCTTACGGCTCTGCTGAAGCAGACTCATGTTTATTACCTCCAAAAAATACTTTAAAAACCTACTTAAATAGAAGGTTTATTTAGGTTAATTAAGCCTATATTGTGTAAATGTTTAGGTAAGTGATTTAGTAAGGACATTCTTTACTTTAGCAATTTGCATTTAATTGTGAAGTCCTGTGTTAAAAAACAAAGTCCGCGTAAGCGGACTTGATTGAACCCGCGCTTTTATAATACGCGTTTACATTAGCTGCTAATTTTAACTAACCTTTAGGTATTTTTTTAAAGAAATTCCCCTGTAACAAATACCTAAAATTTCAGCAGCAAGACCCAATTCTAGTCAAGCTTTTTCTTGACGTTATCTTTTACGTCTTCAATACCGTGACGAACTTCGCTTTCAGCTTGCTTTGCTTGACCTTCAGTTTTATCTTCTGGATCGCCAGTGATATTTCCTGCTGCTTCTTGAGCTTTACCTTCAATGTTTTTAGCAGTAGCTTTTGCACGATCTTCTAAGCTCATTTTGACCTCCCTATTTCTCGGAATTTTCTTTCAAAGTCAATTTATAACTTTGAAATTCTTTGTTATCACTCATACAACTTAGCTTAATATTTTTGCTAGAGCCTTCCACCTCAAGGTATATTAGTCGCCTATGCTAAAAGAGTGAGAAGAAATCGCTCATAACGACTTCCTTCCCGCTATTTAATTATTTAAAAATGCTGAGTCGAAGCGCGATCGCTAATATGCATTACGGACAATTCATAACGCATCCTACTTTTTCATAAAAAAAACCGGTTGTAGATAACCGGGTTGATTAATGTTATTTGTAAAACTTTTTGTCTAATCAAGAAAACCCATCAGACCTTCAGAATCGTCGATAACATTGGATGCAACTGGGCGATTGCCCATGATAGAGTATGTTTCAGAAATGACGAGATCACTTGAAGCGATTGGACGATCTCCAGACACATGAATAGTGTCAACAACGTGGAATGTGTTTGCAGTAATGGGACGCATACCCATGACATTCTGAGTTTCTACAACTTGTAAATGACTGGAGGTGACTGGACGTATCCCAGCGATCGCTAGTGTATCACTGACTTCCAGTTTACTTGGCGATTCTAACGGCACGGGCTGTTCACCATTTTGCTCAACCTTATCGGTTTTCATTTTTTGACCCTGATTATTTTCCACTGTCTTTTCTCCCTTGTGCTTCAAACTCTTTTGCCGAGGACTCATTGCTTTACCAGAGCTGCTTACGCTCATATCCTCTTACCTCAAGGTATTGTTAATTAATTTTACAATATTCTGGTAAAGTTAAATTTTTCCTTAATATTCAAGTTGAATTTTCAATAAAGCTTATATAGAGTTGAGTATAATGGTCTTTGAAAGTTTTAGATATATAAAAAACTTTTGTAAAGTTTAATAAATAAATATTGCCAATGTAGATCAGGTGCAATGGGAATAAATCATTCCCAACTGTGTAGCACACCTAGTTATCGCATTCGCTACCATAAAATATGGTACTTCCAGTGAAATTGTATGACAAAATTTTGTCTTCAAGCTCCCTTTCAACCAACAGGTGATCAGCCACAAGCGATCGCCCAACTTGTTGCGAGTGTAAATATTGGTCATCAGTACCAAACTTTACTGGGAGCTACGGGAACCGGGAAGACTTTTACTATAGCATCAGTGATTGAAAAAGTAGGGAAACCGACTCTAGTCCTGGCTCATAACAAAACTCTCGCTGCACAACTTTGTAATGAGTTACGAGACTTCTTTCCTCATAATGCAGTTGAGTATTTCGTCAGCTACTACGATTACTATCAGCCGGAAGCATATATTCCTGTCACCGATACATATATAGAAAAAACCGCTTCGATTAACGATGAAATTGATATGTTGCGACACTCAGCGACGCGATCGCTCTTTGAACGGCGCGATGTTATCGTTGTTGCATCTATTAGTTGCATCTACGGTTTGGGTATTCCCTCAGAATACCTTAAAGCTGCCATTCCCTTTCAAGTAGGGATGGAGGTAAACCAACGGGAAATACTGAAAGATTTGGTATCAGTTCAGTATGGTCGCAATGATGTAGAATTGGGTCGTGGACGTTTTCGCGTCCGGGGTGATGTGTTGGAAATTGGTCCAGCGTATGAAGACCGAATTATCCGCGTGGAGTTTTTTGGTGATGAAATTGACGCGATTCGCTACGTTGACCCTGTGACAGGTGAAATCATCAAGAGTGTGGAAGCGGTGAATGTTTACCCCGCACGTCACTTCGTCACTCCAGAAGAAAGGCTAGAGGTGGCTTGTGATGATATAGCAGCAGAACTCAAAGAGCGAAAAGCACAATTAGAAGAAGCTGGGAAATTACTTGAAGCACAACGCATAGACCAACGGACACGCTATGATTTGGAAATGTTACGCGAGGTGGGTTATTGCAACGGCGTGGAAAACTATTCTCGCCACCTCGCAGGACGCTATGCAGGCGAACCACCGGAGTGTTTGATTGATTATTTTCCCAAAGATTGGCTGTTGGTCATAGACGAATCTCACGTGACCGTACCGCAAATACGCGGGATGTATAACGGCGACCAAGCACGGAAAAAAGTGTTAATTGAGCATGGATTTCGTCTTCCCAGTGCGGCTGATAACCGTCCATTGAAGGCAGAGGAATTTTGGACAAAGGCAAATCAGTGTATTTTCGTTTCCGCAACCCCAGGAAATTGGGAACTCGAAGTTTCTGAAGGTCATGTGGCGGAACAAATCATTAGACCAACTGGAGTCATTGACCCAGAAATCATTGTACGTCCTACAGAAGGGCAAATTGATGATTTGTTAGGCGAAATTAAAGACCGAGTTGACCGCCAAGAGCGTGTGCTTATTACAACACTCACCAAGCGCATGGCAGAAGATTTAACCGAATATCTGCAAGACAATAGTATTCGGGTGAGATATCTGCATTCCGAGATTAATTCGATTGAGCGAATCGAGATTTTACAGGATTTGCGCGATGGGAACTTTGATGTGTTAGTTGGCGTGAACTTGCTGCGCGAAGGGTTAGATTTACCGGAAGTTTCTCTCGTGGCGATTTTGGATGCTGATAAAGAAGGCTTTTTGCGTGCAGAACGTTCTCTGATTCAAACGATTGGGAGAGCAGCGCGTCATGTGCGGGGACAAGCAATTATGTATGCTGATAACCTAACAAATAGTATGATTAAAGCCATGGAAGAAACCGAGAGGCGTCGCAACATTCAAACGGCTTACAACCGGATGCACGGAATTACACCGCAACCGATTGTGAAGAAGAAATCGAGTAATGCGATTTTGTCTTTCTTAGAAGTGTCGCGGCGATTAAATGCAACTGAGTTAGATACAGTTGACCAACACATAGATGAATTGCCTTTGGAAGAGATTCCAGGGTTGATTACCCAACTGGAAGCGCAGATGAAAGAAGCAGCGAAAAAACTGGAGTTTGAGGAGGCGGCGAAATTGCGCGATCGCATTAAGCATCTGCGGGATAAATTGGTGGGACGCTCATAAGCTTTTCCATAATATGTGCGTTATATTCGTCCGGTTTTGTCCCAAGTTTGTCACGCTTTGTTGACTAAGTATAAGAGGATGTTTTAAAAGTGTTAGGCGACTAGAAGTCGCTCAGGTGAGTAAGAAATTAAACTTTACAAACATCCTCTAAGGAACCAGGGTTAAACACCCTGTATAAACTAGATACTTCAAGGAGAAAACTCATGAATACGACTCCTGACAAGAAAGATTTGCAACTCGGCGTGAAGACCGAGACCACCACAACATGGCTTGATTGTATTGTGGAAGAACTCGACGAGGCTGCCCAAGCTGCTGTCGTTGGTGGAGGAGGTTCATGGAAAAAATCTGACTACTACTACCCCGGCGATGAGCCTCAAACTTTCGGCTAACCTTCTATCCAGAAACACTCCTGTTGACTTAAGTGTCAACTTGTGAAGCGCTCGTGTCTAGTGATAGGCGCGACGCTTTTTGTCAGAAGGTATTTTCACAGAGTGATCGCGTGTTTGTTTCACAATTCCCCCATCTATAAACTGACCTTTCTAAAAGGATTTACTTAATTAAAATGATATATTTCAAAATGAAGGTCTTGAAACTATTAATAATAAAGAGAGAAAACGTAAATTATTATGAAACACTATGAGTACAGATACCTCTTTTAACAGCAGCGAAGAACCCCACATCTCTCAGCACATACAGAGCTTACAAGAACTGCACCGAGAAGAAATGGAAAGCGTCATTGGGGCGCTGGCACATATTACCAACCTTTCGCCTGAGCAGATTAAACCTCATGTGGACAGTATGCTCAAGCAACTGGTAAAAGAAAATGTTGAACAACGCCCCTTCCATGAAACGGCAACAGCGTCCGAATGGGTAAAAGCTTTCCGTGAATGGGCAGCAAATCACCATCATAACGCACCACCGCTTTCGGAATATGCGCTGAGTCGGGAAAGTATATATGAGGATGACCTACTGTAGTGGCGTATCTTGTAGATACTAATGTGCTCCTGTGTAGCGCAGATCCCCATCATCCCATGTATGGCGCTGCCGTCAATGCGGTTTCTCTGTTGCGAGATCGGGGAGAAAAGCTCTGTGTCGTCCCCCAGAATTTCATTGAGTTTTGGAACGTGTATACCCGTCCTGCACAGAAGAATGGATTGGGGCATACTACAAATGAAGCACAAGAAGAAATCGAACGGTTAAAAGCTTTTTTCTCCCTGCATCTGGATACTGAAAGCATTTATGAGCAGTGGGAGCGGCTTGTCGTGGAGTATCAGGTTAAAGGCGTTAATGTCCACGATACGCGGCTGGTTGCCGCCATGCTGGTTCATGGACTAACCCACATCCTCACATTTAATACAAAAGACTTCAACCGTTACACACCTGTAATCACCTCTGTACACCCGGACTCTGTAACAGCTTAACAGCAAAGCTGGTCAATCCCGGCGCTCTAGCAGTTTCCTGCTTGAGTTGTATACCAGTCGCCAAAGCCGTTAGGACAAGTCGGCGGTAGACGCCTTCAAAGCGCGTATATTGTAAATTGATCAAATTCCTGCGAATTGTCCCAAGTTCGTCACTTTTTTGTCACGCTTTGTTGACTAAGGTGAAAGCTAGGGAGAAACACCCATAAGAAACTAGATACTTCAAGGAGAAAACTCATGAATACGACTCCTGATAAGAAAGATTTGCAACCCACCGTGAAGACTGAGACCACCACAACCTTGTGGAAGAACTGGGTGATAAGGAAGACCAAAAGAACGTTGTCAATAACGATATGTACGCAGTTATGAGAAACTGCATACATAGAGTGAAAGCGAAAATGGTCAACGGTCATCAGGAAGGGACAATGGGGAATTGATATTGCTTCCTGCCTGACTTTACTTGCATGAAGTCAGATAAGATAATTATCCGCCTCAAATTCAGACGATACAATTCTCTCTGAAAAAAGACAATAGAGAATTCGATTCATGCATATTCTCTAAACAGAGAATATGCTCACCGATAAATCAGTCCTAGGGTTTGCAGATTTTGTAAAAAATTAAGAAGCAGTACGCCCGGGTAACAAAAGTTCAAGGGAAACTAGCCCAAACGTACCCAACTTTACTGCCCTTCGATAATCGTCGATGGCACAGTATAAGATTCTTGTGGAGATTCTTGTGGAGATTCTTGTGGAGATTCTTGTGGAGATTCTTGTGGCTGAGGATTGAGGTACTCCTCCCACGCTCTAATTTGTTCTTGTGCAGCACTGTACACAGCAGATGTTCGTGGAATCAGCCTGGCTATCTCAATACCTTTAACCATATCAGACTCTCCCTGAGCACGGGCTATATCCAACAATTGCTGACCCCATTGGTCTATAGCGACATTAGCATCATTGCGTAAGAGGCTACCATCTGGTACTCTATTAGCTAACCTAATTGCCTCTACCAAAGCTTGTGGAGTTCCAGTTATTGCGACTTCCTGCGCTCTCTTCCAGTTTTCTCTAGCACGAATTTGCCCTTGCCATTCATTTATATCGGCTTGCGCTTCACCCGAAAGTGCTCGTCCTGATGCAATTTGCCCAGCTGTTGCAATAGCAGAAGGTAAATCGCCACTGTTTGCCAGTTCCCTTGCCCGATCCAAGTAGGGTTGGTCTTCAATGCGTTGAATCTTTGCCGTCCAATTTCCAATTTTTCTTCGTGCTTCTTGATACAACGCACGACCCCGTCGAATTTGACCTGCCTCTGCGATCGCCGCTTGGAGAGTGTTAACGTCATTAAACATTGCTATCTGGTCAGCACGATCCAAATAAGGACGGTCTTCTATTGTCTGCACTTGAGCAACCCAGTTACCAATTTCTTGTCTTGCTTCTTGTGCGCGCGGGTTATTCTTAGGAATGAGTTGTGCTTCAGCGATCGCTGCTGCTAAATCGTTAATTGAACCCAGGCTTGCTAGCGATCGCGCTTTTTCTAGATGGGCGACATCTTGAATTTCCAGTTGCCAGCTAGCAATAAGTTTTTGTGCTTTTGCATACACTGGTCTTGTTGCCTCTATTTGTTGAGCTTGGGCAATTGCCGCCTCTAAACCGGAAGTTGACCCTAACCATGCGTTCCTTTGGGCTTCAGCTAAGACAATAAAGTCCTCTATTTCCATCTGGTGCCCAGTGCTAGGAGGAATTTTTTGGGCTATGGAAATGGCTTCGTCCGCATCCTTTCCGTCCAGCTTTGCCTGTGCCAACTCCAGCATTTCGCGTCCAAATTTTGGCAGAACTTCCTGAGCTTTTGGATAAACGTAACTGTCTCGCTGAACCGACTCTGCCAGTTGGATGGCTTTGAGGAGATTATTGACTGACCTACTTTCGGCTAAAGTTTTAGCTTTTACTAGCTTATCACCATCTTCTCGCGCACTCACAATCAGACGGTTCAATTGGTCGTATTTAGTCGTTGCCCAATAATTATTATCTATACGCAATAATTTCGCAGCAAGCATAAACGCTTGATGCCATTTCTGTTCACGCATTTGAGCTTCTGCTTTTTTGTAAATGCCTTCGGCGTCCCACCAGGTGGATTGCCATTTGGTAATTTGCGTTTCTACCAATTTATAAGCAGATTCATCTTGAGGAACTTGGCGAGCAGTTGCAATCGCTTCGTCTAGGCTACCAGCCT
The DNA here is from genome assembly GCF_000315565.1 of Mastigocladopsis repens PCC 10914. Lineage (NCBI taxonomy): Bacteria > Bacillati > Cyanobacteriota > Cyanophyceae > Nostocales > Symphyonemataceae > Mastigocladopsis > Mastigocladopsis repens. Next base: position 2,095,113 of record NZ_JH992901.1, on the reverse strand, counting down.
GGAAACTCTGATCGGCTAATTGCAGAATATCTCGTGACCACTGTTCTATCAAACGGTCAATTTCTTCATGGAGTGGGTGACTTTCTGGCAGTTCCTTCACGAGGGCGATCGCTTGCACAAGGTCTTTCACCGTCTGCTTAGAAGCTGCCAGCTGAGCGCAATGCAACCGCACCGACGCACTAGCCAAGGGCCAGAAAATCGATGGACAGTTTGGCGCAGATGGCAGCTTGAGTAACATTGCTGTTGAAACGAAGGCTATTGCGCCAGGCACCAACGCCAACAATAACGTCCACAACACCCAGCTTTTTGTCCATTTGGGCAATTTCCAAGAACTTGTACTGAGTGATACTGTTTCTTTTGGCTGGTTATCTATAGATATTTCTTCAGAATCAGTTGGTTTTGAGCGTTTCACAGACTTGAAAGTAGAACCACTCGCTTGGACACCAGACGCATGAGTTTCACTAACTTGTTGCTCTCGGGATGTTCTAGTCATATTATCTGGCTCTTTTGGGCTACTTGGTAACCAACTTTCTGGTATGTCCCGCTCTGTCATTTCTCACACCAAAATAATAGAATAGCGATCTGTTATAGCTCCAAACTTTTGTCCTTGCCATAGTAACTTTCTCATAATTGAAAAAGCTACTTCTTACACAATCATATTTCCTCCACAGATACCATGTATTCCCAAAATTAAAATTCTTTTTTTTACTTTAGACCCTTGCCGAAGCCTCTGCTTGCAAATCGACAATAAGTTGAGACAAATCATCTCTGCTTGCCTGATATACTGTACCGCAAAAATCGCACGTTGCCTCAGCGCCATTATCTTTGACAATCATGTCTTCCAGTTCTGCTTCACCTAACATTTTGAGTGCTCCTAGTACCCGGTCAAAGGAACATCGACAGTGGAAACGTAGGATTTGGGTTTCGGGAAACACAACAAGCCCCATATCTCCCAGCAAGTCTTGAAAGATGTCTGTCAAGCATTTACCCGCTTGCAACAAAGGTGTAAACCCTGATAATGCGGCGACCCGTGATTCCAAAGTTTCTACTAGAGCTTCGTCTCTCGCGGCTTTAGGCATCACTTGCACTAGTAACCCTCCTGCAGCCGTTACCCCGCTTGCTCCGACAAACACGCCTAAAACCACAGCCGAAGGAGTTTGTTCGGAAGTGATCAGGTAATGCGCCACATCATCGCCAATTTCACCAGAAACGAGTTCTACCGTACTGGAGTAAGGGTAGCCGTACCCAACATCGCGTACAACGTAAAGAAACCCTTCCCCAACTGCACCACCAACGTCTAGCTTACCTATGTTATTGGGAGGCAGTTCCACAGATGGATTTTCTACGTAGCCGCGTACTGTCCCATCTAGCCCTGCATCTATCAATAGACCACCCAAAGGTCCATCGCCTTTCACCCGGATGTTGACTCTAGACCCAGATCGCTTCATACTAGAAGCCATCAATAAGCCTGCTGTCATAGTTCGACCTAAGGCAGCCGTTGCCACGTAGGAAAGCTTATGTCTAGCCCTTGCTTCTTCTGTTAAGCGTGTGGTAATTGCACCGACTGCACGAATTCCGCCTTCAGCTGCTGTGGCGCGAATTAATTGATCCGCCATGAAAAACCCTTATCAATAATGTCTTACTGAGATTCCCTGCTTTTATGCCTGGGAATGATAGTTATCCTAGTATAACAAAACTTAACTTAAACAGGTGTGTAATGATTGAGTTAGAATGATGCCATGAAGCAAGTGAAGCTAACAATTAAGCTGAAGTTTGTCAACTTAAATAGGGTGAAAGCAGAGATGTTTGCCCAGATGGAACAAGAAAATATCTGTCTGGCAAACAAATTGCTATCTCTTCCCTATATGGAACGGCGTAAAATAACAACAGCAAAGATCAGTAGCACGCTTGCCTCTGCACTCAGCAATCAAACTATTCGGCATACCATTTCTGCTACTGGTAGAGAAGTTAAAAATTACACAAAGCTACCTATTGAAATCAACAAGCAGAATTGGAGCCTACACAAAGTAGGCGATACATACAGTCTGAGTTTTCCTACCATTAAAGGTGTTAAGCGAGTTCCCGTAGAAGTTGCTTCCCCACACTGGCAAACTGTACTAGAGAAAGTACTAGCTAATCAGTGTGACAAAGGTTGCATCAGGCTACTCTACAAGCGCAATGCCTGGTATGCCTATATGAGCGTTACTTTGGAAGTTCCAGAAGTACAATCACAAAACAGAATAGGTGTTGATAGAGGGCAGAATAATTTAGCAGTCGCAGCATCATCTAGAGGTTTTGCCATCTTTTTCTCTGGGCTTTGTGCCAAGCATCGTAGAAGATACTACCAACAGCGTAGGAAGTCTCTACTGCAAGCAAAGAAGTTTAGAGCATTGAAGAAACAAGAAACAAAAGAGCATAGATGGCTTGAGGCGGTTAACCACACTATCAGTCGTAGAATCGTTAGATTCACCCAATTTCTAGATGCGGATGTTGTTTTAGAAGACCTGAAAGGATGTCTCAAGACTACCAACCTATCTGGAAAGACTATGACTGATCTAGGTGATTGGGATAGCCATTGCTTCTGTTCTCTAGAGCAGAAGTTGATATACAAAATTGAGATGGTAGGACGCAAAGTCATTAAAGTTCCTGCTGCCTACACATCAAAAACTTGTTCAACTTGTGGAACCCTAGGTGATAGAAAGAAGCATGATTTTAACTGTCCAAATGGACATTATCATCATGCAGACCATAATGCTGCTGTGAATTTAGCTCGCTGGGTAGGTTTTACTTGTGACCTGAATTTAAAAGAACCACTATCTGCAATGGAAAGTGTCGATTCAGGTTATGCGGTGCTTGGCACTCCGCAGAGTAGGGGAACAGTATACTGTACACCTACTCTCCGTGAATCAGAAATGAGTAGCGGTCACTTAGTGAATACATATCCCTTACGGGATATTGGCTAGAACTAAGAATCCCTTGTGTAAAATGCATGGGAGTGTCAAATATTTAATATTTGTTATTTGTCATTTGTTAGTGGGTAGTGGTTAGTAGTAAATGGCAAGTGGAACAACTAAGTAAGTAGGGGAGAAAAAATTCAACTTTGTAAAGAAAAGTAAAGGGTGGAAACTCGCTGGTAGTAAGCGCTTACTACATACCTTTAATTATTTACACCGACTTACTTATCAACTACCAACTATCAACTACCAACTATCAACTACCAACTATCAACTACCAACTATCAACTACCAACTACCAACTATCAAAAATGCTAGGTAATTTTCAACAAAGCCAACTACGCATAGAAGTGGATGCATCCCTCACTGCAATTCATGACAGTCTGCTGCGTCCTAGAGAACTAGAAAAATGGCTCCCCACAGGTCGCTTTGCTACCGGAATGCCAGAAGAACTGCATCATGGATTCGAGTTTACTACCCGGATCGGACCAGTCTCGATTCATCATCAAGTAGATGTGGCGCGTCCCAACTGCTTACGCTTGTTATTGAGTCAAGGAATAGACGGCTTTCACGAATGGTATTGGGGAGAAGGTTGGGTGCAGTCTCGTCTAGAGGGAGTGTCACTTTTACCCCTGTCGCTGGGACAAACTCTAAATTTGCTGAGTTTGCGTCAGTTTCTGACCACAAAAAGACATTAACCAAAAACAAACCCGGCTTTTTGAAGAAGCCGGGTTTTTATCAAAATTTATCAAAATTTAAGATTGTTACGAGGCATTTTGCATTTGCGCTGTGCGTACCGATAGCTGTTGTGTCCGGTTCCCTCTTTGCACTTTCAACTGCAATTCCTGACCGACACGACTATTTTCTACGATATCAAGCAACTGTGCGCCCTTAGTAATCGATTGTCCATCAACTTGAACAATCACATCTCCCGGACGTATTCCCGCAGCAGCAGCAGGTGAGTTGGGAACCACTTGCCTAACCAAAATGCCATTCATTTCTGGCAACTGAATAGGAGAATTAGGGTTAGAGTTAAACTGCCTTGCCATTTCGGGCGTTAACTCTTCCATTTGCACACCTATGAATGGGTGAGCAATTGTTTCTCCTCGTTCTAGTTTGACTGCGACTGTTTTGGCTTTATCGATGGGAATAGCAAACCCAATACCCATTGCGTCACCACGAATGGCTGTGTTAATCCCAATCACTTCGCCTTGAGCATTCAAGAGTGGTCCACCAGAGTTACCAGGGTTGATAGCGGCGTCAGTTTGAATGAAGTCCAAGCGCTTGTCGGGAATACGAACTTCGGCGCTGGAACGTCTGAGGGTGCTGACAATCCCCAAAGTCACGGTGTTATCCAATCCTAAGGGGTTCCCGACTGCGATCGCCCAGTCACCCACCTGTACACTCGTTGAAGAACCTAAGGGTGCGACTGGTAAATCCCCACCAGCGTTAATTTTGACGACTGCTAAATCAGTGACTTCATCAACGCCTTGTACCTTGCCTTCAAAGCTACGTCCATCCTTGAGGCGAACTGTTACCTTATCAGCCTTATCAACCACATGGGCATTAGTCAGAATTAACCCACTCTTGTCAATAATGAAGCCAGAACCAAGACCGCGTAATTGTTCAGGAGGCAACTGCTGGGAATAACCGTTACCAAAAAACTGCCGGAAAAAGGGGTCATCAAAGAAAGGATCGGCAGCACGTCTGGTAATTGTGCGTTCAGTGTCAATCCTAACGACTGCTGGTCCAACGCGATTCACCGCTGCGGTGACAAAGCTGGTACTACCAATAGCAGCAGTAGCTGGTGATTGCCTCTGGGCAACAAGTTGTGGTGAATCAGCAGTGACAGATGGCGCTGGTTCTGCTTGAGAGGGTGACACTCGCAAGGTGCTAACAGTGAGCACAACTCCTAGAATCACGGCTAGCACATGAGTACTTAGTTGGCGTATTGACCGGGGTAGTTTGGATCGCATAACCACAACCTAATGTTTCAGCCTAATTGTTGCTTAATCGTGAATCTCTCTATAGCTATTTTTGCAGATTTGAGGAGAATCACTGTCCAGTGACGTTCGCTTATTGCTCCAGGTTTCACTCTCTCGCCCTCATCCTCCAAATCAGGTATTACGTAAGTTATTTATCATTTTATTTACTAAATTATCAGAAATATTAGTGTTCTTCCCATCTCCCCACCTCCCCTCACCCCCTCCTCTCTCCTCTAGGCTAGGATCTTATTTACTGGCAGCACCTATATAAAAACCTATGAATGGCTCGAACCGATTAACAAAACAGTCCTTACCTACTTCTAAACACAATCAGGATTTACTCTTTGAGGATACAGACAAAGACAATACACAGCATATTCATAACAATGAAGAGTCGGTTCATCCTCATGTTCATAGCGAAGAATCTTTGCGGCGAATAGTCAATCGGCTTTCGCGTATAGAAGGACACGTTCGTGGCATTAAAACAATGGTGCAGCAAAGTAGCCCTTGTCCTGATGTGTTACTACAAATTGCCGCAGTGCGGGGAGCACTTGATCGGGTGGCAAGAATTGTTCTGGATGAACATTTAACAGAGTGTGTTGCCAGAGCCGCAAAAGAGGGCAATATTGAAGTTGAAATTGAACAACTTAAAGCGGCTTTGGATAGGTTTTTACCTTAGATGCCTTGACGATTGGAAATCGCAACTACACAAACTAAACCCGCCTACGCGGGTTTCAATGAAATTCTTGTTTTGGCTTGTATAACTGGGAATTCCATTTGCTATGGCTAAAATATGATAATTGCCAATTATCAATTTAACTATTCTTTCAATGGTAATCCAACAAAACCACTCATTCTTTTTTTGCACGGATTTATGGGAAACAGCCATGAATTTGATGAAGCAATATCATTACTATCTGATGACTTTTACTGTCTGACAATTGACCTGCCTGGACATGGAGAAACCAAAATTTTGGGTGGTGATGAGTGTTATACAATGTCAAAGGCTGCCCATGCCTTAATCGATTTCCTAAATAATTTAAAAATTGCCAAATGCTTTTTGCTTGGTTATTCAATGGGAGGGAGATTAGCTTTATACCTCGCCTTACATTTTCCGCACCGTTTTTCTAAAATTGTTTTGGAATCAGCGTCTCCTGGTTTATTAACAGAAGCAGAACGAATAGAACGAGTTAAACGTGATGAGCAAATAGCCAGGAAACTAGAAAGAAGTGTTGATAGAAATGATTTTGCTAATTTTCTCGCTAACTGGTATAGTCAAGCGATTTTTGGCTCTATCAAAAATCATCCCCAATTTCAGCGCCTGATAGAAGTTCGTTTGCAAAATAATCCGATTGAGTTGGCAAAGTCTCTGCGATTAATGGGAACTGGATGTCAACCTTCTTTGTGGGAAAAACTGAAAGTGAATACAAATACTTTGCTTTTACTAGTTGGTGAAGATGATGAAAAATTTATAGTAATCAATACAAAAATTGCTCAAATGTGTGAATTGTGTCAGCTAAAAGTCATTAGTCATTCAGGACATAATATTCATTTTGAAAAGGTCAAGGCATTTGTTGAAAATGCCAGATTATTTTTGATTTAGGTAGATCCTTACACTGATTTTCCAGCTGTCTTTAATTCCTCTAGCAAAATTTTCTGATAAATTTGAGGTAAAGAACGACTCACAGAATTTGTTTCTATACCATATCCCAAACTTGTCCACGTAGGAGACAAGCGCCGCAAAACTTCTTGTAACTTTCCTTGACGCAGCAGTTGAGAAATATCAGTTCCCCAAAATTGAGAATCATTTAGCCAACGGTAAACCACTGCATCTTGATACTCTGGTTCAAAACTATAAGAAACCCAAAACATAAATCGTTCTGGGTTTGGGTGATAGCGACGAGTTAGAGTATACCAAGTAGTATTAATAATTTGATATCTACCAGCGGCTGTTGAACAATTTCCCTTGTTGGGACCTGTGACAATGGTGATGCATATCTCAGGATGGCGGCTAAAGTTGTCAAAGTGCCGTCCGCCATACAAAACTGAATAAGGACGGTTACTACTCGCTTCACTCGCTGAGATAGTCCGCATTAAAGCACGGATATAAGGGTCTCCCCCTTTCATGACCAAGGGTGGCTGATTGTTGCGAAAGATAGGATCGCTATAAAATCTGAAATTGCCAAATATATACCACTGCAACAGACATACGAAGCCAAGAAGCGCGGCTATTGGCCCTATGAGTTGTTCAACGCCGCCTTTGCGTTCTAAGCCTTTCTTCAGAGTCCGACTCCTTACAGTTACCTGCTATTGTCATCAAAATATAACAACAGTCTTCGACGCACTCATTCAGGAAATTTCACAAAATTAGTCGTGAGTCAAAAGTCATGAGTTATTTGACTCTTGACTTTTGACTTAGGGCTTAACTTAAGCCACGTTAGCAAAGAGTTGTCCAAAGCTTTTTGCGGGAGCGTTTTCCTTAGCAACAATCTCTACTATTTTATTTTTTGCCGCTGGCTCAAACAGCGCCTCAACACAAACTTGGGCGACTTTTTGCCGGGGGATGCTGCCCTCAAACAATGTATCAGCACTTTGCATCACAATTGAGTTGGAGTTATCTTCATTTTTTAAACCACCAGGTCGCACAATCGTATAGTTCAGACCGCTTTTCTGGATGTACTCCTCAGCTTGCTTTTTCCAATACAAAATCAGCCAGAACAAGTTTAGGGGATGGAAAAACTGAGAAGTCGCCAAAGAAGAAACTAAGACAAAATGCTCTATTCCTTTAGCCTTTGCCGCATCGACCAAATTTTTAGTCCCTTCATAATCTACTTTATATGGTCCGGTCGGGTCAAAACTTGGTTTTGCGCCAGTGGCACACAGTAAAACTGTGCTATCACCCAAAGCAGCAGATAGGCTTTCTGATTTTAACACATCCCCTGTGACCAATTCGACATCAGCCCCCAGAATACTCCTTGCTTGCTCTATATCCCTGACCAAAGCACGAACGGGAATATTGCGCGCTCTCAGTTCTTGCACTATCCTGCGACCTGTTTCACCTGTTGCCCCTGCTACTAATGCTTTCATGATTAACGCTATCCTGGAAAATTAGTATCTGTTTTTTAGTTTTCTATTTTAGAGATTATGTACAGATTAGATGAACTGCATGACAGATGATTGAGATTTCCGTCAAAATGAAGATTTAGTACGAAACTTAGTACCTCCGAAGGGAATTATTAATTTAGATAAACGTTTTCACTATAGAAGAACGCTTTTATGATTTCAAAAAACCCAGATTATCAGTCTTTTGACACAACTGAAGCACTCTTGTCCGTGACATCGACGCTAGAAGAAGCTGGGGAAATAACCCAAGAAGCAACTGTAGGCACAGCAACAAGGTTTTACGGTCGTTATAGCGACTATATGGAAATGTATGCTGCAGCCCGAAGCGTTGCAGAATATCTCAATAATCACGCCTCATGGTTTTCGCGCTGTGCTGATCCCATGAAGGTGGAACCGTTGGGGAACAATGGCTATGCCTTAGTCATCGGTCGTTTCGGTTCTTTTGGTTACGAAGTCGAACCAAAAATTGGTTTAGAACTATTACCGCCAGAGGAAGGAGTCTATCGCATCCGCACTATCCCGATTCCTGACTATCACGCTCCTGGTTATGATGTGGATTATCGGGCTTCAATGCAATTGTCAGAAAATGCGGTAAACGGTTCTGCCATCTGCTTGGGTGAAATGACACGGGTGGAGTGGGAATTGGATTTGACTGTTTCGATTCACTTTCCCAGGTTTATTCAACGATTACCCAAGTCTCTGGTTCACTCTACAGGCGATCGCCTACTTAACCAAATTGTCCGCCAAGTTTCCCGCCGCTTGACCTGCAAAGTCCAGGAAGATTTTCATCAATCTTTTGGCATACCTTTTCCAGTCAATTCTAAGAAAAAGCGCTGAGTCATGAGTCATGAGTCATTAGCTAATGACTCATGACTATTAACTATGCTTGACTAAGAATTTTTTGAACAATTTGCACGCCACTAAGAGCTTGCAAAACAAAAAGACCTACAAGCACGAAATTCAACACAATATGAGTTATGCGCGCCCAATTTGCCCCTTTTTGCATAAAAGGCGACAGGGAAGCAGAAAAGGCAATCAGACTTGTCATACCAAGTCCTCCTAGTAAGTGAGGCCCAACAAACAACTTACCATTATTGATATAGGTGACTGCCATACCACCAATAGCACCTGCCACCATGAAAGCCAAGAGTATAGAGCCGATTTGGTGATGTTTGACGTTGTATCTACCTTTTATTAATTCTTTCTTTTCCTCACCCTGAGCATTTCTGGTACGTTGGACTTGCAGCCCTAGATACCCAGCATATAAGGAAAGTAGTAATAGCGCCCACATCATGGTTGGGTGAAAAAAGTTTAACCAATATTTAACTGATGGTGAAAGTTCCAGACTCATAGCTGTTGCCCCTATTCTTAAGTCTTCATAAAAATTAGCATAACGCTTATTGGGAATGGGGAGATGGGAAGATGGGGAGATGAGGAAATGAGACGATGCGCAGACGCTCTGACGCAAAGAATCACTAGTGACGAATGACAAATGACTAAAAATAACGATGTCTTGCTGCTGTCGGCTGCAAAAAATGGTGATATCAAGCTGGTGCAAGCACTGCTTAATGCGGGTGCTAAGGTAGATACTGGGGAGCGCGATGGCACTACGCCGTTAATGTTTGCTGCTCATTTAGGCTACACGGAAATTGCGCGATCGCTTCTTGATGCAGGTGCCAACATCGATTTGAAAAGAAAGCGCTATGGATTGACGGCTTTGATGTTAGCAGCCAGTGCCAATCGTCTTGACATTGTAAAGCTTTTAGTTTCCAGAGGTGCAGATGTCAATGCCACTAATGAAGATGGCAGCACTGCCTTGATGGTAGCAGCCTTGAAAGGACACGTTGATGTGGTGCAAGTCTTACTTGCTGCTGGTGCCAAGGTAGATGTCAAAGATAATGATCAGGACACGGCTTTTGAACTGGCAGTACGCGCTGGACATAGCACAATTTTACAAGCAATACTACAAATTAATGCAGATGTCAATGCCCAAGATGAAGAGGGAGAAACCGCACTGATGATTGCGGCAGATTTGGGACATCTGGCAGTTGTGCAAGCACTGTTAGCAGCAGGGGCTGACGTAAAGGTACGAAACCTGGATGGTGGTACGGCTTTATCAGCAGCAGCAGCAGCGGGACATAGTGCGATCGCAGCAGCGCTACTTGCTAACGGCGCTGATGTCAATGTCCAAGATAAAGATGGTGAAACAGCTTTACACCTTGCCGTGGTAGAAGGTTACGCCGATGTGGTAGAAGTCTTACTCAGCCAAGGTGCAAATGTGCAAATGAGGAATCATTTGGGAGATACACCACTACTCCTGGCAGCTTTGCAGGGACACAGCCAAATTGCCGAAGCACTGCTGAGTCAAGGAGCAGATTGGAAAGAGAAAAACTTGGGTGAGCTACCGTTGACGCTAGCCGCAATGCAAGGACACATTGAAATAGTGAAGGTTTTATTAAACCACGGTGCTGATGTCAATACTCAAGGTGATGATGGGAAAACTGCTTTGATTAAAGCAGCGGAACGCAATCATACAGGCGTGATACAGCATCTTGTGGCAAAGGGCGCAGACGTGAATCTCCAAGACTCAGCGGGGGGGACAGCGTTGATGTGGGCAGCTTCGCGGGGTTATGGCGAGGCGGTGCAATTGTTGCTTAAAGCTGGAGCAGACGTGAATGTAAAAAACCAAGGTGGTTATACAGCTTTGATGCTTGCAGAGTTTAATAACTATCCTACTGTAGTACGGAGTCTGCGCTTGACAGGGGCACAGGAATAAGGGCTGTATTTTTTCTAGAAAAAATCTCTAAAAAACTAGACTACTTAGAAAAGTTATGTGAATATTAACCCTGCTATCTCAAGTGCTACAGGTTTTTAGGAAAAAAGCTCCCGATAAAGTTAGTCAATTTGGACACATTAAGGGCTTAAGCAAGTTAAGTATATAATTCAATTGGATTTGAAGAAGTAGTGGAGTTTATACCTGCGGAAGTTTACTGGCATCCACGAGTTTTGTGGGTGGGAATTGGATGTACAGGCGGAACTTCACGCCAGCTGATAGAAAGGGCAATTCAGCAAGTTTTTCGAGAACATCAACTGGCGGAAAGTGCGATCGCAGGTATTGCTACCATTGATATCAAATCTCATGAAGTTGGTTTAGTGGAACTTTGCAAAGAGCGCAATTTGCCTTTAAAAACCTTTTCCTGTGATGTCCTGAGCAAAGTTTGTGTCCCCAACCCATCGAAAGTTGTCACAAAACAAGTGGGAACCCGTAGTGTTGCGGAGGCGGCTGCTGTATGTGCAGCCTCTGACCTCATCCCTCTAGAATGTCCTCAGAACGGACAGACTACAGAGGGTTTAGGGGTTAAGTTACTAGTTTCCAAACAAATTTTCCGTTTAGAGGGGCAACCGGGAGTGGTAACGGTAGCTGTTGCCCAAGCAGAAAAAGAATAGACTTCTGGCAAAAATAGATTTCTCGTAGGGATAAGAACTCAACACTCAAGAATTATTCTGCTTTGGTGCGTTCTGGAGGCTGCGGTGTAGTAGGGTTTCCCATGCCCTGAGGAGTGCGAACACGAAAGGTGGTCAACAATAGCGTAGCGGGTCTATAAGCGCAAGTGCAAGCTCCGCGTTCGCGGAGTGTCGCCGCAGGCGTTATCCCCAACGAAAGTGCATTCTGGGTTCTTCTTCAATTTAAGTTTATATATGTATACTTTATAACTAATAGTTAGCACAATGATATCTTTCAATCAATTTTTCTAAGAAAATAGTTAATTGTACTAGAAACGAGTGCTAGCACAATTGATCCTAATAAAGCTGCCCCAACACCACTAATATCAAAAAGCTCACGGGGAGTCAGAGCAGTTGCTATCCTTAGAGCGAGAGCATTGATAACAAATGTAAATAACCAAAAAGTCAGCAAGGTAATAGGAAACGTCAAAACGCTTAAAATAAGTCTAATTATTGCATTGACTAAGCCGATAATTATGGCAGCCACCAGGGCTGCTACAAAATTCTTTACGGAGAATCCAGGAACAATATTAGCTGTAATCAGCAACGCCACTGCAGTGCCTATCCAAGTTAATAACAAGGGTCTCATAAGTTTTTTTATTAATTGTAGATTCTACCCTTCTTTTTGAGAGTATTCTTTGTTCTTCTCGTGTTTCTCAAAAATAATATAGTTTTTAGGAATTGCATTTAACGATACCTGTTTATTCGGGTATCTTTATCGTATTACAGGGGTTGGTTTTAATTCAACTTTGAAAGAGCCTAAATAAAGTATAGAGCCGATTTTCCCTCTGCCAAAATTGAGCTACTGAAAATCGACTCCTGATTTAATAAACAATGGTCTTGCTATCTTGAAACATGGCTAATAATTCCCATTTGAATTTTGAATTGTTTAGCCTCCCCGTCGTCGCATCAGAATATCCCAAGTTGCAGCACCAACGACACCGTCAGCATTCAAACCATAGCGCTTCTGTAAAGCGATAACCGCCGTCTCAGTTGTGGCGCCAAAATCGCCATCAATATCGCCCTTATTTAAGAAACCGAGTCTTCGCAGTCGTTGTTGTAACTTCACAACCTCAGAACCACGCATCCCTACACGTAAAATCGGTAATCCTTCTGAGGTGTATTGAATTGCAGAGATTTGCTCAGAACGAGTAGTTGACCTGGGACGACGGGTGGTTTGCCCAGAGCGATCGCTTTGCTGAATCCGAGTTGTTTGCTCAGAACGTGTCGAACCAGAACGAGTAGATGTTGACTGTCGTACGTAGGTCCTTTGTGAACTAGCAGTTGCATTCCGTGTTGCAGGTCTGGGTTCAGGTTTGGAATTAACTCCTCTGTTGTTGGTAGTTGTCGTTGATGTTCTAGCTCTGGCTTGAGGTTTGGAAGTAGCAACTGTGGTGTTGGTAGTTGTAGGTCTGGGTTCAGGTCTAGAATTGACAACTCTAGGACTGCTAGTTGTAGCTCTTGAATTAGAAGTAGGAACAACAACCTGATTGGTGTTAGAAGTCTCAGATGGAACAGGAAACCGACTTGTACTAGGTGACGAGCCAGAAGACGCTACCATTGGTTCGTTAGGAAAGAGTTGTTGCCAAGTCGTTGCGTTAACAACGCCATCTGCTTTTAAGCCCGCTGCTTGCTGAAAGCCTGAAACAGCTAGGGCAGTACTTTCGTTATAAACCCCATCTACTGTGCCTGTGTAGAAGCCCAAAAGTTTTAAAGCAGCTTGAAGTTCCGTGACACGCTCTCCTTTGCTACCAACTTGCAAAGTAGGACGATTGATGACTTCAGGCGAATTTGCCTGTGCAATTTGTTGTGGTGGAGCTGCAACCGATACTGTAGCAGAGAAGCCAAGGAGCAGAGACACACAACAGTACAGCAGTATTTCCATCCTTGATAAGGATTTATACCTCTGCTCTCTTTTTATTCCACAGCCACTTACGGACGGGTTGAGAAACCGTAAGTAACTTAAAATACTTGTTTTCATGCTGTCTTTCATGGAAATCGCCCCTGGGTCATCTCATGCTAATACACATATCGGTAATTGGTGTATAATGCAACTAGAGGAGAGGTATTCTTAATCCCTATTAGGGATTGAAATACGCAGTCGCACTATTAACTGCTTCCTCTTGACCAACCAGAGACACGTAAGGTTCCCGTAAATATCGGCAAGCAGATGCCATTGCATCCGCAGCACTTACAGATGCTATAGTCTCCTGAAAGTCCCTATCAAAATCAATTCCTAGTCCTAAAATTTCATACCAGCCATACACCTGGGCGATTTGCGCGTTAGTTTGTTTGCCCAAGGCATACTGCCCTAGTATTTTGTTTTTAGCTGCTTGCAGTGCCTCTTCCTCAAGTTGCATGATGGATAGTAAATCAACTTCTTTTCGCAGACTAGAAAGAGCTATCTGGGTATTTTCCGGTGCTGTCCCCATATAAACAACAAATGATGCTCTTAAAAGTCGTGTTGGGTAAAATGCGGATACCTCGTAAGCTAAACCGAGCTTTTCGCGCAATTCCACAAATAAGCGACTGGAAAGACCATTTCCCAAGTAGGTAGACAGCAACTTCAAGGCAGCGTAGTCATCAGAGAGCACAGATGGTCCCAAATAACCCAGCATGACGATGGATTGCTGCGTTTGTTGGGGCTTAATCTTGATTTGAGGTTCAACAGTGAGTTCTGGTAAATCTAGTCTGAGCAACGGCTCAGTAGGGGGTGATTGCCAATCACCAAAAACTTCTTCCACAAGAGCGATCGCATTTTCTGGTGTGATTCGTCCAGCAATACTAATAACAATATTATCTGGACGGAAATGAGTCTGATGAAACCGCACTAAATCTGCACGAGTTAAGCGGCTCATAGTGGCTTCATTTCCCAATGCCGACCTTGCATAAGGATGGTTTTGGTACATTATATCCCTGAGTTGGTCAAAGGCAATGGTAAACGGCTGCTCTTGCTGCGAGCGAATATCTTGGAGGGCAATACGACGTTCTAGTTCCACCTCTGCTTCTGGAAATGTTGGCGATCGCAAAATCCGCCCTGCCAAAGTAAAAATTTCTGAAAAATCTAACGTGACTGTCTTTAATGAAAGCAAAAAATAATCAGCAGTGGTATCTGCACTTACACTCGCTCCCACAGACTCCACTTGTTCGGCAATTTCCAAACTCGAAAGTCCGTCACAGCCTTTGGTGAGTACTGCTGATAGTAAATGTGTTAACCCAGCTTGCTCCTGGCTTTCATAAGAACTACCAGCGCGGACAAAAATCCGCGCTGCAATAATATCGGCGGTCTGATTTTCTGCCACCAGCACCACAATGCCATTATTAAGTACAATGCGATGAAGATGCGATTTTTGCACAGATGTTGTCATTTGATAGTTGGTAGTTGGTAGTTGATAGTTGGTAATTGTTGGTAGATTGCCTAATAACCTAACCATACGGGTATTTCCTGCCCAGAGGCTGCGCCTATGCCTTCGGCACACTTTGCGCTTACGCGCTTACGCCAGGGTGCGGGAACACCGCCGGAGAGATCTGGCTCACCACTAACCCTATGCCTGACGCCACGCCATACGGCGTAAGCCCTGCGGACAGGCTGCGCCAACACGTAGTGTGCGTGCGCTTACGGGTCTGCCTGCGGCACGTCTGCGACGTTAGCGGAAGCTCCTCCGCAGGAGGCACATCAGTTACCTGTGGCAGCGTTACCCTCCCGCAGTACTGGTTCACCACTAACTACTAAAGACTAACCTCAAACACTAACAGGGTTTAACTACTGTTACCGCGTAATGATTGGGTGAAAGATACTCTTGTACTAATTCTTGCAGTTGTTTGGCACTATAGGATTGAATTTGCGAGGGATAGGTCACTGCTAATTCCGCTTGGGCGATAGTGTTGTAGTATCCATAAAGCCCTGCAAGTTGATTTGGTGTCTCGGTAGAAAATGCAAAGTCGTTACAAAGCAGCCGTTGACAGCGGATAAGTTCCTGCTTGCTAATTCCATTAAATATCAAGTTATTCAAGTGCAGGCAAATTAAGGATTCAACCCGTTCCACATTTGCTGGGTCTAACCAAGCTGTTATTGTAAATAAACTTGAGTCTCCTTGTAAGGAAAAATGACTACAAATGCCCTGCACCAATTGCTGTTCTTCCCGCAAATCGCGCACTAAACGAGAAGTCCGCCCTTCCGCCAGTAACACAGAAAGCAAATCCAATCCATAGCAACTGTTGAGTTGTTCCACTCCAGGGCCAATCCACGCCATTAACAACCGCGCCTGTTCTAAACGGGGCAAATCAAGTTCTTGACGGCGAATTCCGGCGATGACTGGCTTTGCTACCTCTTTTGTTTGCGGACAGTCACAGCAGCGTTCTGCAAAATCAACAAATGTCCTGCTCACCAATTTCAAAGCAGATTCTTCAGCTATTCCGCCTACAATCACCACTGTCATGTTTTCTGGTTGGTAGTGAGTGCGGTGAAAACAGCGCATAATTTCTGGAGATTGCTGCATCAATTCTTGCTCACTACCCAACACAGAACGTCCATAAGGGTAATGCTGGTAGACACTGGCGATAAGAGCGTGAAATCCTATCCAATCTGGATTATCATGTGCTTGACGAATTTCCTCTAGCACAACATCCCGTTCGCGGATAAATTCATCGTCTGGTATTGCCGCATTTAGCAGCAACTCTCCCAAATAGGGCAGTGTATCTTCCAGATGGAGGGCAGCTGTGGTGAGAGAGTAATGGGCATAATCGTGACTTGTCGCCGCATTAGTGACCCCACCCCAATTTTCAATCTTTTGATCAAATAACCCTGCTGGTAGCGTTGCAGTCCCTTTAAAAATCATATGTTCCAAAAAGTGAGCCATACCGAACCAGGGTTCTGGCTCCAACTTCGCACCTGCACGCACCCAAACATCTGCCACAACTACAGGGGTTGTGGGAATTTCTTGATGAATCAAGGTTAAACCGTTGTTTAGTTTGAAAACCGAGGCTGGAAACACGACATTAATCAGTTTTGGTAACAAATTTTTACAGCTTCAACCACAATTTAGCTCAATTCTTGCGATTTTAACTCTTATTGGTACCTTAATTAGAATTAATTTACACCGATTTTTCCGCCTAAAATGGGAACACTTTTTATCAATTATGAGTCCTAGAATAAGCTTCCTAATGTGTAGCGTTGCACAAATGCATATCAAGCCTGTCTGTGTATCATATTTTTTATTTTTAATTTTTTAATAAGTTGCTCACTGAACTAATTTTAATAATTAAAGCTCCCAAGTCTTAATTGACTAAGGGAGCTAAATGTTTTAGGGCACCGCGACGCCGTTTTACCTAAGTTTATGACCTGGATAAACCAGGTGGGTACCGATCTTCCTCGTTTAAAGTTTCCGGGTACTTAGCCCGGTTTACTGCCACGAGAATTATTTGGTTCCCTTATTTTTTCAGACATAGATCAAAAAACTTTATGGCAGTCACCAACGTTGCAGTGCAACAAACCCATTATAACTTTCAAAAAGATATTGTGTGTTCCCAATTGAAAATTTCTTACAGCTTTAATTGGGATACCAGATAGATTCTATATTTCGGGCGATTTCCTGAGCGAGGTTGGCTGTATCCGCATCGCCGGACACAGCCGCACCGAAGGTACCAGGGGGAAAATCTCCGATTCTCCTGCCCTCGTCGGGCGCGCCGAAGGCACTCGCCATTGCCTGATCCCGGTTTTGAGTACCCAGCAAAACAGTGACGTGTCCTAGTTTGCGCCCAGGACGCGATTCGGTTTTCCCGTACCAGTGGAGGTGGGCATGGGGAATCTGCTCTATTTGCTGGCGCTTGGTTATATAATCACTCTGGGAAATTTCATACCCCAACAGGTTAACCATCACAGCAGTGGGGCAAATCATAGCGGTGTTACCTAAGTGCATACCACAAACTGCTCGCAGGTGCTGCTCGAATTGAGAGGTCTCGCTAGCATCTATAGAGAAATGCCCTGAATTGTGGGTGCGGGGTGCTACTTCATTGACTAGCACCTTGCCATCAGCCTTAAGAAATAACTCTATACCAAAAACTCCCACTGCTTGGAGACTATCCAGTAAAGTGCGGGCAATATTCTCGATTTCAAGACTCACCTCCGGCGAAATCTTGGCTGGCGCAAAGACCCGCCGACACACCTGTTCTTCCTGCTGGGTTTCTACAACTGGGAAGGTACAAACCTCACCACTTACAGAACGCGCAGCAATGATCGCTAATTCTCGTTCAAAGGGAATAAATTCTTCTAATAGAAAAACACAGTTGTTTCCAACACCTTTTATGTTTTGTGATTTTAATGTTTGCTTGAAAGTTTCTATGTTTTTAATTATAAAAGTCCCTTGACCGTCGTAACCGTGGCGGCGAGTTTTCAAAACTGCTGGAAAACCAACTTGAGAGGCGAAGATTTCTTCAGTATTTGCCACGCCCGCACCGTCCCACTCTTCTAGGGCGACAAACTGAGGAACGGGTAAACCCAAGTCCCGTAGATAGCAGCGTTGGTGATATTTATCTAAAAGGGGAGCCAAAGCTTCTAGTCTAGGGCGGAAGCAAACGCCTTGTTGTGCCAACTTTGATAAAGCTTCTATGTCAACAAACTCGTTTTCAAAGGTGATGACATCGCATTTTTTAGCTAATTCAGCCGTAGCGTTGGCATCATCAACTGGGGCGAAAACGTTGTCGTCAGCTGATATGGGAACAGCTGGGTCGTTGATGTTAGGAGTTTGCACTACCAATTCTACTCCTAACTTCTTGGCGGCATCTCCCATCATCCATGCCAATTGCCCACCACCAATAACACCAACACGTTTCATCGACATCCTACAGAACCACGAGTTTCCACGTTAGTTTTAGAGTTTACGCCACTTGCTTTTTGGCACAATTCCTTCATTTGCGCTCCATCCAAAGTTGCATCAGTAAAGTCTGCACCAGTAATATCCACATCATTAAATATAGCGCGGAGCAAAAGGGCTTCTTTTAAAACAGCATCACTCAAGTCAGCACCTGTTAAGTTTACCTGATCGACCATAGCATTGGTTAAATCTGCTTTATGTAGATTAGATTTTGTCATCACAGAAGCACTTAAAACGGCTCCTCGTAAGTCAGCGCCTCTGAAGTTAGTCAGTTCCATATTAGCGTTAGAAAACTCTGCTGCTTGCAAGTTTTGACCAGAAAAATCGTGACCTGTGAACTCTGCATTGCTAAATGACATCGGATGAGTCCAGTCTGCCAGTACGGGGGAGGCACAAAAGAAGACACTCATAGCTAAAAGTAACGCCGTCAGTCGCCGCCAAAACATATTCGGTAGTCAGTTTGGTGTTTAAATGCTGCCTTTAGCTTACCACCACTGCAATGGAAGGCTTTAGACTGACAGAATCACAACGCTATCGCGTCCTTCCTGCTTTGCCTGATGAAGAGACGAGTCTGCTATTGTGATGAGATGGGATACAGAGAATTTGGGACAAGGAATGAGACTTGCAACTCCTAAGCTAAGAGTGACAAATTCACTGACTTTTGAAGCAGCATGAAGTATATGTAAAGCTTTTACAGAAGCTCGAATTGTTTGAGCCACTTCAAAAGCTCCTTCAGCATCAGTTTTTGGCAAAACGATAGCGAATTCTTCAGCACCATAACGGGCTATGATATCCGTTGAGCGCCGCTTGCATTTGTTAATTGTATTAGCAACTTGGCATAGACATTCATCTCCAGCTTGATGCCCATAGGAGTCGTTGTAAGTCTGGAAAAAATCAATCTCACACAAAATCAAAGAAAGAGGTAATTGCACTTTTTCCAATCGTTTCCATTCGCGCTGTAAGTATTCATCAAAGTAACGACGGTTGGCGAGCTTTGTGAGACTATCAAAAGAAGCAAGGCGTTGCAAGTCCCGGTTCGACGCCTCCATTTGCACTGTAAGTTGGCACTCCCGTTGAATTTTGTGTTGAAGTTCTTTTTGTGCCCCCTTATATGCCAGCAAGCGATGGATCCGCTGACGCAAGACTTCCCAATCAATTGGTTTTGTAATGTAATCTGTTGCGCCTATCTCAAAAGCTCGTTGAATTGACTCCTTGTCATTAAGAGAAGTAATCATCAAAACCGGAGGACAATCATCACCCAAAGTCGCTCGCATCTTAGCGCAACAAGCAAAGCCATCCATCGCTGGCATCATGGCATCTAATAAAACTATATCTGGCGGTTGCTGCTGACAAATCTCCAAGCAGTGTTTTCCGTCGTACGCCTCCGCAACCCGATATCCTTCCTTCTCCATAGCCCGTTGTACCACCAAGCGAAACGTCTTTTCATCATCTACAACAAGAATCAGTGGTGGATTATTCTGAAAGTCGGGATTAGACATACTGTCTCCTGGGATGTTGTACTTGCAACGCAGCTTCTACCTGTTGATACTCTTTTATTAGCTGCCAGACGACCGTAGAAGTACTGAGTGTTGAACCAGTGTGCTTTATCTGTTCTACTTCTTCCCGTGGTTGAGCAAAAAATAGATTTCTCATACCGAGAGAACTCAGAACTCAACAATCCCAACTACAGTTTATAAGAGTTTATTTAAAAAAATGAATTTTCAGGTATGCGGTGCGTTAAAGCAATGTAACTTCACTTTGTAACTTAACTTTACATATTCCTATGACTAAAGGTTGATACCTTATGTGTTTTTAGAGCAATGACTTACTACGAAAAAACTCAGAACTCAGGAGCGCACGATATATTCTACCTCCAGTTATAACTTAGCATCGATTCTCTACGACCGCCGGGGGAGTAGGGTTTAGAGCAAACGGATAAATGCCAATACTAAACTGAATCCGCTGGATTTATCCATGGGTAGATTCTGAGTTCTATGTTCTTCTCAATAATTTGTTTAGAATTATTGACTTGCCAACTTTCAAGTAAAGTTTATTTTCGTTTCAGGCAAGAATAGGGTAGATACTGTTAGTCTGTGAATTAAGGAAAGCATCGATTGAACTCTATATACAGATGTTTTATGTTCTTAACAAAGCTTGACAATTAGTGAATAATCTTTGGTTCTATACCAATTGGTAGACTTGTCACAAATAATCATCAAGTTTATATTCAGGTTCTAAACATTATGCCCATTCGATTTCCCAGCCGCAATATGAAACATTATCGTAATGAATGGATTGAGATATGGTGCCAAGAAAATGGCTGGACAGATTTATTTGAGGAGCGGTGTAACAACTACTGGGCATTTCCTCCAGGGGCAGTTATGCCTGAACCAATTCCGACTCACACCCTGAGATTGATTAAATCTCAAAACGGACTAACATATGAGGAAAAATTCTGGTCGATATCAGCAGTCATTGGCACATTTATAGCCGTCATTTCTACGTACTTATTAAAATGTCCAATGCCTCTGGTTTTGGCTTTTGCTTTTGATGCAGTTACAGCAGCTCAACTTGAGGTAGAGTGAGTTAGAGGTTGAGTCTTTGTGAATAGGGCACTAGGGCGTGTTTAAGGTTGGTTGACTTTTGGAAGTGGCTAGCTGTGGATACGTCCTATTTAATATTTGGGCAAACTGTTCTGCTGTAAAAGATTAGACTTCTTGCAAAAAATTACGATTTATGAATTTTTGAACCACACATGGACACAGATAAATACAGATAAATCTGTCAAATGAGAAGTGGTAAGTAAGTAGGCGAGAAAAAATCAAACTATGTAAACAAAAGTAAAGCTTCGAAACTAGCTCGTAGTAAGCGCTTACGACATACCTTTAATTATTTACACCGACCTACTTATATCAAGTGAGAAGAAACCCAGCTTCTTTAGGAAACCGGGTTTCTAGGTGTTGAACTTATTGAGATCTATCGATTCACCGATACAACCAAACGCGCAACAGTGAAAGCAACTGTTCAATATCTACAGGTTTAGTGATGTAGTCTGATGCACCTGCTTCAATACACTTTTCTCTGTCGCCTTGCATTGCCTTTGCGGTTAATGCAATGATCGGTAGGGATTTAAATGGCTCGTTCTGCCGGATTAAGCGCGTTGTTTCGTAACCATCCATTTCTGGCATCATCACATCCATCAAAATTACATCAATATCTGGTGTTTTTTGCAAAACTTCAATGCCATCTCTCCCATTTTCGGCATATAAGACTTGCATCTGATAACGCTCTAGCATACTTGTGAGGGCAAAGATATTACGCACATCGTCATCTACAATGAGAACTTTTTTGCCCACAAATGTTGGGTCAGAAGAATGCAACTGTTCCAGAATTTGTCGCTTGGGTGCAGGCAAATCTGCCTGAACCCTATGCAGGAATAAGGCTGTTTCGTCGAGGAGACGTTCTGGAGAGCGTACATCCTTAATAATGATCGTCTCTGCTAAACGCCTCAGTTGAGTGTCTTCTGAGCGACTCAACTCCCTTGCTGTGTAGACAATAATTGGCAGTGCTTCACCATTGGGCTGTTGTTTGATTTTTTCGATGAGTTCAAACCCGCTCATATCAGGCAAACCCAAGTCGAGAACGACACAATCAAAATTCCCGTTACGTATGGCTTCTAGCGCCTCAGCACCAGTTCTCACCGCAGTGGTTGCAACATCGGTGTTGCCAATCAATTCCACAATACTCAGCCGTTGATTCTCGTCGTCTTCCACGACTAGCAGATTCTTCACAGAGCGTTCAACAAAACCTTTGATTTTACTCAATGCTTGATGCAACGCCTCACTATTAATTGGCTTTTGCAGATAAGCAATTGCACCTAGTTGCAATCCCCGCTGTCGCCCCTCCTCAACTGTCATAATATGCACCGGGATATGACGGGTGCGTGGGTCATGCTTGAGACGATCCATGACCGTCCAACCATCCATTCCAGGTAAGCGGATATCCAAGATGATAGCTGAAGGCTGAAATTGTTGTGCCAGCGCCAAACCCGTACTGCCACTGTGGGCGACAATGCCCTTAAATTCTTGTTGCCGCGCCATGTCTAAAAGGATACGGGAAAAATTAACGTCATCTTCAACGATGAGAAGTACGCGATCGCCCTCTTCGATATTGCCTCTGTCATCAATGAGGGGAGTGGTGAGTGGGGTATGGGGAGTGGAAGACGCGGAGACTTGGACAGGGGGAGTAGGGGAAAAAGAGGAGTGAGAGAAAGGAAAAGCGGGAGATTGTGAAAGAATTTCCCGTGTCCCCGTGTCTCGATTTCTTGCCTCATCGGGTAAGTAAAGTGTAAAAGTACTCCCTTCCCCAACGCGGCTCGTTAGTTTAATTTCTCCATTTAGAAGACGGGTGATTTCGCGGCTAATTGATAAGCCTAACCCCGTACCGCCATATTTGCGACTGGTGGTGCCATCAGCTTGCTGAAATGCCTCGAAAATGATCCTTTGCTTCTCCGGCGCAATGCCAATACCCGTATCGCTGACTGCAAAGGCGATCACAGTCTGAGCGCGATTCAAAATTTCGTTGCCATAACTCCACCCTTGGGTTGCCACAAAAACGTGAAAGCGGACTTCTCCACGCTCTGTAAATTTAAAAGCATTGGCAAGCAGATTTTTCAAGACTTGATGTAAGCGCTTGGCATCAGTGTGGATGCTTCTCGGCAGTTCGGCAGCAAAATCAAGGGTGAAATTGAGTCCTTTGTCAACAGCGACTTGCCGAAAGGTACGCTCAATGTGTTCATGCAATTCTGTAAACAGCATCTGGTCTATGTCAATTGACATCGTTCCAGATTCAATTTTTGCTAAATCCAAAATGTCATTAATCAGCGTCAAAAGGTCGTTACCTGCCGAGTAAATCGTGCGGCTATACTCGACTTGTTTAGCGCTGAGGTTCCTCTCGACGTTATCTGTTAGCAGTTTCGCCAAAATCAACAAGCTATTGAGCGGTGTCCGCAATTCATGGGACATATTTGCCAGAAACTCAGACTTGTATCTTGACGAGAGCGCCAGTTGTTCCGCTTTTTCTTCTAAAGACTGCCTTGCTTGTTCAATTTCTTGATTTTTGCGCTCAACTTCTTTGTTTTGCACAGCTAACAACTCCGACCTTTCTTCTAGTTCGGCGTTGGTTTCTTGTAACTCTTCTTGCTGTTTTTTCAGTAAATCCTCTGAGGCTTTGAGCGATTGGGCTTGTTGTTCTAGGCGCTTGTTGGTTTCCCTGAGTTCGTTTTGCTGACTTTGCAACTCGTGTGCCAAAGACTGCGACTGTTTGAGTAACTCTTCAGTACGCATACTGGCGGCGATCGTGTTCAATACAATCGCTATACTTTCGGTAAGTTGGTCGAAGAATGACAAATGAATCTCGTTAAAGCGTCGGAATGAAGCGAGTTCAATGACTGCTGTGACTTGTCCTTCAAACAGCACGGGTAACACAACGATATTGAGTGGCGTCGCTTCGCCTAAGCCAGAAGCAATCCTGATGTAGTCTTGTGGGACTTCTGTCAGCAGAATGCGTTCTTTTTCCAAAGCGGATTGTCCTACCAAACCTTCACCCAAGTAGAAGCGGTTAGCAAGATGCCTGCGTTCGCGGTAGGCGTAGCTGCTGAGTAACTTCAAATACTGAAGTTCTTCCGTAATATCCATGATATAGAAGACGCCGTGGGAAGCTCCCACCAACGGTGCTAACTCGGAGAGAATCAGTTTAGAGACTGTTTCTAGATCACGCTGACCTTGAAGCATTCGGGTGAACTTGGCTAAGTTCGTTTTCAACCAGTCTTGCTCAGTGTTTTTCTGCGTTGTCTCCCGCAGGTTGGCAATCATCTGGTTGATGTTGTCTTTGAGGATGGCGACCTCACCTTCCGCCTCCACGGCAATTGACCGCGTTAAGTCACCCTTAGTCACGGCAGTTGCCACTTCGGCGATCGCCCTTAACTGAGTGGTCAGTGTGGCAGCGAGTTCGTTGACGTTGTCGGTCAAATCTTTCCAAGTCCCAGCCGCGCCGGGCACTTTGGCTTGTCCGCCCAACTTACCTTCTATACCTACCTCACGCGCCACGGTTGTCACCTGGTTGGCAAATGTTGCTAGAGTGTCAATCATTTCGTTGATTGTTTCTGCCAAAGTTTCAATTTCTCCCTTGGCATCCAGCATCAATTTCCGCTTCAAGTCACCGTTAGCAACCGCTGTCACCACTCTGGCAATGCCGCGCACTTGTGCCGTCAAGTTACTTGCCATCGAGTTCACGTTGTCGGTCAAGTCTTTCCAGGTGCCAGCCACACCTTTCACGTCAGCTTGACCGCCCAGTTTACCTTCGGTTCCCACTTCCCGCGCTACTCGCGTCACCTCACTTGCAAAGGAACTGAGTTGATCCACCATCGTGTTGATGGTGTTCTTGAGTTCCAATATCTCCCCTTTGACATCAACAGTAATTTTCTTGGAAAGGTCCCCGTTTGCCACCGCCTTCGTCACTTCGGCAATATTTCGCAGCTGCGCTGTCAAGTTCCCAGCCATCAAGTTGAAGTTGTCGGTCAAATCTTTCCAAGTTCCCGCCACTCCCCTGACATAAGCTTGTACACCCAGCTTACCTTCGGTTCCCACCTCACGGGCAACCCGCGTCACTTCCGAAGCAAAGGAGTTGAGCTGATCCACCATCGTGTTGATGGTGTTCTTAAGTTCCAGAATTTCCCCTTTAACATCAACAGTAATTTTCTTAGAAAGGTCACCGTTTGCCACCGCCGTGGTGACTTCAGCAATATTCCGCACCTGTGACGTTAAGCTTCCCGCCATCGAATTCACGCTGTCGGTCAAGTCCTTCCAAGTACCTGCCACTCCCCGCACTTCGGCTTGCACACCCAGCTTACCTTCGGTTCCCACCTCACGGGCAACCCGTGTCACTTCCGAAGCAAAGGAGTTGAGCTGATCCACCATCGTGTTGATGGTGTTCTTGAGTTCCAAGATTTCGCCTTTGACATCAACAGTAATTTTCTTAGAAAGGTCGCCAGTCGCAACCGCTGTGGTGACTGTGGCAATATTACGAACTTGTGCGGTTAAGCTTCCTGCCATGAAGTTAACCGAGTCAGTCAAATCTTTCCAAGTGCCTGCGACACCCCGTACATCCGCTTGCACACCCAGCTTACCTTCACTGCCCACCTCCCGGGCAACCCGTGTCACCTCCGAAGCGAAGGAGTTGAGCTGATCCACCATGATGTTGATAGTATTTTTCAACTCCAGAATTTCGCCTTTGACCTGCACAGTGATTTTCTTAGAAAGGTCACCGTTGGCGATCGCGGTGGTAACATCGGCAATATTCCGCACTTGCGCCGTCAAGGAACCCGCCATGAAGTTGACGCTGTCGGTCAAGTCTTTCCAAGTCCCGGCAACACCTTTCACATCTGCTTGTACGCCCAGCTTACCTTCGGTTCCCACCTCACGGGCGACTCGCGTCACTTCACTTGCAAAGGAACTGAGTTGATCCACCATCGTGTTGATGGTGTTCTTGAGTTCCAATATTTCCCCTTTGACATCAACAGTGATTTTCTTGGAGAGATCACCGTTTGCCACGGCGGTGGTGACTTCGGCAATGTTCCGCACCTGCGCCGTCAAGGAACCCGCCATGAAGTTGACGCTATCGGTCAAGTCTTTCCAAGTACCTGCAACGCCTCGCACTTCTGCTTGTACACCCAGCTTACCTTCTGCACCCACCTCACGGGCAACCCGTGTGACTTCACCTGCAAAGGAGTTGAGCTGATCCACCATCGTGTTAATAGTGTTTTTCAACTCCAGAATTTCACCTTTAACATCGGCGGTGATTTTCTTGGAGAGGTCACCGTTTGCCACGGCGGTGGTGACTTCCGCAATATTCCGCACCTGCGCCGTCAAGGAACCCGCCATAAAGTTGACGCTGTCGGTCAAGTCTTTCCAAGTCCCTGCAACGCCTTTCACATCTGCTTGTACGCCCAGCTTACCTTCACTACCCACCTCACGGGCGACCCGGGTGACTTCCGATACAAAGGAACTGAGTTGATCCACCATGATGTTGATGGTGTTCTTCAATTCCAGAATCTCACCTCTGACATCTACAGTAATTTTCTTGGAGAGGTCACCGTTGGCGATCGCTGTGGTCACATCGGCAATGTTCCGCACCTGTGAGGTTAAGGAACCCGCCATCAAGTTCACGTTGTCGGTCAAGTCTTTCCATGTGCCTGCAACGCCTCTCACTTCTGCTTGCACACCCAACTTACCTTCGGTTCCCACTTCCCTGGCAACCCGCGTCACTTCAGAGGCGAAGGAATTGAGTTGATCCACCATCGTGTTGATCGTGTTTTTCAACTCCAAAATTTCCCCTTTGACATCTACGGTGATTTTTTTGGAGAGGTCACCGTTTGCCACGGCGGTGGTCACTTCGGCGATGTTCCGCACCTGCGCCGTCAAGGAACCCGCCATGAAGTTCACGCTGTCGGTCAAGTCTTTCCAAGTCCCAGCCACACCCCGTACTTGGGCTTGACCGCCTAGTTTACCATCTGCACCCACCTCACGAGCCACCCGCGTGACTTCCGAAGCAAAGGAGTTGAGTTGATCCACCATGATGTTAACGGTGTTCTTCAACTCCAGAATTTCGCCTTTGACATCAACAGTAATCTTTTTAGAAAGGTCGCCGTTTGCCACTGCGGTTGTCACTTCGGCAATATTACGCAGTTGTGCCGTTAAGTTCCCCGCCATCAAGTTCACGCTGTCGGTCAAGTCCTTCCAAGTCCCAGCCACACCTGAAACTTCCGCTTGTACGCCTAGCTTACCTTCAGTGCCTACCCCACGGGCAACTCGTGTCACCTCTGAGGCAAAGGAATTGAGTTGATCCACCATCGTGTTGATCGTGTTTTTCAACTCGAGAATTTCGCCATTAACATCAACAGTAATCTTTTTAGAAAGGTCGCCGTTTGCCACTGCGGTTGTCACTTCGGCAATATTACGTAGTTGTGCCGTCAAGTTCCCCGCCATGAAGTTCACACTGTCAGTCAAGTCCTTCCATGTCCCAGCTACACCCCGCACTTCGGCTTGCACGCCTAGTTTGCCTTCAGTTCCCACCTCCAGGGCAACTCGTGTCACTTCCGAGGCAAACGAGTTCAACTGACCCACCATAGTATTGACCATTTGGGCAGTTTGCAGAAATTCCCCTTTCAGGGGCCTACCTTCAATTTCTGGGGCGATCGTTTGCGATAAGTCACCATTCGCTACAGCCCGAATAACACGCGCTGTTTCCGCTGTCGGCTGGACTAAATCTGTCACCAGGGTGTTGACAGAATCAACGCAGGTTGCCCAAGAACCGCGAACATTACCTAAAGAAGCGCGTTCGCTGATTTTGCCATCTTTACCAACAACATTGCTAATCCGCTGTAGTTCTTGTGTCAGCTGTTCATTTTGTTCAATAATATCATTGAGCGCATCAGAGATTTTTCCTGCCATGCCTGTTTGGTCTATTGGCATACGGGCAGAAAAGTCACCTTTTTTGACAGCCACCAGGGTTTTCAGGAGCTGTTTTAAATCTAGATTATCGGTTTCTCTCGTTAACTGTTCAGTGGACATGGTATCGGCTAGGCGTTAAAACTTAATATAAATTATCTTTACGAATGCTTGCTGTCAGTTCACATGGCTTGCGTTTTTTATATTGAACACATATCAAATTCACGCAAAAAGAAACTTTGCCATTCGACAGCTTACTAAAAACAGGTGTAGTGTAAAATATAACGAATTTAAAACACCTTTACAAAGACAGATTATAGAAATCTATCCCAGGTGTGAAAAATATTTATTCTTGTTTTTAGAACACTAGCAATGCTTGCAAAAGTTATGATTTGGAGATTTAGAACCGCAAATGCACGCAGATAAATTATCTGTGTCCATCTGTACGCCAGTCGCCACAACGGGGGGAACCCCCGCAAGGCGCTGGCTCGTCCATCTGTGGTTTTTTTCACAAAATTGACTTTTGCACCAGACACCATGAACTACTCACCATTACCAAACCTAATTCTTGAATTTAGTCCAAAGCCAAGCTAAAGCGCCAAAAAACAAGCTCGCTGCGACACTCCAAAACAACGATATCATTATGGGATGGGGCGGGTTATTGAAAGATATGGGCGCAAATGGTTTGTCGATGTGTTGTGTAACAACCCCTGATACTATCGCACCTGCACCTAACCCGACACCGACGATTTGGATAGTGTTTTCCAAAGAGCGATCGCGTTCGGCTTGTTCTATTTCTACTATGCCGCGAATTGAGGATATGGCTTGATCTAACAATGTAGAACCGTGGCGGAAATATCCCAAATCCGCTTGAATTTGTTTTTGGAAGAAAGGAGAATTATCTCTGTTGAAAGTTTTTAGGAACAGCAAATCATCATCTTGTATAATACCACTTATTTGTTGCAATTTTTCAGAATAATTATGTTCATTGATGGCGATCGTATTGTGATTGTCTTCTAAATTTCGCAGTTGGCGAGTGTATTCTAAGGCTAATTGCGGTAATTCTTTCAACTTGTTTTTTAATTCTCTTAATTCGTCTGTTGTCACCTCATTGTTCTCACCTTTTTTAGGCAACTTATCAATTTTGTTTTCTATGTCTTGATAGGCTGAAGCAACATTTTTATAGGTTGTCCGACTGTCTTGACAAGCCTTGACAATCTTGGCACGAAAACAATTATCAAAGATATAGAACTGAATAATGGCAGTTTCGTTATCTAGTAGATTGTGAATCTCGTCATAGGGGATGGGGTTTAAGCTGATAATTCTTGTGATCCGTTGTTCTCGCTGTTGACGCAACTCATTGAGTTGGGTGCGATCGCTATCATGGAGATTAGATTTTTCTGCTTGTTCTATACGGCGCTTTTCTGCTTCGATGTCTTGCTGTAGCTGTTGCAGTTGATTTTTGGATTCTTCAGATATGGCGAGTTTGGGGTACAAGTCAGGGGTGAACAACAGTTCCACCAAGTTACGGGTTTTGCTACGCTCAATATATTCAATTGCTTCGGTAGATTTTTGCAACTCCAGACAAACTTCTACCATGCGGCGGTAAATTCGATTAAAGTATTCTGCTTGCTTGCGTTTGATTTCATCGCCAGAAACAATTTCCCCCCGCAACAACTCTGCTGTTTCAATAGCAGATTTAAAAGTCGTGTAAGCTTCAGTGAAGCGTTGTACGTCTTGGTAAGCAATACCCAGGTTGAATAATGTCTCAGCATGGTTTTGGGGAAATGCTTTGCGGGTTGTTACTTCCAAAGCATTGGTGTAGGAAGCGATCGCCATTTCTATATTCTGTGCTTTGTCCCCCAATATTCTGTCCCAGTAAGCATTCCCCAGATTATTTTGCGTCATCGCCCAATCTTGGGGCAAGGCGTCTTTGGTTCTAACAGACAAAGCCTGGGTGTAGGAAGCGATCGCATTTTCTATATTCTGTGCTTTCTCCCCCAATATTCTGTCCCAGTAAGCAAGCCCCAGATTATTTTGCGTCATCGCCCAATCTTGCGGGAAGGCGTCGCGGGTGAACACGGTTGACACGGTTTCATAACCTGCGATCACAATTTCCATGTTGCTGGCTTTGTCACCCAAGGGGAATTGCTGAATGAGATTACTAAAATTGCCAATACCTACGGCGATGAATTGTGCGACATCTGTCTCAACTTCTGCCAGCTTACTTGTCGCCCAACGCCGCAAGAGTTCTGCTAAATTCAGATCGAGATATTGTGTGTTGTTTACCAGCAACGGGTAAATTACCTGCGCGTCACCTCTACTTTCTGCTGTTGCTTGCAGTATCTTCATCAAGAATTGCAGATGCGCTTGGAAGTCTTCTTCTGAAATTTTCGCAGCAGTTGGTAAGGATAAATTCAACGCTTCCCTCAACTGAATCGCCAGATTTCTCAACCAATTCGCTGCATTTTCATCCCCCTGCTGTGATGTATACTCCGCCACAGCTTCCAGCATCTGCAAGAAGTCAGCATCAAGTAAATCTTGGTTAGCCTGTAAAATCTCTGGTTCTTCACCACTCGGACAATTCAGCAGTCTTTCAATCAAGTCGAGATAGGCTTGCTGGCGCTGTTCGTTCATGGGTAGGCGCAGGTGTGAGATATCAATATTATGATGCTTCAACATTATGATGCTTCAACACTCTTGCCCGCAATTACGGAAAGGCGCGTTGCATTCATGAGTTACACCTCACCCCGCCCTTACAGCAATTTTCTGTAAGGTGGGCAGTACAATATCTCAAGTGTCTATCACATGAGTTTTTAGGGACAATGCCCATCCTATGATTTGTTGGCTGAGTCTCAAACACTCGTCGGCGAGATGTTAATACTCGTGGCTGAGTGTTCAACACTCGTCGGTGAGGTTCTGATACTCGTGGCTGAGTGTTCAACACTCGTCGGTGAGGTTCTGATACTTGTGGTTGAGTCCTCAACACTCGTCGGTGAGGTTCTGATACTCGTGGTTGAGTCCTCAACACTCGTCGCTGAATCTTAAACACTCGTCAGCGGGATGTTGATACTTGTCGTTGAGATTTTATAGCGCTTCTCGGTTGCGTGCAATACACGGTTGTAGAGACGTAGCATACTACGTCTCTACATTATTATTTGTGGTGATGTAACTAAATATTTTCGGCGACCAATTGCGCTGTTATGAAGCTGAGTTTATCTGCGCGCAACTTCTCCATTATTTATAGAATAGCATAAAATCCACATTTGCAGTTACCAGTTACCAGTTTTTAGCCCTTCGACGCCGCTCAGGGCTAGCGGGAGGTAGACCCCAATCAAAGATGGTACGTTTGACTTGGGGATTTAAACCCTAGGTGAAACCTGGTCACTGTTCACTGTTCACTGTTCACTGGTCACTGTAGAATATATCAGCTTGCGTACAGGTTTTAGCTGGTTTGAGGTTTCCAAAAAATTTGATTACACAGCTATTTAGAGAGGAAGTTATGCAAGAATCTGTGATTTACCAAGACATTTTGCAAAAGGGAGAACAAAGAGGTCTCCAAAAAGGAGAGGTAGCGGTCATACTGCGTCAGATGAGACGTCGGTGTGGTGCAATTGAACCGGAGATAGAACAGCAGATTCGCGCCTTATCCATCACTCAGTTAGACGAGTTAGCTGAGGCGTTGTTGGATTTCTCTAGCCAAAGTGATTTAGTCAATTACCTCGCCAATATCTCCCCAGCGCAATCTAACCAATAAGATAAAGCGAGTCGTACCCCAATACGCTTGGTGATAAGACCAGAATCCTTATCAGGAACACAATGTAGAGACGCGCCATGGCGCGTCTCTACACAAATGATTTTTTACACATCAACCTTAACTGAACCGTATTGAGTCGTACCCAGGCGAATCGCCCTTTAAGACGCTGCGTTACGAGTGCGCTCGCCACCCCTAACAGCACTCAACTACAATAAAGATAGACTTTGTTGAGATTTGTATAGTTAGGATAAACTATCATGGCTGCCGCCGTTTTAATTGAAAATTTAAAAAAGCGCTACGGTACGGTTGAAGCCGTGAAGGATGTTTCCTTCAAGGTAGAACCAGGGGAAATCTTTGGTTTACTCGGTCCCAATGGAGCGGGAAAAACCACTACCCTGCGTTCTTTGTGTACTCTGACCACACCGGATGCGGGTATTATAGAAGTATCTGGCATATCTGTTATCAATAACCCTAGGGCAGCAAGAAAACGGCTAGGTTATGTCGCCCAGGAAGTGGCGCCAGATAAAGTACTGACTGGACGCGAACTGTTGCAACTGCAAGCCGCACTTTATCACATACCTGGCGCAGTGGGAAAACAACGAGTGAACACAGTGCTGGAGTTACTCGGTTTGCAGGAATATGCAGATAAAAAGACTGGCACTTACTCTGGCGGGTTACGCAAGCGCCTAGACTTGGCAGCAGGATTACTCCACGCACCAGATGTCTTGGTTTTGGATGAGCCAACAGTAGGTCTTGACATAGAAAGCCGTTTTGTGGTATGGGATTTCCTGCGGAAGCTGCGAGAAGCTGGAACAACGGTATTGATTACCAGTCATTATTTGGAAGAAGTAGACGCTTTGGCTGATAGGGTGGCGATTATTGATCGTGGAGTCGTGATTGCGACAGGAACACCTTCGGAATTGAAAGATAGAGTAGGGGGCGATCGCATCACTTTACGAATCCGCGAATTTTCACCCGTTGAGGAAGCCGAGAAAGCCAAAGATTTGCTGAAATCTTTGTCGTTTGTTCAAGAAGTGATTATTAATAGCGCTCAGGGGAATTCCCTCAACTTGGTGGTAACGCCGCAAAATGATGCTCTGATGACCATTCAGCAAGCTCTGAATTCCGCTAGTTTACCGATTTTTAGTATCGCCCAATCTCGCCCAAGTTTGGATGATGTTTATCTTGCAGCGACAGGACGAACTTTGATGGATGCAGAACTTGCGGCTGTTGGAAGTCGCGATCCGAAGGCGGAAAAGAAGCAGAGTATGAGATAGATACTAGGGAATGGGTTCGTAATGAGCGCTTAAGCGCTTACTACAAGCCCAATTTACAACTAACAAATGTACAGACGCGCCATGGCGCGTCTCTACAACTAACAACTAACAACTAACAACTACTATGAGTGGTACTGTTTTACCTCCAAAATCGGATATCAATTGGCAGCAAATAGCATCACCTCAAGCTTACAAAGTAGATGCTGCTCCCAATGTATTTGCTGAATTTGTGCAAGAAACGCTGGCTTTGACTCGCCGCTTGTTTATTCAATTGCAACGGCGTCCTTCAACCTTAATTGCAGGAATTATTCAACCAGTCATTTGGTTGGTGCTGTTTGGGGCTTTGTTTCAAAATGCGCCTCAGGGTATCTTTGGTAATACGACAAATTATGGGCAATTTCTGGGTGCTGGTATAATTGTTTTTACCGCATTTGCTGGAGCGCTCAACGCTGGCTTACCCGTGATGTTTGATCGCGAGTTTGGCTTTTTGAATCGTTTGCTGGTGGCTCCACTCGCATCAAGATTTTCGATAGTTCTGGCGTCGGCAATCTTTATTATCAGTCAGAGTTTGGTGCAAGCTGCGGTTATTGTGACAGCAGCAGCCTTTTTAGGAGCTGGGTTCCCAGATGCAGTTGGTTTGGGTGCGATCGCCCTGATCGTCTTTCTCCTTGCATTAGGCGTGACGGCTATCAGCCTTGGTTTAGCTTTTGCCTTACCTGGACACATCGAACTCATTGCGGTTATTTTTGTGAGTAACCTGCCATTGTTGTTTGCGAGCACAGCTTTAGCTCCTTTATCCTTTATGCCTCAATGGTTGCAGGTTGTGGCGACGCTGAATCCCCTCAGCTATGCCATTGAACCCATTCGCTACTTGTATCTTCACAAAGATTGGGGATTAAATAGTGTAGTGATGCATGCTTTTTGGGGTGATGTCACCTTTGGCGGTGCGTTGCTTGTGTTGCTAGGCTTTGCCGTTGTCGCATTATTGAGTATTCAACCCCAACTGCGACGG
Source organism: Mastigocladopsis repens PCC 10914 (assembly GCF_000315565.1). Classification (NCBI taxonomy): domain Bacteria; kingdom Bacillati; phylum Cyanobacteriota; class Cyanophyceae; order Nostocales; family Symphyonemataceae; genus Mastigocladopsis; species Mastigocladopsis repens. The sequence goes on along the minus strand of NZ_JH992901.1, from coordinate 2,061,123 downwards.
ACTCTTGCTTAAGATAGAAGCATTATCTAATTTTGCGCGATTGTAGGGGAAAAATACCTTAATCCCACGCCTGCAAGGTGTGGGTTTCCAAAATTCTTGGAGGCTTTTATGAAAAAACCATTTTTACCGCTTAAGCAGATTGTTGTTGTGACCGTTGCTGGAATCAGCTTAGTTTCCTTGCTATTGCCTCAACCCACCTTAGCTCAATCTAGAAGTATCCTACAAGACCTCGATCCACAACAGAATGACGATCCATTATCACCTCGCAGCGATGAGGTGAATAATTCGGGTTTCTTTAATTTAATTCATCGCGTTCAACAAGGAAGTACGGTTTGGAATGCAGATGAACAGAATCAACAACTGAATGACGCTGCAGCAGCATTCAAGAAAAAGCAAGAACAGTTCTATCTGCAAAATCCAACTCAACAGCAGCCAAACCAACCACGCTTTCAGGTGAATACACCTCAGGTTATTACACCGCAATCGGGTAAGTAAGGTGACAAAAAAAGAACACAGAACGCAGAACTCAAAAACTTTTTATTATTCAGACGTGTGTTCTGTGTTCTCCTCAATGACTAATAGCTTTTACAGCCCCAATGCCGCTAAAACATCGCTAGCGTGAGAGGATGTGTTGACACTAGAGTCAACATGAATAATTTTGCCGTTACCATCAATGACGTAGGTAACGCGCTTGGCATAACCACCACCATCAACATCGTATGCTTTAACCAAGGTTTTATTGGTGTCAGCTAGTAGCGGAAAATTGAGATTATATTTTTCGGTGAATGCCTGATGAGAAGCTTCATCATCTACACTGACTCCTAGCACCACAACATCTTTGCTCTGATAATTGTCAATGGCATCTCGAAAGCTACAGGCTTGTTTAGTACAGCCTGGGGTATCGTCTTTGGGGTAGAAATACAAAACCACCTTTTTGCCCTTGAAATCAGATAATGAGACAGTGTTGCCGTTGGTGTCTTTGACGGTAAATGTAGGCGCATCACTACCAACTGCTAATGGCATAGTTTTAGTATTTTCCTATACAAGGTTAACTTCAGGGTAAGTTATTGTTAGTAACATTGTTCGACTTTCCCTGATGGCGGTTATTGTATCAAACTTTATACACTTTTTTTATTGCATCTGCTCTAGTGGTTTATCGCATTTAATGTAGTAAAGACTTTAGTCATAGGTTCTTTAAGCGCTTAAGCGCTCACTACGAAGCCTTCAAAATAAATGCGATAGACCACTAGGTCTTCCATTGCATTTTGCACTTCATTTCTTGTAGGTAGAAAAATACAGAACACAGAACTCAAGAATTATTCTGCCTTCTGCCTTCTGTGTTTTGCGTTTTGCACTCTTGAGAATCTATTCTGAAATACGTTCTAAGTTCTATATTTTGGGACTAAACCTTACCATTGATTGAACTTAGCTGCATGGATCCCAAATATTTTGTTAAATAGGGCGAGAAAACTTCGTAAATTAACGTTAGGGGTTGCCCATGATGCCAAAACAAGTAGTGGCGACCCCAAAAAGGCCCAGTCTCATTAAAACCTAACTCCAAAGCTTTCGAGTTACCGGAGTAAATCCCTTGGACATCCCGATACAACTCTGTACGGAGACGAGCTAAACTTGCCCAAATAGGTAACGAACGATTTTGCAAATACTCATCTACATGAGAACCTTCCCACCATGAGGTGGCATACGCCAACCGCTGACCAGAGGCAGTACGCAGCCAGACCTGCCGCCGCAGCCTTGGTCCTGGCACAGCTTGTATGAGGTCGGGGGCACCATCCAAGTCCATGCCAATTAATGACATATCGATGACATCCACTTCCGTAGGCTCGCCTGTCAGCAGTTGTAAGTGTCTTGTTGGGGAGCCGTCACCTAAAAGGAGTAATTGCCAAGTCGGTGCCAGCTGAGTGTGTGGCAAACCTTGTTGAATGACTTCCTCGCCACCTTGCCAAAGCGGAGTGAGGCGGTGCCACCCCGAGGGTATTGTTAAGTTGTTTATCGGTGTAACAGTCGCTGTCAAGGTTCTTTACAAAACTTCACTAATCTCTATAAAAGCATAAGTTGAAGTTCTAAGTACGAGAAGGAAAAAAAATAGGTATTTTTTACTATTTACCAAAATCTAACTTAGGACTCGGTAACACTAGTTGCCTCAACAGGGCGTGGAACCCACCCACAGTGGTGGCTCCTTAGGACTCAGAACTAAAAAATGCGGATGGCGAGACTCGAACTCGCAAGGCAAAGCCACACGCCCCTCAAACGTGCGCGTATACCAATTCCGCCACATCCGCAAGCTTTCTTTGACTATGAAAGTATAGCATAAGAGAAACAATTACAGTAAGGTGATACCCAAGTTAGAGAAAATTTAAGTTCAGATATTTAGAAATATCTCAAATGGGTATACTCGACGGACAGAAATGTAGTAGCTGCACAAGTGATATTAAAAAGGGGTATAGCGACGAGCGGTGGCAACCGCAGCTGCTCGGAAATTGAGTCTAAGCTGTCGCGCACGGTACGAAAAAATGCCAAACTCGGGAAACTAACTCCAGATTAGCAGCAGCAATATTGCTAGTCTAGTTAATACCCGTAGAGGCAAGCAGCCAAATCCTTCCTGATTTTTGGGAAGAGGTTTGGGAATCTCCAGTCAGAATTTGAGATGAGGCTCTGCGTAATTTCAATTTTGACGGCAGAAAATGTCAATCTACATGGACTGATATCAAAGCTAGAAGATGAAGTTTGACAAAATATTAATTGCTAATCGGGGAGAAATTGCGCTTCGCATTCTCCGCGCCTGTGAAGAAATGGGGATTGCGACAGTTGCGGTACACTCCACCGTTGACCGTAATGCTCTACACGTCCAACTTGCCGATGAAGCGGTTTGCATTGGCGAAGCTGCCAGCGGTAAAAGTTATTTGAATATTCCCAATATTATTGCAGCGGCATTGACACGTAATGCCAGCGCTATTCACCCTGGCTATGGATTCTTGGCTGAAAATGCTCGGTTTGCAGAAATCTGTGCTGACCATCATATTGCTTTTATAGGTCCATCTCCCGAAGCTATTCGGCTCATGGGGGATAAATCTACTGCGAAAGAAACCATGCAAAAAGCTGGGGTTCCTACGGTACCTGGTAGCGATGGCTTGGTAGAGTCGGAACAAGAAGGCTTGGTGATCGCTAGAAAAATTGGCTACCCAGTGATGGTTAAAGCCACAGCGGGCGGTGGTGGACGAGGTATGCGCTTAGTAGGTTCTGAAAATGAGTTCGTCAAATCCTACCAAGCAGCCCAAGGTGAAGCGGGAGCTGCATTTGGTAATTCTGGGGTCTACCTAGAAAAATTTATTGAGCGTCCCCGCCATATTGAATTTCAAATATTGGCTGATAACTACGGCAACGTCATCCATTTAGGGGAACGGGATTGTTCGATTCAACGCCGCAACCAGAAACTTCTAGAAGAAGCCCCTAGCCCGGCTTTAGACCCAGACCTGCGAGAGAAAATGGGAGAAGCTGCTGTCAAAGCTGCCCAATTTATTAACTACAGTGGGGCTGGAACCATTGAGTTTCTCTTGGATAAATCCGGTCAATTCTACTTTATGGAAATGAACACCCGGATTCAAGTCGAGCATCCAGTGACGGAGATGATTACTGGGATAGATTTGGTTGTCGAACAAATCCTTATTGCCCAAGGGGAAAGACTCAAGCTGACACAAGACCAAGTCGTCTTGCGAGGTCATGCGATCGAGTGCCGCATTAATGCGGAAGATCCTGACAATGACTTTCGCCCCTCTGCTGGACGTATCAGTGGTTATCTCCCTCCTGGAGGTCCTGGAGTTCGCATTGACTCCCATGTTTACACCGATTACCAAATTCCTCCTTACTACGACTCACTCATTGGCAAGTTAATCGTTTGGGGCGCAGACCGTCCTACTGCTATTAACCGCATGAAACGAGCACTGCGAGAATGTGCCATTACGGGACTACCCACGACTATTGGATTTCATCAGAAAATTATGGAACACCCGCAGTTTTTGAAGGGGCAAGTCTACACTAATTTCGTACAGGAGATGAAAACTTTAGTGCAGTAGTGTTTGTGACTGAGTAGTAGTTAGTAGTTAATTTTTGACTGGCAACAACTAACCCTATGGCTAACGCCACGCCTTACGGCGAACGGGTATCTCCTCCCCTGAGGCTACGCCAACGCCAGTCACCTGCGGAGGAGCCAGTGCGGTCTTGGGGTCTCACGCCACTCCCCTCAAGTCGGGAAACCCTCCTGCATAGCGCTGGCTCACCACGGGGGTGGCTCCCCAAGTGGAGCATCTGGCGTTGGAAACCCTCCCGCAGTGGTGGACTCACAACTAACAACTAACAAACCCCAAAGCCTATTGGACACGAGACAGCATGGTCAGCAGTCCTTGCTGACCCAGGAGAATTTCCCGTAAAAAACTGAGGATACCTACCCAAATGATGGGGGTAATGTCCACTCCACCGATAGGTTGTACAATCTTTCGCAATGGCACCAAAAAGGGTTCAGTAGGCCAAGCTACTAGATTAAAAGGCAAACGATTCAGATCAACCTGAGGATACCAAGTCAGAATAATCCGGAAAATAAACAAAAATATCATCAGTCCCAACACTGGACCGAGAATCCAAGCAGTAATGTCAACACCAGTCATGATTTAAGCTTGACTTTTTTGTGTAAATAAAGGAAAGAACTGAAACAGGGTGAGCAAATTTTAAGCTTTGTAAAGCCTTTCTCTAATTTTAACTAAATGCTGTTACCCAAAGGGGAATATAGCACTACTACAGTCTATCCTTGACAGGATAGGAGTCGCCGTTAACCACTACGGTGAACTACTCCCTACTGCCATAAATGGCTTCTCAAGGGTCTGATAGACTATTAAAATTGTGATAAGAGTGTAAAAAAAGGTTGAAATCTATGACGCCATCTTTAGCAAATTTCCTTTGGAGTCTGGTTTGGGGTACAGCAATTGTCGTTATCCCTGCCACACTAGGATTGATTTTTGTTAGCCAGAAAGATAAAATCCAACGCTAATAAGACTTTTGTAGAGACGTGGGATACCACGTCTCTATTCTTAAAACTGGTTTTGTGTGAGTGAATTGCTTAATTGCAGATTCTTCGCAATTCATCATAATATTTATACTAAGCTGACAAACACAGGGTTCTTAGCTTTAGGTCATAATGTAGAGACTAGAGACGCGTTAGCAAAGCTCCACGCAGAGCGAGGCAACTTCGCGTCTTTAAAGTATATTGTGTCTAATTACAGTAGAGATTTAAATTCTGACTCGCTAACATAGATTTTGATATTGGGTAAACAACAATGCTAATGTTTGGGCTGAACTCAGCCAGTGTTCTGGCTCAGGTAAATTTTGGGGCAAACTCAGCCAGTATTCTAGGAATTTTCTTGGCTGTGGCTGGGGCAGCACTCTACTTTCTGCGCTCTGTGCGTCCAGAACTCTCACGCGACCAAGATATCTTTTTTGCTGCGGTGGGATTACTTTGCGGCTTCATTCTCGTCTTTCAAGGTTGGCGTCTTGACCCGATTTTACAATTTGGTCAGTTGCTGTTGGCAGGCTCAACGATATTTTTTGCGGTTGAAAGTATTCGTCTAAGGGGTATAGCAACCCAGCAAGCCAAGCGTAACACCCCTATTGTGGATGACGAACGAGAAGTCAGCGACAACTACAGGTATAACAGGAAATATAAGGCACAGGTAGACGCTGAATTAGAACCCCTGCCTTATGAAGATGATTACGATGAGCGCCCCGTGCGTGGTCGAATTTCGGGTAGTAGGGATAGCCGTTCATCTCGTGATGATTACTACGAAGATGAAACCCCGCGTCGTCCAGAACGTCGCAATGGCAGTGAAAGGCTGACAACAACTGACAAAACTGACAAAACCCGTCGCCGTAGTTCTGGGCGTTCTGTGCGCCCCTCGGAAAGGTTTGATGATGAGGATTGGAGTGCTTCCAAAACAGTTGATAATTGGGATAGTTCAACTACTGAAGAAAAAAGACCTCCTCGTCGTGGTAGTAACGGACCAGTACGTCCAGAAACGCGTGATGAAGATGTTCCTCCCAGACCTAGAAAACGTCGTACACCAACTGAATCGTCTCCCCGAAGAGAACGTGAGGATGATGAGGTTATTTCCACAGAATATGTAGATTACAAACCAATAGACCGTTCAGAGCGTTCGGGTGATGATCTTGATAATTCATCGAATTTTGATGATGATGTATAAATCAGCTTAGGTGGAGGACGCAGGGGTAACGGGACAAGGTTGAGGTGAAAAAAGTTACACCTAGTTTTTGGCTCCAAAGGCAAATTCCTTGGGGTCTTAGTTTTGCAATGGCAAGTTTGCTTGTATCCTGTGGTTACAGCGATACCCCGATTGGACCAACATCTCTCAACAGCCGCTACACTGAACAGCAACCGGCATTGAGTGGAAATGGTCGTTTTTTAGCATTTGTATCTAATCGCAATGGTAGTCATCAACTGCTTATCTACGACTTGGAACAACAGCAGTTTGTTCAGACACAAGGCTTAAATCGACCGGAGACAATTACCGAAAGTCCTAGCCTTAGCTACACCGGACGTTATACTGCCTACATCACGAGCGACCAAGGTAGACCAGTTGTGGCTCTCTATGATCGCGCTAGCCAACAGTCACAAATCCTTACCCCAATCTATCGTGGCTGGGTCAGAAATCCAAGTATCAGCCCAGACGGGCGTTATGTTGTTTTTGAAACTGCTAGCCGTGGTCAGTGGGACATTGAAGTTCTAGATCGCGGACCAAACATTGAGTTAGATATTCCCAATGGCGCAGCCGTGGCTACACCCCCGTGAGGAGTGGGGGAGTGGGGGAAGCAGGGGAGTAGAATAATTTTTGACTCTTGACTTTTGACTAATGACGAAACACTCTATTTTTGTCCCTGTATTTGCCATAACGAGTTTGTTAGGTGGCTGTGCTGGCTACCCGCGCTTAGTGAATTATGGATACGATCCAGGAGGTCAGAGTCTTAATAGTTCTGCTTCGGAATTAGAACCCCAAATTTCAAGAAGATACATTGTTTTTACGAGCGATCGCCAGGGCAGCCAAGATGTTTATATGTTTGATGCGGTAACTCGTAGTTTGGTTGATTTGCCTGGCTTAAATTCCTTTGATACTGTCGCTTCTCATCCTGCTGTTTCTGAGAATGGTCGTTATATCGTGTTAATCGGTAGTCGTCAGGGGCGAGCAGCTATTTTTCTTTATGACAGAGAAACACGTCAACTAAGAAACTTGACTGCTAACTTGCAAGCAGAAGTCCGTAATCCAACAATTAGTGCTGATGGCAGTAGGATTGCTTTTGAGTCTAGTGTTAATGGACAATGGGATATTTTAGTTTATAACCGTTCTGGGCAACCGTTAAATGTGCCTCAAGACCCACGTTAGTGGGGAGATGAGGGAGATGGAGGGGAGGAAACGGGGAGGGGAGGAAAGAACCAACATCTCCACTCCTCCACTCCTCCACTTCCCCTACTCCCCTATTTCTTGCTGCACGGCTTCGATGAGCGATCGCACTTGTTGAGTTCCTTGGGAAGGCTCAAATGCTAAGGGGAATTTACCTCGAGCTAACATTCGCAACCCAAGAGGAGCAAGACTTAGGAGTCCTTTGATGTCTCGGAAATAGTTCCCCAGCACTTGTAAGCCAAATTGACGCTCATCAATCCACCCACCTTCTTTGACTAAGTCTACTAGGACTTTGCGATGGCGAATTGAACGGCTGTCGCTAGCTTGTTTGTGTTCGAGAATTTCCTGCTTAATTTTAGTGATTTGTTCTAGTGGGGCAACACCCATTGGACATACAGAATTACAGTAAAAACAACGGGTGCAACCCCAAACTCCTTTAGTTCCTTCATTATATTTTTCTAAACGAGTTTCCGTTGTGCTATCACGAGAGTCTGCCACCATGCGGTAAGCTTTGGCAAGGGCGTGGGGACCCACAAAATCTGGGTTTACTTCACGAGCATTGCACTCAGAGTAACAAGCTCCACACATGATACAGTTACCAGTTTCATCAAGGCGCAATCGCTCTTGGGGTGTTTGTAAAAATTCCCTTTCTGGGACACTACGTCCTGCTGTACTCACATAAGGAGCAACTTTCTCAAGGTGGTTCCAAAAACTGTTCATATCCACCACTAAATCTTTGATGACAGGCATATTGCCCATTGGTGCGATCGTTATTTCTGGAATAACATTCGCATGACATCCTGTTATTTGGCTCTGTTGTAATTTGGCAATTTCACTGCCAACATTTTCCTTACAAGCCAAAGCCGAACGTCCATTGATTCGCATAGCGCAGCTACCACAAATTGTATTGCGGCAATTTTTGCGAAACGCCAATGTTCCATCTTGCTCCCACTTAATACGATTGAGACAATCTAGAATTGTATTCCCCCCTTCGGCATCCAAAAGGTAAGTTTGCACAACCGGCGAGGAATTTTGTTGCTGCCTTATGACCTTAAAAAGAACTTCCATTGCCACCAACCAAAGTTTTGAAATTGTTATACATACCTATGAAATTATTCCCACATATGGGTTGGTTCCAAACAAGTGAGCTATACTCTTGTTGCCCTTAATTCAAAGCTAGCTGTTAATAGGCTGATGATTAAACTACTTAAACTCTAGTTTAAGGATAATCATGGAAATCTTAGTTATATCAGCGCCCCATGGGTTTAGCACCTGATGTGTCAACAGCTAGCCCAGCAGAAGAAAGTAATCGCTGCTTGACAATTAATTCATCTGTTTGGGCTAATGCACAAGGGGAGTAGAAAAAAGGGACAGGGTGAGTAGGACTTAAGTTCATCCCTTAACTGAAAATTTTCAAATTAAATGCTCCTTAGGTTATAACTGTATTTTAATGTCAACACGAGTGAAAGAAGCCCTGACTGGAAAAATCGTTCCGTCGGTCGCAAAGTGCCAATTTTTTGGTTATATAGAATTGTTAAAGCTCTTAATGAACATCTTGACCTCTTAATCAAGAAACTCAAAGGATGTATCTCACTTGTTAAAACTGCTTGTCTAAATTAAATGAATTTTTATAAAAGCCGTTCAGTAATACTCATCCCGAGGTTAGGGTTTTAGAAAAAAGTGTACTAGCAAGTTTAATTCAAAATTAAACACTACTTTTGCTATTATTAAACCATGCTACTATTTAATATAAAATTACGAGGCAACAAAACCAGTATCAATCGCCATATAAGTGCGGCTGTTACTGCTTTGTTTCTTTGTCATAAAGTGGAGGCGAGAAATTTCGTGTCTCTACTGGCAGGATAAAAGGTTGTATGTCGGCACAACCCTATGAAAGTACTATAATCTGTCTTATGCTTCCTGAGTATGAGGGGGGAAAACCCTACGAGTCAAGGGTAATAAAGGCAGATATAGGAAAGTAAAAAGCCTGCAATTTGTTGGATCTACGACTTGTTTCTAGTGGTAGAACACAACGGCAAAAAGGCGAGAACTCTGAGTGACGGCTTCCGCCGATTGCGCGGAGCGCAGTGCCTCTTGGGCAATCACAAGTTCGGTGGGGAGGAAAATTCTCACCTCTTTTTGCCTCCCCAATTTGTAAAGGTTGCTCAAAGTTTCACCACTGTATTAGTGCCAAAAAAGAGAATTATTTCATTTCAAATGGCAAATAATGGTTAAAAGTGCCGTAAAATTACCAAAATTAATGCCTGTGACAACTAGAACTGGAATTTGTTGTGGGGAACCATAACAGATGCTCTTATGGCTCTTCTATTTGGAGGAATCAGCCCTTGATTTTAGAGTCTTAAGTAACTGCGTGCAGATGTTAAGAAGCCAAGTACTGGCAAAAGACAATTTGTTTATTTGTTTGGAGAGAGTGAGGATATTTAGAGCGTAATGACTGAAACCGCTACCGCACCATTAACTGGAAAAGCACTGCTAGCTAAAGTAAAAGAACTTTCTAATTTACCACGGCGCGAAAGAGCCAAGCAGTGTGGTTACTATACAGTTACTAAAAATAACCAAGTTCGTGTCAATCTTACCGATTTTTATGACGCTTTGCTATCGGCTAGGGGAATTCCCCTAAGTCCAGAAGCACCTAAAGATGGTCGTGGACGTGAACCGACCTATCGGGTAAGTGTCCATCAAAACGGTCAAATTGTTATTGGTGCAACTTACACCAAAGCAATGGGCTTAAAGCCAGGTGATGAGTTTGAAATTAAGCTGGGATACAAGCATATTCACTTAATTCAAGTTGATAGTGATAAAAAGCTACTCCAGCATGATGAAGATTTAGAAATCGATGAGGATCTCGAAGACGAGGAAGACCTAGAAGACGAAGACGAATACGAAGAAGAGGAGGAGTAAAGTTTTCTTATAGTAGAGACAAGTTTAAGGTAAAAGCCTTATAACTTGTCCCTACGTCTAGAGTAAAAGCTTTTAAATTTCTTTAAGCTCAAAAATACGATGAGACATTTTGCATAATTCACTAATTTTGGTACAAGCTGGATTAAAAATAGAGAAAAGCTAATGGTCAGCAAGACTTGAGGCAGTTGCAAAAGAAGTGATAACACTGCTATCCCTGTTCTAAAACTGCTACAAATCAAGAAACCTTTTCTCTTGCCAAGCCTGAAATCTACTATGCAACAAGTCTATCGTCTTTTTTTACGTGATTTTATATCGTTATTTGAGCCATCAGCCAACTTCTTACTGTCATCTTTAAAAGATGCACCAGTATTCATTGTTGTAATGGCTTTTTTTATTGTTTGGGTGGGCTGCTGGTTGCCAATATCAGCATTAACAGCATTTGCCCTGAATTGGCAACTCTCTAAACCTTTGCAGCCAGAACAAAAATTACCTTTACTGATATCTCTGTACCTGTTAGCCCCCTTCATTTTATGGGGAGCTAGTTGGCTAACTGACAAACCTTTCTCAGATTACGGCTTTATTGGAAACATTTCAACACTATATTCTTTAATACTGGGTTTAGCCTTGGGAGTCTTGAGCATAGCAGTGGTCTTTTGGGGGCAATTGTGGTTGGGATGGTGCTGTTTTCAATGGTCGAATATCAAGCTTATGCAACCTGTGTTGCTACCTATCTTATTAGTGGCGTTGTTTGTAGGTGGTATTGAGGAGTTAGTTTTTCGCGGGTTTGTGTTTACTGAACTAAACAAGGATTATTCTATTTGGGTAGCAGCGCTCATCTCTAGTTTGATTTTTGCGTTTCTACACTTGGTTTGGGAGCAAACAGAAACGACACCACAATTGCCTGGACTTTGGTTTATGGGAATGGTGTTGGTACTAGCACGGTTTGTCGATGAAGGTAGTATAGCCTTAGCTTGGGGACTCCATGCCGGATGGGTTTGGGCGATCGCCACTTTAGACACAGCAGATCTCATTCATTACACGGGTAACGTCTCGGACTTAATAACAGGTAAGAATAAAAAACCCCTTGCGGGTGTAGCAGGAATTGTTTGTTTACTCCTGAGTGTGGGGATTCTTTGGGTTTTTTCTGAGAATATTGCATTTCGCCCATAGACTCCATCTATGTGACTTCTCGTTACAGCCGTTTGCATTTCAATAGACCACATTGCAATGAAAGTGCATGCTACGTCTGGACAGGGCTTTCAATTTTGGTTATGTGGTTCATTTATTTGAAAACCGCTTTCAAAGGAGTGTAGGGGTGTAGGGGTGTAGGGGTAGAATGTGTTTTGAATGCAGGAGTTAAAAAAGAATTCTTTGCCTTACCCCCAGCCTACGGCTCGCTCTCGTCCCAAGGGGACACGCTGCGCGAACGCTAACACACCCTTATACCCTTACCCCCCCCTAGTTTTTGTAAGTAATCACAAAGGTGCAACCAAGCCTGTATTACGCGGAAGAGAGCATTTGGGAGTACGACGAACAGGTGAGGTCTTACTATCTGCATCACTTTTACAAAGAACAGCCAGGCTTAAATATTGCTAACTCTGCGGTACGCGAAGAAATTCGTAAAATCATCGGCTTCTGGCTGCAACTTGGCGTGTCTGGCTTTCGCATAGATGCTCCCCCATTTTTGATTAACCCATCGTATGCGTTAGTAGAGACGCCAGAACGCGCGTTTCCACAATTTGATGACGGGCGCGAGTGCAGCTTTACCTACAAGGAGGGATGAGGAAAATTGCTGAACTCCTGAAATTGTTAGCAGGGGAAATTTTTCGGTATCGGTGGATTGCAAACTCTCAAGCTCGGCTTTAAGTAGATTACGACGGAGAAACCTTTATGGCAAAAATTGGATATCATGCTTCCCACGAACAGTTCAAGCCCAGTGAACTGCTCAAGTACGTCAGTTTCTCCTAAACCTTATAAATGAAAAACTTTTGGTGAGACTTGGTTGAATTATAGTTCTTATCCTAACAAGAAACTTAATGAATTGCTCTTTTAAAGGGTTATTCATTTGAAGACCTTTTTCTCGCATCTCTTGAATTAAAGAGATTATTCCCTGTTTCATCCCTGGCTCTTCTTCAAGATAGCTGGGTAGAGAATTCGCCATTTTTTTAATCAAAGCCGATACTATTAAAATAGTTTCTTCACGGCTGATTTCTGGGTCAATACATTGTTTAACAGCTTGCTCATACTTATCAATTGCATCTATCAAAACTTTACAACTTAATTCAGTATTAACCACTAACTGCTGATTATCATTACTTAATTTGTTAAACTTATCGTCCTTGGAAAGGTTTGTATTTATATATGATTCTTCTTCCATATATGTAATAAAATTTTATTTTCCCTTTCAAAAATCAAGATATACAGATCAACTATCTCTAAAAATTTTGTTATTTACAACAAGTATAAATACTTTCTACAAACAACAGTAAAAAAGTTAGAAAAGTGGGATTCCCGGTGGATAGAAAAAACCTCGCCTGACAAAATGACAGTGGAGGGAGTATTCGTGATTATTATTGCAGCATATGCTATCTTTATCAGTCCAAACACAGGATATTACGCAAAATATTACTATTTTTTAATAAAAATTTATAAAAAGATCTACGCCAAGCAATAATATCATGTTCGGGAAATTACCCATAATAAAACTTGTTTGTAATAAGGACTTTAGTACTTGCTTTCTCAAGCAAGAGGACTCTTGTCCTCACTAGGAATTTATTAAGGTTATTTAAACGGACATAATATGACTCATGGTTTAACTTCTCTTAGCACTTCATCCATTGGATAGTTTTGGTCATCAAATACTAGTGAGACTTCAGTTCTCGTTAATGGGAAAGGTTCCAATAGCTTGCCTTTCTGGCAGCTTTCCAGCCGCCACCAAAGAGTTTGCACAGCGATTTCTTTACCATTCACTAACTCAAAAGTGATTTCACCTATGTTATTTAATCCTACAACTTCTTTACCTTGTCCTTTTTTACCTATATAATCTCGATAGTTTTTTGCCATTGCCAGGTATTGTTCCAAAAGCGGCTTGCGGTCTTGTCCTGGTAGAGGCGCTTTGACAGAATATGATTGGACAGGATGAGAGCTTCGCAGTTGATTAATTTTTTCCGATTTGGCTAACAAAAAGTCAATTCGATACCACCATTCAGGTTTTTTGGTGATTTGTAATGCTCTAAAGCAATCGCGCTCTTGCACTAAATTTACTTTGGCTGGACTACCTTTAAGCCTCCAAGGAAGATGTTGAACTGTGTTGTCTACAAGAGTGTAAAAAACACCAATTTCTAGTTCCTTCCCTCCTTTGTTCTCCCACCCTAAAATCTCTATTGTTGGTATATATTTGATAATCCTAAAAGGAACAAAACCCTTGGTGTGTAATGAACGACTACCACCTAATCCTTTGGCTTCATTCTTAAGCGAACTGCTAGTAAATTGGGCAACAACTAATTGTAGAGATGCTGCATCCAGCGTCTCTACATAGTGAGAACTTTGGAAAGGACGTATTGCCAAGTATTGCAAGCGAGCTGCAAAACTGTAGTGAACATCACCAGATAAGATAATGACACGGCTTTTTTGGGCAGGTAACGCCCGTAGTGCTAGTCTGGCAAACAGCCTTTCAATTGCTGTTTCTTCTAAACCCCAAGCTTCTGGGTCGAAACCCCAAGCAGCACACCCTAGTTTTTCTGTGACACTTTTAGCTATTTTTTGTACGGCTTCTAAAAAGGGTAAGCCAATGACTGGACCGGGTGATATCACCAAAGTTACCTTTGCATTTTCTGGACGAACGACTTTTGATATTTGTTCATCGCAACCTTCAACGCTTAAAAGTGCAGGAAAATCAAAGTCCTGACCTGGGAATGCCCGCCAAGTGCGTGTGTCTAGAACTAAAACTTCATATTCTGGACCAGTTACAGTATAGTGCCATTTCAAAGAACCTTCTTGATAGGTAACTCGTCTAGGATGACTTGTTCTAATATCTGTTAGGGATGGCAAACCAACGCGCAAAGTAATTTCTTGTTCGTGTTGTGCGGTTATCCCAAAGGAAGTTGACCACGCCTCGGCTGCTTTGAGGAGTGCATCTCCTGGTTTGCCTTGTTCAAACTGTTCTGGTGTGTTTCCCCAAGCTTGGCAGACAGCATAGGCAAGTAAAGCATTTTGCAGTACCCGCCTACCAAGAGGTTTATTGAGGGTGCGATCGCACCACGCCACATTTAAAAACCAATCATCAGTAATTTCATGATCATCAAATATCATGTATGTAGGAATATTTGCTAATGCACGCCGAACATCCTTAAGTGTTGCCTGAAAATCTTGTAAATAGCCAACGTCTTCTCTAAATGAAGTTCGACCTCTTCCAAATCTGGGTGCATCGGGATGAACATCTTCAAATGTTGGGAAATCTTCGGGTTTAGTCCACAGCACATCACTCCAAGCAAATAAATACATTGTCAAGAATTCACCTAATGTGAATAAATGACTTTTGGCAAGATTGGAAATCGTGTTAATTTTGCTCAGACTTGCCGTAAACCCAGCAGTATGTGTTGCTAAATTGTTCCGCTTTCCTGGATTTAACTCCTCAACATTTTTGACATCTGGTAATCTTTCCGTCCATCCCAAAAGAGTTTGACTAGCATCCATTAACATGAAAAGTAAGGCATCTGCCACATCATCTACATAGATTTGATCGCCTGTGAGGAAGAGTTGATGCGGTCGTTTTTTTGGGTCTTGTTCTAGCGCTTCTTTAATCATTTTATCTACTGCCACCAGTGCATCAAGACTTTCACCATGAGGCTTGCGACAAGAACCGTGAATGATTCGCACATCATTTAAATGACTAGGCACAAGTGCAAAACTAGGCAACTCGTATTGAGGATATGTAATGTTTTTAATTGACCCTTCTGGAGTTAATACACCAGGTTGATGCAGCGTTTCTCCATAACCAAAATATAAGTTGTAAAGATAATTATCGCCATATAAAAGTATATTTGATGAAGTTTTAGCAGTGACAGCAACTATATGCAAGTGAGTACCAAATTGAGTCGTTTGTCTACTACCACTAAATAGTCTTTTTTTGTGAGTATCAAATATTTCTAAAGTAACATTACGGCTTTCTTTCAAGGCTAACCATACAGTTACTGCATTAGGTTCAGTGCGTCTGAGAATTGGTCCTGCAAGAATAAGTGGCAGCTGATTAATTCGTTCTTGTAGAGATGTCCATGTCATGAATCTTCTGCCATCAATAATACAGTTTGAGAATATTATTGCCCTAAAATATGTCGCTTTTAGAGAAATAATATTCTACAACTTTAAGACCCATTTACGAAACAGTTCTACGATAATGCGCCAGCGTCCCTCAATTTCTTCAACGACATCATGACGCTTTAGAGTATTAAGTGCTTCTTGTAAAGGAGCAATTTCTATGCTTGTACTTTGAGATAACGCCTCAAGACTTAGCCCTTCTGGTGATGGTGCTAAAGCCCTAAGTATCGCCTGCTGACCAGCAGCACCCCGCACCGCCTGACCCCAAACGCCATCAAAGTAGTAGCGTCCCCGCTGGAAAAACTCAGAGTCGTTGACAACAGCCTCGACCTCCTCTATTTTAAGGATATGATCTTGGGCACGTCCTGTGTTAAAAACCTCGTCATTGTAGCGCCGGACGAGTTGGAAACCTACAAGCTGTACTAAATAAGGTTGTCCGTGCGTGAGTTCGTAGATTTTATCAAGAGCTTCCGGCGTGTAGTCGAGCGGAAAGTCTTCGATAGCTGGATTTGCTAACATCTGATGGGTAGGTTTAGCTTCGATGAAACCAACGTGGATAGGAATGACGCTAGCGAAGAAAGGTTGAAAGTAATCTGCAGTCATCTCTTCCAACGTATGCAACCCTGCGAAGGCAAAGGCGATTTTAGAGCTTTTGTGCGCTAACCCCCGGAGATACCCCATAAAGTCTACAGGAATTTTTCCCGCCTCAATCAGTTTCTCGATTTGTTCAAACTCGTCTAAGGCGACAATTAAACCCTTAGTTCCTAGTTCTCCCTCCACCTGTGTCAAGTATCTTGAAAACGTCCGTTGCGGAAGACTCAGCAAATCCTCATTGCTTGGAGGTGGAATTTGCATCACTTCAGAAATGGCATCAGAAATCGCCATCAGCACCTCTACCACTCCTTGGGGAGCATCTGCAACTTCTAGGAGGTTGACATAAGCTACCTGTACACCTTCTCCTACAAACTTGGCGACATTCCGCAAGATGGAAGTTTTGCCCATCCGCCTATGACCATAGATAACAACAGACTGGAGTTGAGAACTTCTCACCCACAACTCCTCTAACTGTCTCATCACATCTTCTCGCCCAACAAACAGTTCTCCCTCTACTGGAGGACCGACAACATAAGGGTTCTTGACAGGTTCAATGATGGAAATTTTCCCGACATCCTTGGCTATCCTCTCCAAGGCTGTTTTCCAAGTTTGGGCAATGTCCACAATTAACCCGCGTTCTGCTTGCGGCAGAGTATCAGGATTATCTAGAATTTCTGTGAGTTCCCCTAAAGCACGGTTGAGTGCTGAGGAGCGTTGATAAGCAGACTGACTGCGCTGTATAATCTCGGCATTCTCAACGACACAACGTAGAGATGTGAGAGTTTGCCAGGTAACTGGACGCAGCAGGGGTTCTTGTGGAAAGGGAGGAATTTCAACTGTAGCGATCGCATCTGGTTCCTTTGCTTTGTTAAAAGCTGCTAAAGTTTGGGCAAGGGTGAACATTTCTTCACCATAGAGAAGAGAACGCACTGTTTCAAAAGCCTCCTCAGCTTTCGCTAGTTCTTTTTCATGCAGATACCAGAAACCAGCTGCAGTCGCACGGGCTGGAGTGTCTAAGCGAGTGTCTGTGAAAAAACGAGGTTGGAGTTGTTCTTTCCAACGACGAGGAAAGAAAAAGAAAAATGGCAAAGAAAAGAAATCTTCGACAAACGTTGACTTGAGCGTTTCATTAAGAGAAGCAGAGGAAAAACGCACAAGTTGCCAATCAAAAGGGTCTTCTGCTAGCTGAACGACACGAAAGACGACTTGCTCTGGAGGCGTTTCTGCTAACACCTGATTTACAGCTTGAATCACGGGGATGAATTGAAGAGTGTAAGCCAGCAGTTGGTTAGCATTATGCAAACCAGTCTCCCACTCTCGACGCAGCCAATTTTTCAACCGAAAAGACAGGGAGTAAAGCGGAAGTGCGGTAACACGGGGGATTTGCCATTGTCTATTGTGGGGGAACCGCACAACAAAAGGTAAACCCAAAAGCCAATTTTCCGGACGGAGTATCGCCACGCCAAACGCCACGCCAAACGCCACGCCTAACACCACGCCAAACGCCACGCCAAACACCACGCCTAACACCACCCCAAACGCCACGCCAAACGCCACGCCACTCGCCACGCCAAACACCACGCCACTTGCCACGAATGACGCCACGCCAAACGCCACGCCGCCCGCCACGCCACTCGCCACGAATAACGCCACGCCTAACCTCACGCCAAACGCCACGCCAAACACCACGCCAAACGCCACGCCACTCGCCACGAATGACGCCATGCCTAACCTCACACCACTCGCCACGAATGATGCCACGTCACTCGCCATGCCAAACACCACCCCACCCGCCACGCAAATCGCCACGCCACTCGCCACGCCATACCAATTAATAGGAATGTGCAGTTGCTGAAGAAACCCACCCAGAAAAAGCGATGTCACAACTGTTAACACCAACCCTTGGAAAAGCAAATTCCGTTGAATAGGATTTTGACGCAGCAACTCCCATTCCTTTCGCCAATTCATTTCCCATGAAGGAATATACCCACCCCCGAAAGTGTCCACGTACCACCGCAAAGCTTGGGGGAAGTAAAACACCCAGTACAACAGGCGCAGGTAATCCAGGGGGTTCCACAGCGAGAGGGGGCGCTTCAGTTTGGGGGCTAAGTCTAAGCGTGGTACAGGGGTTTGTTGGTTCATTGCAGGTTCTCCGCCATTCTCACTCAGCCGCACAACCCGCCAGGAAATGAATTTCCTGGCTCATAGCCAAAGTCCTCTGAAGAGGACTGCAAACCATAACGATTGTGAGAGTCCACTTGAGTGGACTTGCGCTATCAGCCTGGGATTTTAATCCTAGGCGGTCGTGGACGATATACGATAATTGTGCAAGAACTGAATTCATTCCACACCTTCCACATACCGCGCATAAGTTCGATAGCACAGCTGCATGAGTTTCCGAGGATGTCCGCCGCTTTCCTCCACAAGTTGCACAATTTCCTCCTCACTAAACCTCACAGAAGTCCCTGCCAAACGACTAGCAATAAAAGCACGCATGGTGGTTTCATCCCAAGGCTGAATGTGTTCCTCTTGGCAAATCCCTTCCAGCGGCGATGTCTTACCTTCATCATGACTATCGTTAAATAAGTCGTTGAGTGGTTCAGTCGCAGCTAAAATCAGCTTCAGCGGGGCATTACTCCCCTCGGCTAACCCGCGCAACTTATCTCGTACTCCACGGGTAAACCCTTGCCAAGTCATCTTTCCTACATTGTCTAAGGAAAGTAGCACTTTATTTTTATGTCCTTTCAAATTCCGGTTTAAAATAACCCCTTTGCTTTCCGGGATACCCACCTCGTGACACAACTCACTGTAGAATTCATCTTCATTATCGACTTCATTCAAATCTAAAAAAACTGGCTGACGCGGCGGTTGTAGACAATTTTTCGCCTGTTGGCAAATAGCCCATAGCAGTGAGGATTTGCCGATACCTTCTTCTCCTATCACTACTACACTACTACCGCTGTTAAGCACCTCGAACACCCCCTGCATTTCGCGTTCCCGTCCAAAGAACCGTTGTGTATCTTCTACTCTGCCGTTTAGGGGAATGAAGGGGTTGGGACTTGCCTTTTCAAATCTCGGTTGTGAGTCAGGAATTAGGTCTTTTTTTACATAAATAACTGGTTTGAGATGTTCTGGAATACCTTGTAGTCGAATCTCTACACAGCCAAACTTATAAGCATCTTCAATCGAACGATTTGCTGCTAATGCTGTGTAAAAACCAACAGCAAAGGAAATTGCAGCTTTATCGCCAATTGCGTCATTCATCCCAATCACAAACGGGATATGTTGAGCGATCGCCTGTGCCTGAATTTCAGAATAGCAAGCATTCAGCACTACACAATTTACGTGCTTTGCGAACAACTCAAACATTGCTGCCAAAGCATCAGGTGTCACAGGCTGGAATTTGCCTACTTCATTCTCAAAGCCAAGTTCTCCCTGACTTGTGCCATGTCCAGAAAAATGTATAATATTTGGCTCAACATCAAATATAGCTTGAGTGATATCCCCTACTCTTACAGACTCTCGCTGTTCTAGCTGATATTTTTCTGGCGCTTTGGCTATTCGCAATCTTTCTTTAATATCTCGTAACTCTTGCCCTAAACGTAGCCGAGAAGCATCACTCGGATCGGCTGCTAAAAACAGGATTTTTACAGAAATAGCACCGTTCATTCAGGCAATTATAAGAGTTAAATTACTGAAGAATATAACACCTAATGACTGAGTAACGCTTCTAGGGTGTGAGCATTTGCCAGTATCAACTATGAAATCATGTTATTTCTTTTTGAATTGTATTCGGATGTGGGGTGTAATGAATTCTCTAATCCCTCTACACCCTACACCCTAACCTAATACCTAATTCTTGGATCTACATAAGCATTTACAATATCAATCACAATACTTGCAATCACAACAATTGCCGCAAAAAATACCAGAACTCCCTGCACCAAAGGATAATCTCGCGAGTTGATGGCATCATATAACTTATTTGCCAGTCCGGGCCAAGAAAATGTGACTTCAGTCAAAATCGCTCCACCTAACAAAGAAGCAAAGGTCAACCCCATAACTGTAATCACGGGAATAAGAGCATTTTTTAAAGCGTGAGAAAATAAAATTTTTCTTTCAGGAATACCTCTTGCACGCGCAGCTTCTACATAATCTGCTTGCAATGTTTGCTTTAAATTCACTCGCACAATCCTCTCAAAAATACCACTTAGCAAAACTCCCAAAGTGATACTAGGAAGTGCAAGATAATGTAAAGCGGTGAAAAATTGACTTAAATTTATACTTAATAAACTATCAATTGTATATAAACCAGTGATACTTTGTGGGGCTGGCATAGTTGTAGGAAAGCGCGTTCCCAAAGGAAACCAACCCAATTGCACTGCAAAAATTAATTGCAGAATCATCCCCGCCCAAAACATGGGGAGCGAGTATGTGATAATACCAAATAATCGCCCTCCAACATCCAAATAAGTTCCAGGACGAGAAGCAGAAAGAGTTCCAATCCCAATTCCAACTATCAGTGCAACTGCCATACTGCAAACCGCTAATTCCACAGTTGCTGGGAAATATTGTCCAATGACCTCCCAAACAGCTTGTCCGCGACTAGCTAAGGAAGTTCCCAAATCTAGACTTAGTAATTGTCCCATGTAATTCAAATACTGAAGCCATATAGGAAGGTTTAAACCCAGTTGTTTTCGCAATTCTTCCTTAGCACTTTCTGGCGCACGTCCGCCGAGAATGGCATCTACTGGATCTCCCGGAGTTGCTCGTAGTAAGAGAAACACCACTGTGGTCACAGTCCATAGCATCAACGGAGCCAAAAGTAAACGGGTAATAATGTAATACTGTAAGGCTTTAGAACGAGACATAATATTTTGCGAGTTGTTAATTGTTAGTTATTAATCGTTAGTTAAGAACAACTAACGACTAACTTTTGACTACTTTTTAATTGTTTTGTAAATGAGATTTTGAGTTGGATCAAGTTGCACGCTACTGACTCCTTTGCGAGCAAATACATAGTCTTTGTTTTGCCACAGAGGAACATAAGGGACATCAGTTGTTACCTGTGCTTGAATGTTGGCAAAGATTTTCTTCCTTGCTTCGGGGTTTTGTTCCTTGCGTTGGTCTTCAATCATTTTATTCATGGTTTCGCTATAGTAAAACGACCCCTGACTCTGACTTCCTCCTTGTTCACACCCTTTAGCATCCGACCCTTTATCGCAATCCAAAAACGGTTGAATGTAATTATCCGCGTCCAAAAAGTCGGGATACCAATCAAGCAATGCGGCTGGATACAAACCCCTGCTTATATCTTTAAAGAAGGTAGCGGCTTCTACAGGGTTGACTTCAAATTGCAGCATCCCCTCCATTTTTTGGTCGGCGTAAGCTTTTAGTGTCTGTGCTGCTAAATTGCGAGTCGGAGAACTCGCAGGATACCAAAGTGGTATTTTTACGGGATTCTGTTTGGAGAAGCCAGCCGCAGTTAACAGTTGTTTAGCTTTATCTAACGCGCCATCGCCGTATTTATCTTTAAATAATGGCTGGGAAACATCAAACGTCGTCGGTACCATGCTGTATAAGGGATCAGCTTGACCTAACAAGACGCGCTGATTTATGAGTGGACGGTCAACCATCGAAGCTATGGCTTGTCGAACTTCTGCTTTATCCAGAGGCTGTTGATTCCGGTTTAAAACTAGATAACTAACCACACTACCCTGCGCTGTAATCGCTTGCCAATCACCTTTTTTAGCACCGTCTTCCAAGCTGCGAATTTGGTCGGGTTCCAAAGACAAGTACGCAACATCGACTGCACCTGTGCGGAAGGAATTATACAAATTCGCTGAACTGCTGAGAATTTGCAAATTAATGCCAGTATTTGCTGGCTTTTCTCCCCAATATTTATCAAAGACATCAAATTGTAAGGAATCTGTGCCATATCGCGCTAACTTATATGGACCCGTACCAATAAAGATATTTGGCTTAAATTTTCCTGCACCAATTTCGTAAGCTTTGGGTGAAACTGGAGAAACTCCCGAAAATGCCAGCAGTGATGGGAACGCCGCAAACGGTCTTTTTAGCTTTATTGTTAACTCATACTCACTAGTGGCTTTTACCGTGTCCACTACATCTGCAAGTAAGAATGAAGGTTTCCCACCGTTTTTGATAAAGCGTTCAAGACTAAATGCCATTGCTTTGGCGTTAAAAGGAGTTCCATCGTGAAACACAACTCCCTGACGCAGGGGAATGGTGTAAGTTAAACCATCAGGACTCACCTTGGGTAATGCTGTCGCTAACTGCGGCTTCACGTCGGTGCTTCCAGGTTGATAGCCGTAGAGGCGATCGCTCATGTTGTACACTAACCCAAGCGATGCTAATTCATAAGCATCAGCTGGATCGAGGGTACGGGGTTTTTGTGTTGTCCCTATGGTAATGCGACCATTCCCTGTTGAGGTATTGACTGAATCAGATGATGTTGTCGTGACTTGTTGGCTTCTTGAGCAACTTACCACTAAAAGTAAACATAAACAAAATAAAGAAAGGAATCTAGTAATTTGACTCCACTGTCTCACGGACAAGGAAAACCTGCTCATAAGCAATTTAAAATTTAAAAGGACAAAAGCTGGTGTTGGCAAGCATCTTACCTAGTATTTGCCTGTCATTTAAATATTTGACCAAACTAAGGGTGTAGGGGTGTAGGGGAAAAAGAGGGAATTGTATTTTTGTCCACTCTGCCCCGGAACCAATAAGGATACAAGCCCCTCAATTTATTGATGGAGACCCCTACACCCTTATACCCTGCCCGTAGGGAATTGACAGCTTAACATTGATATTTTTGAACTCAGTGGTTTGATATTTTACTATATGTTTGACTAATTGCCCCACGCTAGTTTTTCCAATTTATACTTTAGTTGATACCTTTTTATGAGTTAGAGGTATTTTTGCTATCAACAAAGACTTCGTTTCTGTACGTAATAGGTTGAAATCAACAAATGGGTGCAAGGACTACATTTAATTATCAACTTTATGACAGCGCTTAAGTTGAAAATAAAAAATCTTAGACAAACATATAGAGTTTTCTGTTCCAGAGTAACTGAAAAAAATATTTAATTAAACCTCCAAACATTAGCTAAATTTGTTTTAAATTCACAATATACAGCATCTACATTTGTTAAGCTTTTCCCGTAGGCTAAAAGGTGTACGTTAGTGAGTTGCCTACGTGCATCCCTATCCAGAAAAAAATACCTAGCTCAAGGGAAACAGACTGATACTAACATGACAATCAAGAATAGTAGATTGAGAGTCTAATAGCGAGACTAAGAGTGTGAAATACTTCTTTCTATCTGAGGGTTGGACAGTTGGCAGAGTGTGGGCATCTGATGGTCTTTGGCAGATAACCGCATGGCGACGCCAACCAGACATTCAGCGCATGAATATCTGTTTAGTAGAACAAAACGAAGTGTTGTGGCTTTATCGGGTTGAAGATGTCATTTTAACCGTGGAAGTGAAGCCGACAACACAACTACAAGTCAGTAAATCAGGTCAAGCCATCGGTCAAGTGGTGCTCAAGCGGTTAATGAGTGCCGAACAGGTTATTGACCGCTTGGGGACAGCATCAGCTAGATGTCAACTGCAAGATATTCAATTTGTGGTTTAAATGTAGGGACGCAGGGGCGCAATAGATTTTCCTGCGCCAGTGTAGGGGTGTAGAGGGTATTGAGGCACTTTAGCCCACAGCGCACTCCACAAACAGTCAAGACCTCTAGAGTTACGTAGCTTGAAACACTGTCAAGCTACGTAAATGCTTATGTTTACACGCTTGCAAACAGCTCTATCAAACGTTACACTTTTTTAAACATTCTCATTTTTTGCTTGGCGATCGCTACTCTACAGGATAAAACTCCTGAAGAGTGTAAGTATTGCCAAAGTAACCACACTGTCTGACTCATAAGACAAACCTGTGGAAAATTGATGTGGCAATAAGAAAAACTGAAAAATTGCTTTGTAAACATAAATCATCGAGGAGGAGCGTAGTCGATGGGAC
The DNA here is from genome assembly GCF_000315565.1 of Mastigocladopsis repens PCC 10914. Lineage (NCBI taxonomy): Bacteria > Bacillati > Cyanobacteriota > Cyanophyceae > Nostocales > Symphyonemataceae > Mastigocladopsis > Mastigocladopsis repens. The sequence goes on along the minus strand of NZ_JH992901.1, from coordinate 2,036,769 downwards.
TACCCTGGTACCGAGTACATACAGTTGTTCTGAATGACCCGGGGCGGCTGATTTCTGTACACTTGATGCACACAGCCTTGGTGGCAGGCTGGGCTGGTTCGATGGCTTTGTATGAACTGGCCATCTATGACCCCAGCGACCCAGTACTGAACCCCATGTGGCGTCAAGGTATGTTCGTGCTGCCCTTCATGGCACGCTTAGGTGTCACCCAATCTTGGGGCGGTTGGAACGTCACTGGCGGTCCATCAACCGATCCTGGTTTTTGGTCATTTGAAGGCGTCGCTGCTGCTCACATCGTTCTTTCCGGTTTGCTGTTCTTAGCTGCCGTTTGGCACTGGGTTTACTGGGATTTGGAGTTATTCCAAGACCCGCGCACTGGTGAACCCGCCCTCGACTTGCCAAAAATGTTTGGCATTCACCTGTTCTTGTCTGGTCTACTCTGCTTTGGTTTTGGTGCTTTCCACCTTACTGGATTGTTTGGACCTGGAATGTGGGTTTCTGATGCCTACGGCTTAACAGGTCATGTCCAACCAGTGGCACCGGAGTGGGGACCAGCAGGCTTTAACCCGTTTAACCCTGGTGGTGTCGTCGCTCACCACATTGCTGCTGGCGTCGTAGGTATTATTGCTGGTTTATTCCACCTGACAGTTAGACCCCCCGAAAGGCTTTATAAGGCTTTGAGGATGGGTAACATCGAAACTGTACTGTCCAGTAGTATTGCTGCTGTATTCTTCGCAGCATTCGTCGTTGCCGGCACGATGTGGTACGGTAACGCTACCACCCCAATTGAACTGTTTGGTCCTACCCGCTATCAGTGGGATCAGGGTTACTTTAAGCAGGAGATTTCGCGCCGGGTACAAGGTAGCCTTGCTCAAGGTACAGACCTTTCTGAAGCTTGGTCGCAAATTCCGGAAAAACTCGCATTCTACGATTATGTCGGTAATAGCCCTGCTAAAGGCGGTCTATTCCGTACAGGTCCGATGGATAAAGGTGATGGTATTGCCCAATCTTGGCAGGGTCATCCGGTGTTCAAAGATGCTGAAGGTCGCGAATTGACAGTGCGTCGCCTCCCCAACTTCTTTGAAACCTTCCCAGTCATTCTGACTGACAAGGATGGTATTGTCCGTGCTGACATTCCTTTCCGTCGGGCAGAATCCAGGAATAGCTTTGAACAATCAGGCGTTACCGTTAGCTTCTACGGTGGGGACTTAGATGGTCAAACCTTCAAAGACCCAGCTGATGTGAAGAAGTATGCCCGTAAGGCTCAAGGCGGCGAAGTTTTTGAATTTGACCGGGAAACCTTGAACTCTGATGGTGTATTCCGCACCAGTACCAGAGGTTGGTTTACCTTCGGACACGCTGTATTTGCGCTGTTGTTCTTCTTTGGTCACATCTGGCATGGCGCTCGAACCATCTACCGAGATGTGTTTGCTGGTGTTGATGCGGATCTCGAAGAGCAAGTTGAGTGGGGTCTGTTCCAGAAAGTGGGTGACAAGACAACCCGCCGCAAGGAAGCTCTCTAAAATTTTGTAGCAAATAGTTAAGAATGGTCTAATGAAAGGGACTATGGATTGGTGACTGGGAACCGGAAGAATTCTTCCTCATCCGCAATCCCTAACCCCCCATTCCCCAGACCATTCTTTCCTGTAGCTTGGTACACTAAAATTGGTGGGTAAATAGGCAGGAACTAAAGCTATGGAAAGCGTTGCATACATTTTAATTTTGACTTTGGCAATAGGAACTCTCTTCTTTGCGATCGCCTTCCGCGAACCTCCTCGCGTTCAAAAGAAAGAAGAGAAATAGGACACCAAGTCCTCTGAACGGATGAGGTGTAAAATAAAAAGGCTGTAGGGGAGGGGAAACAAAAACGAAAAATCCCTTACCCCTTCGCATTTTTGGAGGGTTTCACCATAATATTGATAAATAACTATTGACTAGATAGAGAAAAAAGTATTAATTAATGTAAAAGAAGAAAGAATTAATGGTATAATGTATGATCTGGAAGGTAATGTGTTCAGATCAGCTTTTTCGCGCTAGGATGAAAAAGGATGTAAGTGTGGAATGCCTATTTGGCTCTTGCATATACATCGCTAGGAGGCAAAACCTTTACGGAGACGAATAACCGGGAAACAATCAGCATGGTCAATCAGAAATTAACCGCTCCTGAAATTGGATTTACTCACGAAGATTTCGCCGCTCTACTAGACAAGTACGATTATCATTTTAGCCCAGGTGATATAGTACCAGGTACAGTTTTCAGTATAGAGCCACGCGGCGCTCTGATTGACATAGGTGCTAAAACAGCAGCATATATACCTATACAAGAAATGTCTATCAACCGGGTCGATAGCCCGGAAGAAGTATTACAATCAAACGAAACGCGGGAATTTTTCATCCTCACCGATGAAAACGAAGATGGTCAGCTCACGCTCTCCATTCGCCGTATTGAATATATGCGGGCTTGGGAACGCGTAAGGCAGTTGCAATCAGAAGATGCAACTGTCCGTTCTGGTGTTTTTGCCACCAATCGTGGTGGAGCTTTGGTGCGAATAGAGGGGTTACGTGGCTTTATTCCTGGTTCCCACATCAGCACCCGCAAACCAAAAGAAGAGTTAGTAGGCGAAGATCTGCCGTTGAAGTTCCTAGAGGTAGACGAAGAGCGTAACCGCCTTGTTTTATCTCATCGTCGTGCGCTAGTTGAGCGTAAGATGAACCGCCTAGAAGTTGGCGAGGTAGTGATTGGTACAGTGCGTGGTATCAAACCCTACGGTGCATTTATCGATATTGGCGGTGTCAGCGGTCTACTGCACATCTCCGAAATTTCCCACGAGCATATCGATACACCTCATAGTGTCTTCAATGTCAATGATGAAGTGAAAGTCATGATCATTGACTTGGATGCAGAACGTGGTCGTATTTCCCTGTCCACAAAACAACTAGAACCCGAACCAGGTGACATGATTAAGAATCGTAATCTGGTCTATGACAAGGCAGAAGAAATGGCTGCCAAGTATCGGGAACAAATGTTAGCTAAGCAGCAAGGGATTACTGCCGTACCAGTAGCAACAGAAAATACTGACGAAGTTGTGGCTGAAGACATACCCGCAGCAGTTGAAGAAGACATACCCGCAGCGGTTGAAGAGGAAACACCTGCAGCGGTTGAAGAGGAAACACCTGCAGCAGTTCAAGAGGACATACCCGCAGCGGTTGAAGAGGACATACCAGTAGCAGTTCAAGAGGAAATACCAGTAGCAATTGAAGAGTAACGGATTGCTGTTGTGCTTGCCTACAGCGGCTGCTTAAAAAGAAGCATTGGATAAGGACAAAGAGGGGTTCTCCCTCTTTTTTCATGACTCATTGTTGACCACAAGTGAATGTCCCCAGCTTCCGGTAAAGACAAACGTTTCAAAAGGCTTACGCTGACGTGGAGACAACTGGCGCTGTCGGTATTGTTCTGGTAGTGTTTCGGAATGACCAGGGTATCCAACTGCCATCGCCGTAAGGCGGGCGCAAAGCGCCATCGCCGCTACTGGCTCATATCCCTCAGGAATGTTGTACAATTCCCTTGCCTTTTGCACATCAAATCCTGCCATTTGATGGATAAACAGACCCAGAGAAGTCGCCTGAATTGCTAGATGACTAGCTGCCGCCCCAACATCATGAAATGCATGACGGTTTTCTACACCATTCTTCTCAAAGTAAAGCTTCGCCACTGAGATCATCAAAACGGGAGCGTTCTTCGCCCACACTTGATTTCCCTCTGCCAAACAACTCAGCAGCAGACGCTTGAATTCCTCTGGATTATCCGCATTACTACGCTAGTGGCGATCGCCTTCGTGGATAAATTTGGTCGCAAGCCGTTGCTCATTTTAGGGTCAATCGGCATGACTTTGACCTTGGGAAGGAATCGAGTTAGAAGACATGTAATTGGCATAGAACTAGTACGGGGCAACAGAAATCTTCTCATGGTTTATGATTCATTGGTACGATAACCACACTTTAAGCGACGGATACCACGACAGTTACAAAGCTTAGAAATGCTTAATACTTCGTTACGATAGAGACATAAAGAGAGGTTAAACCAAACCTCTGCAAATTGAAATCAAAGGTGAACGGTATGAACGGGACTATTCGCGTAGGCAATCTCTTTGGGATTCCCTTCTACATCCATCCGTCCTGGTTTTTAATCCTGTTCCTAGTGACTTTAAGCTATAGCAGTGGACTAGCGGCGCAATTTCCCCAACTTGGAGGGGGATTAGCTTTACCACTAGGATTGCTGACAGCGCTCTTGTTATTTTCCTCTGTTGTTGCTCATGAATTAGGACATAGCTTTGTTGCTATTCGTCAGGGAATAGATGTCAAATCAATCACACTATTCATATTTGGTGGGTTAGCAAGCTTAGAAAGAGAGTCGAAAACCCCATCTGAAGCTTTTTGGGTTGCAGTGGCGGGTCCTCTAGTTAGCCTATTGCTATTCGCCACACTTACAACTATTGGTTTTGTGGCTGCTCCAACAGGACCATTGGCAGCGATTCTTGGTGTACTGGCTTATATTAACCTGGCATTAGCTCTGTTTAACCTCATTCCAGGCTTGCCTCTAGATGGCGGAAATATACTGAAAGCTATTGTTTGGAAGCTTACAGGCAATCCTTATAAAGGTGTGGTTTTTGCCAGTCGAGTTGGGCAAATATTTGGTTGGGTCGCCATAGCTTCTGGTTTACTCCCACTAATATTATCTGGTAGTTTTGCTAGCTTCTGGAACACGTTAGTCGGTTTCTTCTTACTGCAAAATGCAGGGAATGCAGCTCAGTTTGCCAGAGTACAGGAACAGCTTACAGGTTTAACAGCAGCCGATGCAATCACACTTGAGAGTCCAATTGTGTCTGCTCATCTAACCCTGAGAGAGTTTGCTGACGAGCGTATCTTGAGTTGGCAAAACTGGAGTCGGTTTTTAGTGACTGATGAGAGTGGACAATTGGTAGGAGCAATATCAGTTGAAGATTTGCGCACCATCAACACAGGACTGTGGTCAGAAACTCAAATCCGAGAAGTCATGCGACCAGTAGAACAGTTTCCCACTGTGGAATCTGATAAACCCTTGTTGGAAGTGGTGCAGCTTTTAGAACAACAGAAGTTATCTGCACTTCCCGTGATTCGTGACAACGGGATACTCGTTGGACTTCTAGAAAAAGCTTCAATTATCAACCTCCTTCAAAGGAGAGTGCAAGCGAATCCTGCATAATGTAGATTATTTTGACACACTCCAAACCCGGTTTCTTAAAGAAACCGGGTTTTTGAGTTGCTCTATAATTTCTCTGTCATAATTGTCAAACATTGATGCAACGTAAAAATACGTTATAGTACCAATGTCGATGGTATAAAATAGTTTTTAAATTATAGCGGTTTGCAATTGGGTAAGGTACACAAAGAAATAATGAACCACAGATGCACACAGATGCACACAGATAAATTTGTACTTCATTCAAGTGAGAAGCGCTATAAGTTATTGTTACAAACAATCGCCAGGAGATACCGTACTACAACCCAACAGCTAGACTAGAACAACAGGGTAACAATCACAGGAACATTATGATGAGTGACCGAGATTACACCTTAATTCTTGATAAGAGCGGTAGCATGTCCATTCCTGACCAAGCAGGTGGTAGAAGTAGATGGGAGATAGCCCAAGAATCTACACTTGCTCTAGCAAGAAAGTGTGAGCAATTTGACCCTGACGGCATCACTGTTTATGTCTTTTCTAGTAGATTTAAACGCTATGAAAATGTAACTTCAGCAAAAGTTGCACAGGTATTTCTGGAAAATGACCCGGTTGGCACAACGAATTTAGCAGGTGTACTACAAGACGCAACCAATAATTATTTTCGGCGCAAAGCTGCTGGTCAAACCAAGCCGAATGGCGAAACAATTCTAGTTATTACCGATGGCGAACCAGATGACCGCAAAGCAGTATTTGAGGTGATCATTCAAGCATCTCGCCAGATGGAACGCGATGAAGAATTGGGAATTTCTATAATTCAAGTAGGCTCAGATGCCCAAGCAACTAAGTTTCTCAAAGCTTTAGATGACCAAATGCAAAGTATCGGTGCTAAATTTGACATCTGCGACACAATCACTTTGGATGATATGGAAGATATGAGCCTCGCTGATGTGTTGATGAACGCAGTTACTGATTGATTAGTCATTGGTTTTAGACAAATGACTAATGATAAATATGGAGAATATAAAAATGTTAGAAAATCGTGATTATACCTTAATTATTGACAAAAGCGGCAGCATGGCAACCCCAGACCAAAAGGGTGGGAGAAGCAGATGGGCTGCTGCACAGGAATCGACCTTCGCCTTAGCGAGTAAATGCGAGCAACTTGACCCAGATGGTATCACTGTTTATCTATTTTCTGGAAAATTCAAGCGCTACGAAAATGTGACATCAAGCAAGGTGATGCAAATTTTCCAAGAAAATGACCCCTCTGGTACAACTGACTTGGCTGGTGTTTTGAAACACGCAACTGATAACTACTTTCAACGCAAAGCTGCTGGTCAAACTAAGCCAAATGGTGAAACTATTTTAGTTGTGACTGATGGTGAACCAGATGACCGCAAAGCAGTCATGAAGGTGATTATTGAAGTTTCTCGGCGCATGGACCGCGATGAAGAACTTGCTATTTCTTTTATTCAAGTAGGTACAGACTCACAGGCGACTCGCTTTCTTAAGGTATTGGATGATGATTTACAAGGAGCAGGTGCAAAGTTCGATATCTGCGACACCATCACTATAGATGACATGGAAGATATGAGTTTATCAGAAGTCCTACTCAATGCTATCAATGACTAAGCATCTCCCTAACTTTGGACTGAATTGAGGAGCAAACTGAATGTGCAGTAGTACTAAGTACAGCTTTGCATTAATTCGTGGCGTTTTAATTTGTAGTAAGTGCTTTAGCACTCTTGGTGCTGACTACGAACGATATGCATCATCTTCATTTCGTTACCAACTTTTGCAATCCTGTACTAAGGATTTAACATCATGGATTCCATGGACAAACTTCTCGCTGAACTGAAAGCTGAATACGAGGAACAAAAACCCGAACTGCATTCACCTCAGCCCACCTCAGCAAAACCAGTCAGCAAACCGCCATCAAAATCAGAATCGTTAATAGATAGCCTTTTAGCAGAAGTCAAAGCTGATTTTGAGCAACAAGATTTAGCTGAAAAATTGCAAAGACAGCAAGAACTAGAACAAGAGCAAATTAGACAAGAACAACTTAAGGCTAAAAAGTTGGAGGCATTGAAAAATCAAGCCAAAGATTGGCTAGCTAAATTAGACCCGCTTTCATCAGAAGGGCTTTGGTTTGAAAGATTTGCTGAAGGATATCCCTCCAAATTAGAGGCTACAATCGAATATTTACAAACGAATGAATAAATGTTAAAATTTCAGCAATCTTATGATTTACTTAGTATTGTGTGCTTTATAATTGATAAGGAGAGTGTTTCTAAAAAAGTGTAGTTATCAAATATTTCCCTTTTTACTATTTATTTGAGATACGTGCTTTACACCCCATTCATGCATTGCATAAAGGATTGGTTGAAGACTTTCTCCTAAAGGCGTTAATGAATATTCGACTTTTGGAGGAATTTGTGGGTAAACTTTTCGATGAATAATCGCGTCTTCCTCCATCTCCCTAAGTTGCTGGGTCAGCATTTTTTGAGTAATTCCATCTAAACCTCGCTGTAATTCGCCAAAGCGTTTCACACCATCCATCAATTCTCTAATAATCAAAACCTTCCAGCGTCCACCAATTACCTTTAGCGTGGTTTCCACCTCACAAGTCAGTCTGCTATGGTTTTCCGCTTCAGCTTTCATAGTTTCTTTTAGGTAAGTACCTTACTTTTAAGTGCCTACTTTCCATGTTAACTTTACTTAGTTTAAAGTTAGTACGGATAAAAAATTTAACTGCTAACAAAGGGACTGGTTCATAGTTGCGTTTATGCGTAGCTACAAGCCTAATGACCAACCCCAAAACCCTCATTTGCTATTGGGAATTGATTCATGACACATATTCTGCATATTGACTCTAGTCCTCGTGGAGAACGTTCTTTTTCGCGCAAGTTCTCTGGTGAGTTCATCACAGCTTGGAAAAACACCCATTCTGGAGATACAGTGACCTACCGGGATTTAGGTCACAATCCAGTTCCCCATGTAGACGAATCTTGGATTGCAGCCGCTTTTACACCACCAAATGCTCGCACACCCGAACTGGCTAAGGCAATTGAATTGTCTGATACTTTAGTTGATGAGTTTTTGACAGCTGACCTCTATGTCTTTGGTGTGCCGATGTATAACTTTAACGTACCCTCTGCGTTCAAAGCTTACATTGACCAAATTGTTCGCGTTGGTCGCACCTTCGCTATCACAGAGCAAGGCGGCTTCAAGGGGTTGGTTGACGGCAAAAAGTTGCTAGTTGTCACAGCTCGGGGTGGTAACTTTTCACCAGGAAGTCCTGCTGCACCATACGATTATCAGGAACCCTACTTGAGAGCGGTTTTTGGTTTTCTGGGAATTACAGATATTACATTCATTAATGTGGAAGACCTCAGCGCGGATGATCACGCTCGCGAGCAGTCTTTTGCAAAAGCAGATGAGGCGATCGCCCAAGCTGTAACTAGTTGGTAATTTCATATCTTGCAGCTGTTGCCGACACCATCTTAATAGTGTCGGCACTTTTGTCAAGTCCCGATAGACAGAGTACCAAAAATCAGATGTATATTGTTCGGTTTATCTAAGGCAACTTCCGTGGGCGCAAGAGCTGATTTAGGCGTGAAGTTAAGCGGCTCAAGAGGCGGTAGCTCCTGCGGACAACATCTAGAACAAAGTAGGGCAAACGGAGCCGAAGCGGGGAGAGGAGAGGGCGATACAGCCAGTAGTATGCCTTCTTCAGGTTATTCCACTTTGAGCAGTTCTCCTCATGGAGGAAGTCTGAAACGTCCACAACCAGTCCTCTCCCTTTGTGCATCATCACATTGCGCCCGTGGACGTCATGGGGGTGGAGACCACGCCCACAGGCATAGTCCAGGGCAGAGTCGATGTCCCGTATGACCTGCTCTGGAATCCTTAGACCAAGGTGCATACAGTCGTAGAGAGTCACTCCACGCAGCCGCTTCAGGACTAAGAAGCCATCTCCAGCGTACAGACACTCGGAGAAAGCAGGGTGGGAACCCAGGCGGCGGTAAACCTCCACCTCCTCAAAGAAGCCTGGGCGTCCGGGCGCGTAAATCTTTACCACCTGATCTGGATAGTCAGGGTGATAGACCACTGCCGCGTAGTTCCCCGCCCCGAGAAGCTGCCAGGGGTTGGGGAGATGGCGGACTTCCACCGGGTTGTGGGGATCGACGCTCTCAATCCGGAAGTTGGGAAGTAACTCTTGGTGGATACTCTTTATCAGCCGATTTATGTGCGCTCCATCCATACCGGGTTCCTTGAAAGTAGCTTCGCTGTAACCAAGCGCCATGCAAGAGCAAAAACCTTATATACATAAATAGCTTACACCCTTATCCCCTAGCATTTCCTTTGTGTTCGTACTATCTTGGAATAAGAATTATTTTCAAGTACAACACGCAAGTGAAACCAGCTACAGGAAAGGAAGCAGCCCAAGCAGCTATATTGCTAAAAGAATATGGTTGCTTTGTGGGTGCAAGCGACCACAGTGTTAGTAAATCAGTGTATGGACATGACCCTGATGGAAATGAGTTTGAAATTATGTGGCTTTTGCCTAGAGACGCTTCGGGAGAGATGAAGCATCAAGCGATCGTTGCACCTTTGAATTTAGCGCAGGAAATGGAGACGTATAGTTTTTAGATAGTTTTTCAAACGAGGTACGCAAGTACAGAGAAAGCACAGGAGAAAAACAGAGGAGGGACAAAGTAAGCTTACGTTGCTCACAGCTTCGATAGAGGCGTTCCTATTTATTTGGTGCAGTAGCTCCTGGGTTATGTATTTGTTGCTACCACTTGGTGCTATCTCCATGTTAGACTTGGCAACAGATGATTCATAGACTACATGAGGCACATAAACGTACCACGTACTCTTAGCTTGTCCCTGATTCGGCTGAAGTGGCTGCACGAACGTCACTTTCCAATGGTCACCGCCATATCTTTGGGCATTACGATCAATAGACGAGACGCGAAATTGCTGAGATGCTTTGGCTTCATACCTGTCTTGTTCTGCTAAATTGGGTGCTTGTGTCCGCCAGTCTTGCTTGAAAGTTGTATTTATCCTCGCTCTGAGAGTGGCTGAGGTTGATGGAGCTTCTGATAATTGTACATGAGGTACATAAACGTACCACGTACTCTTAGCTTGTCCTTGATTAGGTTGAAGTGGCTGCACGAACGTCACTTTCCAGTGGTCGCCACCATATCTTTGGGTATTGCGATCAATAGACGAGACGCGAAATTGCTGAGATGTTTTAGCTTCATACTTGTCTTGTTCTGCTAAATTGGGTGCTTGTTCTCTCCAGTCTTGCTTGAAAGTTGTATTTATTCTCGTTCTTATAGTGATTGGCATTGATGCATCTCCTCATATCACAACTTGAAGCTTTGAAGCTTCAGTTATTTGTCAATTTATGACCTCAAACTATCACAAGTCATACTGAGGCGTTAAATATATCACAAATCTATTAAAGAGATATTAGTACGTAATACAATTTTACGTTTTCCAAAAAAGCTTCAACCTGGTAAATAAACTCACAAAACACGCAATCGTTAACGTATAAACCACACCTTTCAAAAAACCTATCAAGGGGGTCTGTGTAAACTGTAAAATGAACGGTTCAAGTTGAGTTAATCTAAGAATGGGCAACAGAAAATTAGCAAACGCGACATAGGCAATCATCGGATTTTGCCCATTATCTATTAACAATTGAAGAGATTTTCTGTGTTTAAAAATATCTATGAGTATAGTGAAGGTAATCAGGAGAAACAGTGCGATCGCCGTGGTAACAAAGTAGTAACTTAACGTAGAGGGGTCTTTCTTAATTCCATTCTCAAACGGTTCAAAGACTAAACCAAGTGCTAACCAATAAACAGCCCATTGGTAAAATGATTTCAGTAATCTTTCCGTGTCATTAGATGGATTGACAAATAAAAACCCGCTGATTAAACCAAGAACTGCGCTTAGTAACGTTGTTTGCCATACCCATCTAGCCTGTAAACCAATCAATAGACCCGAAGAAATAGCTAGCATTAATAGAATGATGCAATAAAAACGGGGTTTATTCCAGTTTTGTTTAATCTCCTCATCTCCCTCTTTGAGGACTGGTGTTTTCAGCCAAGTTAGAATTAAATCTCCTGCAACTGTCCCAGGAATAACAATAAACAAATACTTCAAATAATCAAATTGAAAAATCCAGGGAACAGGCGATGCTTTCCAAAATACAGCAATCCAACTTTCCTTAACAATAGCTGATAGCCGTAGAGCAATCAATAAGCCTAAAAATCCTAGACGTAACAACAAATTATTCTTAGTAAAAAACCAGGCTAGTGAACCAAAAACCGCCATATTTGTCAGGACGACTAAGATAATATCACTCCTTGAAAGCGAAAATCCACTTCCATCTGGATATCGGAGAAAAGAGACGAGGATAATTGCTGCTATGGAAGCACCAAGGGAAATCCATTTTGTGAACTGCCTAAATTTGAGGTTTACAGACAACCGAACAAACATCAAAAAAAGTATCAAGAAACCCAACAAAGCTATCCACCATGTTTGTTCGGTTGGTTTTTGATTTATCGTAAACGGTCTAATATGTTGAAGGAATATCGCAAATATTCCTAACAAAAACCCTCTTTTAAAAATGTATAAAAGAACTTGTTTTGTAGTGAATCCTTGAGCAAGGCGACTCGATAGCGCCAAGGGAATAGCTGTTCCCATACAAAACAAGAAAATTGGAAATACAGTATCTACCCAAGTTAACCCAGGCAGATTAGCATTAAAAGTATGGGTAGGTGGCGGCTCTTGAGCATGGTACATCCAAGCTGGCAAAATCTTGTACCTTATAGTCCCTGATAACACCATTCCTAAAATCGCAAATCCGCGCAGTGCATCTAAAGCATAGGCGCGTTTGGGGCTGGTAACAGTGATAGTATTCTTTTGTTCCATAGAACTTACCCATTTTAAGTTCTAGCATTTTGATCTACTCTTTGTTTGATGAAATCCTTCAGCTATTTCTAGCATTTGTTGAAATGAGATTTGTCCGTTTATCGGTATACGAGGAATTTCATAGTAGTTTTTTAAGCAGCCGTAATCTAGGATTTTATTATCGTATAGATAGCTTGATAAATAATATTTAGATGCATAGTATTGCACCTGTTTGTTATAAGCTCCATAAGGGTATGCAAAATGAGATGCTACTTTTTGTTGTGGGTCTAAGTCGGATGTACATTTTCTCAGTTTAATCTGGGCTTGCAATAGTTCCTTAATTAATTCCTCACGAGTCAGTAACGTTAAGTTTTTATGATTCAATCCATGAGATTGAATATCATAAAAACCTTTTTTCAAGCCATCTCTCAATTCCTGACATCCTATGTGAATTGAAGCGGTACTCCTTTGCCGATCTAAAGTGGCTGGATTGATAAATAAGACAACTTTTACTTTCTTCCCATATTTCTCTTCGAGCTTACTCAAAATGGGTAGTAAATTCGTGTATACTGTTTTATAACCATCATCAAATGAAATTAGGATAGGCTTTTGGTTCAAATGCTCCTTAGGAACTTTTTTTGATTTTTTTAAGAAAAAATCATATAAATCCTGAGTTGTTAAAAACCAATAATTATTACGGATTAAATACTCTAGAATTTTTTCTAAATCTTGCTTGGGGTAATGCATCACTCCTAGAGACGATTGAGGGGCAGAAGTTTTAGCATCAATGATGCCATGAAACCCCAAAATAGGAATGACAGGTACAGTGAAAATTAAATTTAGAACAGAAAAAAGAATTATAACAACTAGAACCAAACGTAAGGAAAAATTTTTATTTGTTTGAGAGTTCACTTTGATTCATTCAATTGAGCTAATCTGCTTGGAAACAGAGCCAGGTTTCTCTTAATTTAACTAGTTATGAACTAGTGGTACAGCGTATAGAAGTATCACGCTTCGCTTGACAAGCGCTTTCTTCATGTTGTCTGCCACTATTCAGCCTCCATGACCGCATATTCGGAAGCATCAAGGCTACACAACCCATCACAGCCAAAAGATGCATTGACAGTGGAAGGCGCATAGACCGTACTAATTCATAGGAGGCCTATAACCTGTCTCCAGGAAATTTAAGTAATGTATCTAAGTTTACGATAAATAGTGCCTTTTGCCTCAAGTTTGGCTCGTCTTTGTTGTCTGTCTTTTTGCTTATTCTAAATCTGCCATGCCTTAAGCCATTTATTCACAAATGTGTTGAAGAATTTTTTCACCTGATGCTTGCGACGCCACCGCTGGAAAGCGAGTTCATATTCTTCGCCTTTAGTTTGAAAAGTATTCCAGCCATCAAGACCTGCCGCTAATCCACAGCATAGCAAAATGTACAGTGACCAGGAAAGACCGCCACCACGCAGTAGATCCACGGACAACAAAAAGGCATTGACAATTGCATAATTACCAAAACGCTTCTTGAATTTACTTTGGCGGTAAGTGTTAAAAGCTTGCCGATGTTGTATTTCTCCTTGTTGTTCCAGCCAGTCTCGTTCTGCTTGTTTAAGTGTCTCTAGGGAGATTTCCAATTCTGCGGCAATTTCTAGCAGTTGCTCATAGGAGAATTCTTTGTCTTTGTCGTCAGCTTCAGTGGCGATCGCCAGATTGAGAATTTGCTGTATGTCTTCTTGGCTATAAGTCCGGGTTACTCTAGTCTCAAAAGCTGCCATAGTCTTTTTCTTTTATTTCTTTCAATAATAAACTTTTGTCCTATAGATGCATTACCACTATGCGATCGCCTACGGCGGGCGCTCTGCGCGTAAGTCCTGCGGACTGGCTACGCCGCCCGTTGGGCATTGGCGCAGAACGCGGCTCCCTCTGACAGCATCACATCAGCAATGCTCTCCCTACTACAGCAGTCCTAAATCATTTGTGGTTTCTCACAAATGAAAAATGACGAATGACTAAGGACAGCCTTCTCGTATCCCAGAGGCTGCGCGAACACGAAAAATCTCACAACTCAAATAGGATTGCTATATTTTTAGACTAGCAAATATAGCTGGTGATGTGATGGTGAGTTAGGGAAGTACCACAAATCTGGAATTTGGAAGGTTGCTAAACCAACCTTCCTCTGTTTAATTCCTTATACAGCGGTTTGCAACTGAGTGAGGTACACAAAGAAATAATGAACCACAGATGGACGAGCCAGCGCCTTGCACAGAGAAGTTGCAAGGAGGGTTTCCCTCCGGGCAAACTGAGCGCAAAGCGCACGCTACGCGTTAGCAAAGCTCCTCCGCAGGAGGCACGGGGGGTTCCCCCCGTTGTGGCGACTGGCGTACAGATGGACACAGATAAATTAGTACTTTATTCAGATGAGAAGCGCTGTATACGACAAGGAGTTGCAATTGCTATTTTGTATTAGTCCGCGTTGAAGATGCACACACTTCCTAGTCTTGCATTGAGAAATGAAATTAGGTTGAAAAAGTGTTGATTAAGGGAGCCTATTTGTTATACCAAGCTTGTCGCCACTTCTTCATTTGGTCAATCTCTGTCTGTTGTGAAGTCCTAATCTCTTGAGCCAATTGCTTAATCTCAGGACGCTTGGATTTACTCAAGGCATCCTTAGCCATTTCCACAGCACCTTCATGGTGAACAATCATTGCATTCATAAAGCGCATGTCGAATTCAGCATCAGCAGATCCCAAATCCTCAAGCATTTTCATACTTTTCTGTTGTTCTTTTGACATTGGTGCTACAGGTTTACCTTCGCCGCCATAGGCGACAGGTTCTGCGCTAGCTTTGGGATACCAAGCTTGTCGCCATTTCCGCAACAGCTCATTTTCTTCTCTATTTTGAGAAACAATAATATTGCGTGCCAGACTCTTAATCTCACGGCGTTGAGATTTTTGCTCGGCTTCTTTTGCCATAGCAATTGCTCCTTGGTGATGCAACCTCATCCCATCAATAAACCGTAAATCGTAATATTCATCTGCTGGACCTAAATCCATGCTGTGATTCATACTACTACCATGATGCATACCGCCGCCGTGGTTCATCTGCTGCTTGTCGTTAGCCTCAGTGGTAGTGGTATTTGGGGCTTGGGCTTGATTTTGGGAAGCAGTTGTAGAACAAGCTGTTAGGGATGCAAGTGCAACAAATGTGAATGCAAAAAAACCAGTTTTCCAAGAAATAGCTTGCATAGATTCGACATTCATCTAAGGAAGTGTTCTTCTACTATTTTGAAATCTCTAGTTAACTAGAGTGTCAACTACCTTGTCAAAGTAGCTGACCATTAAGGCAAGAACTGTACCAAATGTTTAGTATTGCAAACCAAAATGAAATTGGGATGAAATCCTTTTTACTCCTAAAACAGTTATACAGACGTAAATGAAATCAGCATGAAATCTGACTATTTAATTAGTAGGAAATACTCTTCATGCCATTAGCGGCTTGCAAATCTCAAAAAAAAATATTAGTACGTGAATTTTAACCATTTGTAACAAGCTCAATTCCTTTAGGTAACCTCACCTTACTTTGTCCTTAACCAAAAAATAGGAATATTTGCTTTGTAAGACCTGAAGTTTTCTGTTTAAGAACAGCAAATGCAAAATTTCAAGCGTAAACGATATCTCTTACTCAGCCTGCTGGTAGCAGCGGTCATAGTAGTAAGTGGTATCCAGTTAGCCAGCGCTAGGCTTGCTACTACTAGTCTTGTTGGTGACCTTTCTGATGGTGCAGCATTACTACCTACAGGTCAAGTTGTGACGCCAACAGCTGCACCAGGTTCCACTTTTACAATCCTTGATACTGATCGGCGCTCAGATGATAATGCAGCCGCAGCCGAAGCTGTAACAACTGCCCTCAGTTCAGACGGCAAAACCCTACTAGTTCTGACAAGCGGCTATAACTTGAATTTCCGGGATGAAAAAACCGGCGAATACTTTACTTATCCAGTGTTAGACCCTCAGACAGGGTTGCCAAGTACCATCACAACCCGGAAGGCAGAATGGGTATTTGTGTTTGATATCAGCAGCGGTAATTTGGTTAAGAAACAACAAATTAACATTCCTAACACTTACAATGGTTTGACTTGGGCACCAGACAATCAGCGCTTCTACGTCTCAGCCGGGATTGACGATCGCATCTACGTTTACAAAAACGACGGTAGTCAGTTCGTCCCAGATGCACCCTTCATCCTTCTAGGTCACAACACAGACCAAACTGCACCCTTTCCTAAGTATGATGGTGGGCTGTTAAAAGATTCCCCAGCTCAAGCGGCAGCAGGATCACAACAAATAACAACAGGCGCAGTTGTGGCAGGACTTGCCGTCAGTAAAGACGGCAAAACCTTAGTAGCTGCTAACTTTCAAAACGACTCTGTGTCGATTGTTGATACTGACACCCGGCAAGTACTCCAAGAAATAAAGTTTTTTGTACCAGGTAGCAAAGTCGCAACAGGGGAGTTTCCCTTTTATGTTGCAATTAAGAGTACAAAAAGCGGCGCCGCTGCTAAAGTCTTTGCAAGCAGCCAGCGCGACGACGAAGTATTGGCTGTTGACGTTACGACTCAGGCAGTAACCCGCATTTCTGTAGGTAGCCAACCTAACAAAATAAGACTTTCACCTGATGAAAGCCTACTGTATGTGGCTAACGGCAACAGTGACTCAGTTTCCGTCATCGACACAAGTAGTAATAAGGTCGTACAAATCATCAACTTATCTCGACCCAGGGATAAGTACAAAGGTGGCAACCCAAACTCTCTTGCTTTCAGCCCTGATGGTAAAACCCTCTACGTCACTTTGGGCGGTGAAAATGCTGTAGCGGTGGTGAACTTGAGAAACAGTCGGGTTATTGGGCGCATTCCCACAGGCTGGTATCCCAACTCCGTCAGTGTGAGTGACGATGGTACAACACTCTACGTCGTCAATGCTAAAGACAATGCTGGTCCCAACCCCTCTAACAGCAGAACTACGACAGCAGGGACAGCCCGTAACACAACGTTTAGAAACGAATATAACTGGGCGCTGGAAAAAGCAGGCATTGCGGTAATTCCAGTTCCAGATGCTGGCACTCTGGTTTCTCTATCGGAGCAAGTAGACGAAAATAACGGTTTCAAAAACCGTCGTCCCGACCCAACGATGGCTTTCTTGCGTAACCAGATCAAGCACGTTATCTACGTAGTTAAAGAAAATCGTACGTACGACCAAGTACTCGGCGATTTATCTGTTGGTAACGGCGACCCAGAACTCACTTTATTCCCACAAGCGATTTCTCCTAATCATCACAAGCTAGCACAGGACTTTGTCACTTTTGATAACTTCTATGATAGTGGTGAAACAAGTGGCGTGGGCTGGAACTGGTCTACCTATGGACGAACGACAGATTACACTGAGAAAACTCAGTCGGTGTCCTATGGCAACTCCTCCGATAGTGACGGTCTCACCTACGACTACGAGGGCACAAACCGTAACATCAACATTGCATTACCAGATTCCTCTAAACCTACACCACAATTGAGTACACGGGTTACGGAAATTCTCGATTCTTCTGGTAATTCTTCCATTTTGCCTGGTTCCAAAGACGTTAACGCTCCAGAAGGCGATGGCGAACTAGATTCAGATGCAGTTGGTGGCTATCTGTGGGATGCAGCGCTGCGTGCTGGCAAAACTGTCCGCAATTACGGCTTCTTCATCGATCTCGCCTATTACAGTACCAGTAACGCGCAAGTCGATCCCACAAAGTCCGATCCCAATAACCCACTCTACATCCCCATTTCCCCAACACCTTTTGCTGATAACATTCCCCAGTCACCAGTAGCCAAGGTCGTGTTGCAGGATAAAACTGACATCTATTTCCGAGGTTACGACCAGAAGCACCCAGATATTTATTTGTACAACGAATGGGCACGCGACATTGATAGCTATCTGGAGAAGAATGAGCTGCCCAACTTATCATTGGTACGTCTGCATCACGACCACTTTGGTAACTTCAACAGCGCTGTGGCTGGTTTGAATACTGCCGAGTTGCAAATGGCTGATAATGACTATGCTGTTGGCTTACTAGTGGAAAAAATCTCCAAGTCACCTTTGTGGAAAGACACAGCCATCTTTGTCATTGAAGATGACTCTCAGAACGGACCTGACCACGTCGATGGTCATCGCTCTGTCGCTTATGTCATTTCACCTTACACTAAGCGAAAAGTCCTTGTCAGCACCAACTACAACACTGTCAGTATGTTGCGAACAATGGAGGATATACTGGGGATTGGCTACCTAGGCATTAATGATGCCAATGCCACGCCGATGTCGGATGCATTCACTAGACAGCCCGACTTTACTTCTTACACAGCTGTTGTGCCTGGTAACTTGTGCCGCGAGCCTGTAGATCCAAGCCTCGTACCAGCTTGCAAAGATCCCAATGCACAAAAGAGCGCAGCTATTCCCTCCCGACATAACAAATCCTGGTGGGCGCAAGCAACCAAAAACTTCTTTTTTGGAGTTGAAGATAAGCTTGATCCTGAGAAATTTAACCGTGTGCTATGGGCTGGTATTAAAGGCGACAATATGCCTTATCCAACAGAGCGCAGTCATAACAACCTCCGCGAAAATCGAGCGCAACTGCTCGACAAATGGCGTTTGAGTGACACCCACCTTTCTGCTCTAGCAAATTAACGTTGTCCTCAAGGTGGAAATAGCCTAAAAGCCTTATCCTGTTAAGCTTTAAGCTAATACGGGGTATGTAGTAATCACTAAAGTGATTACTACATACATCTTTTGTCTAGAACCTAGCAGGCGTTGCCTTAGTGAGGTACTAGGGGCAACACAACCCAATCTCTAATCACTCTTAACCTATTGCTTGCCCAAAGTTAACTTAATTCATGCCTTGATATAACCTGTCCTTACTGAAAATATCTGTTAATTTTTGACATACTTGCAATCTAACAATAGATCTCACAATCGTTGTCTATAACGCTGAACTGGAATCGGAGCTTGATTAATGGTGCTAAATCGAGTGGGGCAAATCTCATTTGTCATTGCTGCTGTACTTTTAGGTTGGGGAGTGGAAATTGCGGCACAAGCTGCGCCGAAAACGCTAACAATTTATTCAGGGCGAGAAGAAAAAATTATGCGTCCCCTGATTCAAAAAGCTGAGAAAGATTTGGGGATACCTATTGAGGTGCGCTATGGCGACTCCACAGAATTAGCGATCGCTCTGCTCGAAGAAGGCAAAAATAGCCGTGCTGATGTGTTTTACGCTCAAGATGCAGGTTCCTTGGGAGCTGTCGCCAAGGAAGGGCGAACCCAGGTTCTCCCTGCTCAGTTACTGAACAAAGTTGAGCGGCAATTTCGCTCTCCCGCAGGGCAATGGGTTGGCATTTCTGGGCGATCGCGGGTGATTGATTACAACACTAAGCTTGTCAAAGCTAGCGAACTCCCAACAAGTGTCATGCAACTAACCGATCCCAAGTGGCGCGGTAAAGTCGGCTGGTCACCTACAAATGGTTCTTTCCAATCATTTGTAACTGCCATGCGGCTTATGCAAGGCGACCAAAAAACCCTAGCGTGGTTAAAAGCAATGAAAGGTAATGACGCCAAAGCTTATAGCGGCAATAGTGCCATTGTTGAGGCTTTGGGACGGGGAGAAATCGCTTTGGGGCTAGTGAATAACTATTATTTATATCGATTTACCAAAAACGATCCCAACTTTCCCGTAGCAATCCATCATACACGCGGTGATGCGGGAGCATTAATTAACGTGGCAGGTTTAGCAGTGCTAAATACAACCGACCAAAAAAGTGATGCGGAAAAGTTTGTTGCTTATATGCTTAACCCAGAGGTGCAAAAGTACCTCACTCAGGAGTTTTACGAGTATCCGTTGGTAAAAGGTATTCCAGTATCGCAAAAGCAAATTCCACTTGAGCAACTGCAATCTCCTCAGCTTGATCTGAGCAAATTATCAGATTTGAAAGGAACGCTCTCATTGCTCCAAGAAGCAGGTGTGTTGTAAATAGGGACGGGGGGACAGGGGGAAGTCTAATGAATCTCTTTTTTCCCTCCACTCCCTTCACCCCCTCCACTCCTCCACTTCCTGTGATCCCTACCAGAAGCTATGCAAGTTAGAGGCAGAAAAACTCATCAGCCACCTTTGTTTCTTGTAGGCGCAGCCTTACTGACGGCTTTGGCGATCGCGCTGCCTTTGACTTACCTAGTGATCAGGACGGCTGGTGTGGGCAAAGAACAGTTATTTGCCTTAGTCTCGCGTCCTCGCACGCTTGTAGTCTTACTAAACAGCGTTGGCATAGCCGTGGCAAGTACTTTATTTTCAACTGCGATCGCATTGCCACTAGCGTTTCTCACAATAAGGACGGATTTACCTTGGCGGCGATTTTGGCTGATTGCTACCACTTTACCTCTGGCAGTGCCTGACTATGTAGGTGGTTTTGCCTTGATTGCTGCTTTTGGACCAAAGGGTAGCTTGTTGCAACTTTGGCTAGAACCTTTGGGAGTGCAGCAGTTACCAGAAATCTACGGTTGGACTGGAGCAATTTTGGGACTCACTTTGTTTTCCTATCCATATTTACTGCTGAGTATCCAGGCTGGGTGGCAAGGCATCGATCCAGCAATTGAGGAAGCTGCAAAGAGTTTGGGTTATAACCAACGGGAAACCTTTTTTCGTATCATACTGCCTGCTTTGCGTCCGTCAATTGTGGCAGGGGGATTACTAGTCGCCTTAAATGCCTTGCAGGATTTTGGGACAACTTCAGTGATGCGGTTTGATACATTTACGCGAGTCATTTTTCTGCAATACAGATATACATTTGATCGCAATCAAGCGGCGGCTTACGCTTTGATGCTAGTGGGTTTGGTATTGCTGCTGTTGTGGTTAGAATACAAAGCACAATCCCGATCTGCCTACTACAGTCGTAATACTAAGTCCTACCGTCTGCCAGCATTGATTCATCTCGGTGTTTGGAAAGTGCCTGCAATTTTGTTTTGCTTCGCCGTGGCTAGCCTGGGTTTATTGTTACCAATAGGTGTCATTTTGTTCTGGCTAGTGCGAGGATTCACAGGCACAGCGGTGGATGAGATTGTATCTTTACCACAATTGATGCAATTAGCTTGGCACTCGACGGTAGCGGCGGGATTAGCAGCGATAATATCCACCCTTTGCGCCTTGCCAGTGGCAATCCTCTCAGTCCGTTTTCCAAGCCGCATCACGACCGCCATTGAGCGCACAAGCTACATCGGCTTTGGCTTACCTGGAATTGTGGTGGCATTGTCCCTCGTATTTTGGGGAGCAAATTACCTGCCTTGGTTGTATCAAACTTTGCCAATGCTGGTCTTTGCTTACTTGGTGTTATTTGTTTCCCAGTCTGTAGGAACTGTAAGAAGTTCGCTGCTTCAAGTCAACCCCCAATTAGAAGAATCGGCACAAAGTTTAGGCAGAACTCCTTGGCAAACTCTGATAGAAATTACGTTGCCACTTGTGAGTCCGGGGGTGCTAGGTGGAGCAGCTTTGGTGTTTCTGACAGCAATTAAGGAATTACCAGCAACGTTGCTCTTAGCTCCAATTGGCTTTAATACCCTAGCTACGCATATCTGGAAAGCGACTGAGAGTGTTTCCTACAGTGATGCTGCTGCTGGCGCACTCGTCATGCTGGTGATTTCGATGAGTTCTACGTTGTTGGTGTTGTCTCAAAGTCGCTACAAAACACTCTCGATAGAGGCACGCCGTAGCTTGCAAAGGGAGGTTGATTAACAGTGTTCAGTTATCAGTGAAAGGAGGTTGAGCGCGTTTTATGATGCCATTGGCAATTTTACGTTTGGAGAATGTGACTCTAAAGTTTTCCCAAGCTGCCCCTGTTGTTAATAGGGTAACTTTGGCATTGCCACCAGGAGATGTGCTGGGGTTACTTGGACCTTCTGGATGCGGGAAAACCACGCTCCTGCGAATTATTGCCGGATTTGAATCACCGCAAGCGGGAACTGTGGAAATCGCTGGGCAGCTTGTCGCAGGTCATGGTAAGTGGGTTCCACCAGAGCAGAGGTATGTGGGGATCGTATTTCAAGACTATGCCTTATTCCCACATTTATCAGTAGCAGAGAATGTTGCTTTTGGCTTGCGGTTTGCTAAAACCATTCGGCGGGAACGGGTGGCAGAGTTGCTGGCATTGGTGAGACTCACAGGACTGGAAAAGCGCTATCCTCACGAGTTGTCTGGTGGTCAGCAACAGCGGGTAGCACTTGCCCGTGCTTTAGCTGCACAACCTAAACTCTTACTATTGGATGAACCACTGAGCAATTTAGATGTACAAGTGCGGCTGAAATTGCGGGAGGAAGTGTTAGAAATTCTCAAAGCAAAGGAGATTTCAGGTATTTTTGTGACTCATGACCAACAAGAAGCACTGGCGATCGCTGACCAAGTTGCAGTCATGCGCCAAGGTTCCTTAGAGCAAATAGGAACGCCAGAAGAAATTTACCGACATCCAGCCTCTCGCTTTGTCGCGGAGTTTGTTACCCAAGCAAACTTTCTTCCAGCTAGGCGTAGAGGACATCTATGGGAAACTGAGATTGGATGTTTTGCACTGCAACAGGATTCCAAAGACAATATTCATCCTTTTGCAGACAAAGGAGATTTGATGATCCCAGAAGAGGACATCATTTTGCAGCCAGATCAGAATGGTTCAGTTGCAATTGAGACGCGCCGCTTTTTGGGTCGCGACTATCGGTACTGCTTGCGAACTCCTTCTGGGAAGAAGTTATATGCACGAACACCAGCCACCCTAGCCCTGCCAATTCATACACGAGTGAAGTTGTCTGTGGTTGGGCATTCGTTGAAAATTTTTCCCACTGCTAAGGCAACTGCATTTTAAAGGTGTTGGATAACAATAAACCATAACTGTGAGGTCTGAAATTTTATGAATTGGGAAATCTTTCTTGCCAGTTTTGCGGGATCTTTGATTGAATTGGTCGAAATTCTTGGCATAGTCATCGTGGTTGGTAGGGTAGCAGGCTGGCGTAATGCCCTAGTTGGTTCAGGCAGTGGCATTGGTTTGACTGTGCTTGTCTCGCTCATCTTCGGGAAAAGTTTAACGCTTATCCCTATAGATATTTTGAGGATTGTTGCGGGAGGTTTTCTGCTGGCATTTGGGCAGAAGTGGACGCGATCAGTTGTTAAGTACTATGGCGGCATTCCTAAGAAAAAGCGTGGAGATGACGAAGAAGAGAGGCTGGAAGCGAAACTGGCAAGCGAAGGCGACCAATCTGGCTGGAACTGGTTTGCTGTTGTCACCACCTTCAAGGGTGCGCTGTTGGATAGTGTAGAGGTGGCGATCGCAGTCGTCACGTTAGGTGCTACAGGTGGCAAATGGATAGAATCTATTAGTGGTGCAATAATAGCGGCATTTGGGTTAGTTGTGGTTGCATTCTTATTTAGAACCCCACTTAATAAAGTGCCAGTCAAGGCAATGAAGTTTGTAGCTGCAATGCTGCTGATGGGATTTGGCATCTACTGGCTGTGTGAAGGACTGAATGTAGAGTTGCCTGGTGGCGACTGGGCAATTATCTGGTTACCCTTTGCTTGGGGTTCTTTCATGGCTATGACTGCTACATTTTTGCGCTGGCGAGTTGGGTTGCACAAGCCAGAGGAAATTGTCAGTTAAAAGGCAATACGGTTGCTGATAAAACCAGAAGTTTTAGCCGGACACCAATAGAACTCTTGCACTCATTCATTAGTCTCAAAACCAGGTATAAAGACTGTTTTACTTCTGTATTCTGATACCATTTCACGAAATTCTTGATACAAATCTGTAGTGTAGAGACGCGCCATGGCGCGTCTCTACAGAATTGAAATGTATCGGGATTAACGTGAAATGGTATGACTTCTGAATTCTGTTGTCATTTATGCTGCCCGACTTAACTACCCTTTAGGGAAGTGAGGGGGCAGCATTATTATTAAACCTCTTGCAAAAGTCAATTTTCTGAAAAAAACCACAGATGGACACAGATGGACACAGATAATTTATCTGCGTTTATCTGCGTGCATCTGCGGTTCTAAATATCCATTAATTATATTTTTGCAAGAAGTCTATTTAAATTTCCTTTAAAAACTGACTCAACTCCTCTTGACCCTCTAGCTGACTAGAGAATTTAAGATAAATTCAAGATAAAACACGATGCAATAAGACTGTGTTGCTCGTGAGTACATACTCTTAAATATCAAGCAATTGGCATTATGACACGACAACTTCAAGTCCCCAATATGGCTTGTTCTGCTTGTGCAGACACTATCACCAAAGCTGTTAAAGCAATTGATTCCAATGCTATAGTTCAAGCCGATTCTAAAACCAAAATTGTCTCAGTGGAAAGTAGCGCTTCTGATACAGCAATCAAGGAAGCAATTACGCAAGCAGGATATACAGTTGCCTAATTTTTAACATCTACCACTCTTTTTAGAAAGGGTGCGAAGGAGTTCGCAAAATGGATACCCTCACACTGAAACTGCGAGGCATGAGTTGTGCCTCATGTGCTAGAAATGTCGAAGAAGCGATTCTCTCTGTTCCTGGAGTCGTTGATGGTAACGTCAACTTTGGTGCAGAACAAGCGACTATCAAGTATGACCCAAGAAAAACGAGTTTAGAAACAATTCAGCAAGCTGTAGAGGATGCAGGATACTCAGCTTATTCTCTGCAAGAACAAGAAATGATCACGGGAGAATCGGATGCCGAAAAAGCTTCCCGGAGTGCTGAAGAACGCAACCTTACCCGCAAAGTTTGGGTAGGAGGCATTATCAGTATCATACTTGTACTTGGTTCGCTGCCAATGATGACAGGACTTGTCTTGCCCTTCATTCCAACTTGGCTGTCTAATCAATGGTTGCAATTGGTACTGACTGCACCCGTACAGTTTTGGTGTGGATACAGGTTTTATATAAATGCCTGGAAAGCCTTGAAACGTCATGCTGCAACAATGGATACCCTAATTGCACTAAGTACGAGTGCCGCGTATTTCTATTCTTTGTTTGCGACGCTTTTTCCCAGTTTCTTAATCAATCAAGGGTTAATGCCAGAGGTGTATTATGAAACAGCCGCAGTCGTTATCACACTGATTCTACTGGGGAAACTTCTAGAAAATCGTGCTAAAGGTCAGACGAGTGATGCCATTCGCCAACTCATTGGTTTACAAGCAAGAGATGCCAGAGTCATCCGTAATGGTAAAGAAATTGCTGTTCCCATTCAAGAAGTTCAAATTGGGGATGTGATTTTGGTTCGTCCGGGTGAAAAAATTCCCGTTGATGGCAAAGTGATAGAAGGTTCTTCTACCGTTGATGAGTCTATGGTGACGGGCGAAAGTGTACCAGTTAAGAAGCAACCATCAGACGAAGTTATAGGAGCGACAATTAACAAAACGGGTAGCTTTAAGTTCCAGGCAACGAGAGTAGGAAAAGATACCGTTTTGGCTCAAATTGTCCAACTCGTGCAACAAGCTCAAGGCTCAAAAGCTCCTATTCAAAGATTAGCAGACTCTGTGACAGGATGGTTTGTGCCAGCGGTCATTGCTATTGCGATCGCGACTTTCATTATCTGGTTTAACATCATGGGTAACTTGACACTTGCCCTGATGACAACAGTCGGTGTGTTGATTATCGCTTGTCCCTGTGCTTTGGGTTTAGCGACACCCACTTCTGTGATGGTGGGTACAGGTAAAGGAGCAGAAAACGGTATTTTAATCAAAGGGGCAGAAAGTTTAGAACTAGCACACAAAATTCAAACAATTGTGCTGGATAAAACTGGAACTTTGACACAAGGTAAACCCACTGTCACCGATTATGTCACTGTCAACGGTACTAAAGATCGTAATGAGTTAAAACTGTTGCGGTTAGCCGCATCGGTTGAAAGAAATTCTGAGCATCCTTTGGCTGAAGCAGTTGTAAGGTATGCTCAATCACAAGAAGTGGATTTGCTTGACGCGCAGCAATTTGAGGCAATTGCCGGGAGTGGCGTGCAAGCTATTGTTTCTGAGCAATTGGTACAAATTGGCACACAACGCTGGATGCAAGAATTGGGAATTCATACTGATACCCTCCAAAAACACAAAGATGCTTTGGAAGCTTCAGGGAAAACTGCTGTTTGGATTGCCATAGATGGTGAAATGCAAGGGTTAATGGGTATTGCTGATGCCCTCAAACCTTCTAGTGAAGCTGCTGTGAGAGCTATACGTAAGATGGGTTTACAGGTTGTGATGTTGACAGGAGATAACCGCAAAACCGCTGAGGCGATCGCTCAACAAGTTGGTATTACTCGGGTTTTTGCTGAAGTTCGACCTGATCACAAAGCCCAAACAATACAACAGTTACAAGCAGAAGGAAAACTGGTGGCAATGGTAGGTGATGGGATCAATGATGCACCTGCGTTGGCTCAGGCAGATGTGGGAATTGCCATTGGCACAGGCACAGATGTTGCAATTGCCGCCAGCGATATCACACTCATTTCTGGAGACTTACAAGGCATTGTCACCGCGATTCAACTCAGCCGCGCCACAATTCGCAACATTCGCCAAAATCTCTTCTTTGCCTTTATTTACAACGTTATTGGGATTCCCATTGCTGCCGGAATTTTGTTTCCCGTCTTTGGCTGGTTACTCAACCCGATTATTGCCGGAGGCGCGATGGCTTTTAGCTCTGTGTCTGTTGTTACTAATGCTTTGCGTTTACGCAACTTCCGTCCCAAACCTATCTAATTTAATGGAGATGTCTAGTAAATGTTGAACCAAAGTAAAATTTTAGGAAGCATTGCTGCGGGACTTTTGTTTGCTATGACATCAGGCGTAGCCCAAGCGCAAATGCCAGCACATTCGCCAGAGAATACCAGTCAATTTCGTCGCATTGAGCAACCTTTGGTATTAAAAATTGCTGTAACTTTGGGTGGAGGAGCGTTAATTGGATTAGAACTGTGGTGGTTTCTTTTGAGTAAAACCCAAGGCGGCAAAGCCTAGTTTAACCTCACTTTCCAGTGATGGAAGCGTACATCCCGCGACTACAGCATCACATGGCGGGGTTATGCGGCGATGCGATCGCTATACTTCGGGCAATGTCTATGACAAGCCGCTTTGCGTCTACGCAATTATTTAGACATCTCCAGAAATTAATTGTGCGTTGTCTACAACCTTTGTAGAGACGCGCCATGGCGCGTCTCTACATTCTTTTTCGGAGATGTCTTTTGTATTTGGGCTTGACAAAATTTTGAGTACTATAGGACTCCTATTTGATTTTTGAACGACACGTAAGGTGGGCAGTGCGAACGCAAAACCCGGATGTAGTCAGCAAAATACGATAAGCACTGCCCACCCTACAATACTTAAGATTTTTCATAAATCATTTAGGATTGCTATAGCGCACATCCTAATATCATGTCCGGTTGAATAATTGTGTGAAAATTTGTAGTAAGGACTTTAGTCGTTGTTCCCGTGGAAAAGGACTCTTGTCCTTACTACACAAAAGTTTTATGATAAGCAATTTACCGGACATAATATAACTTGTCGCTACTGGTTTGTTTCTATTCTTGCCGTCCACACTGGTAACTAATTATAGTTGCTCAAAACTGGGAGTTGGCGACTCACCTCGCAGTCCCTTGCGGCGCTGGTTTTTAGGAACTCCTCCCGCCATGCCATACTCCACACTGCTTTTGCCATATCGAGTCGCAACTCCTAACAGCATATGTTCTGCCATATCTGCCAACTCGCGCTCTGCTTGGAGCATTTCACTGTATAACTTATCCAGGTTAGAAAGGGCACTGTTGTATGCATTCTCTCTACTTCGCATCCTCTCTATGAGAGTTGAGAAGGTAGGCTGGGTGAGTCCATTGCCTAAATCTAAATTCGGATCTATTGAGTTGATGCCAGCCGCCCGACGCACTGCTTTTTCTAACACCTGGGAGCTTCTTTTTTTACGAGCCATGATATACACCTTGTCATACAGTACGGTTAATATTCTTTACTTTAAAAAACTGACCTGTTAATCAGCCTGAGAGTATTCCGCTAAATCTGCAATGGCTTTTGCTACATAGTTATAGTTGTTATGAGTACGTGATTTACTGAAATGAGAAAGCAATATGCCTTTTTGCTTGCGGAAAACACCAAAATGAGTACATGATTTACTGAAATGAGAAAGCAATATGCCTTTTTGCTTGCGGAAAACACTAAAATGAGTACGTGATTTACTGAAATGAGAAAGCATTTAAGCATAATGAGAAAGCAATATGCCTTTTTGCTTGCTAAATCTACTGAAATGAGTACGCGATCTACTGAAATGAGAAAGCATTTAAGCATAATGAGAAAGCAATATGCCTTTTTGTTTGCTAAATCTACTGAAATGAGAAAGCAATTAGGCATTTTGAGAAAGCATTTAAGCATAATGAGAAAGCAATATGCTTAAATGCTTATTGAAATCGACTTGATCTATTTTCCTGATGCAGTGAGCAGTTATGGCGATCGTCTGCGCCAACTCACTCAGAATCAGCGAACTCGTTTATGGTTACAATTCTTTAGAAACAGCTTTAAGCTCCTCCTAAAATGATTTTGGGTCAGCTTGAAAGCAGTTTTTGCATCTGCTCTTTCAAATCCCGAATTTTGTCATCATTTGGGGCGATATCTAATGACCGGTTAAATGACACCAATGCTGCTTGGTAACACTGGAGGGCTTGATCATCATGAGATAAGTCTTTAAGTAAGTTACCCAACTTCCGTAGCGCAACCCCCTTGTTGTTGTGAGCATAGACGTAATTGGGAGCAAGTGTCAGAGCAGTATCGTAGGATGCAATCGCTTGCTCGTACGTAGTCAGTGCTTGTGTGTGCTGCGATAAGCTCGACTGTAGGTCTGCCAATCTTCCTAGCGCAGTCCCCTTGTTGTTGTGAGCACCCACGTCATTGGGAGCAAGTGTCAGAGCAGTATCGTAGGATGCAATAGCTTGCTCGTACGTCGAGAGTGCTTGTGTGTGCTGCGATAAGCTCGACTGTAGGTCTGCCAAACTTTGTAGCGCAAGCCCCTTGTTGTTGTGAGCATAGACGGAATTGGGAGCAAGTGTCAGAGCAGTATCGTAGGATGCAATAGCTTGCTCGTACGTAGTCAGTGCTTGTGTGTGCTGCGATAAGCTCGACTGTAGGTCTGCCAATCTTTTTAGCGCAATCCCCTTGTTGTTGTGAGCACCCACGTCATTGGGAGCAAGTGTCAGAGCAGTATCGTAGGATGCAATAGCTTGCTCGTACGTAGTCAGTGCTTGTGTGTGCTGCGATAAGCTCGACTGTAGGTCTGCCAAACTTTGTAGCGCAAGCCCCTTGTTGTTGTGAGCATAGACGTAATTGGGAGCAAGTGTCAGAGCAGTATCGTAGGATGCAATAGCTTGCTCGTACGTAGTCAGTGCTTGTGTGTGCTGCGATAAGCTCGAGTGTAGGTCTGCCAATCTTTGTAGCGCAAGCCCTTTGTTGTTGTGAGCATACACGTAATTGGGAGCAAGTGTCAGAGCAGTATCGTAGGATGCAATGGCTTGCTCGTACCTAGAGAGTGCTTGTGTGTGCTGCGATAAGCTCGAGTGTAGGTCTGCCAATCTTTGTAGCGCATTCCCTTTGTTGTTGTGAGCATCCACGTAATTGAGAGCATATGTCAGAGCAGTATCGTAGGATGCAATCGCTTGCTCGTACCTAGAGAGTGCTTGTGTGTGCTGCGATAAGCTCGACTGTAGGTTTGCCAAACTTTCTAGCGCAAGCCCCTTGTTGTTGTGAGTTACAGTATCATCGGGAGTCAGGCGCAGTTGTAGATCGTAAGCAGCGATCGCTTCCAAATATTCCTGTTCTGCTTCCTGATATAGAGATAATGTGACAAAGTAATCACCTTCAGCATATGAAACTCTTCCTAACTGAAAAATGCTTTGAATTATTAACTCGTTTCTAACTTCTAATAAACTGCGACATTGCTCATAGCGACTCTGCTTTAAAGCTTCCTCAAACTTTTCTACCCACTCATTCACACCCCGTTGCCAATCTAAGCGATTAGCATGATAAATCGCTTCTGCCACTTCTCCAAGCTGGCGGTAGTACGTTTCTAACTCTGTATGTGCCTGCTGATGAATTGTTTTAATTTCTTCCTGATTTGATTCGTAATCTAAGCGTCGAACCAAATCATGGATACGATACCAATTCTGACCCCGTTGCTGCGCCTCCCAAACAAAGGAAAACTCTGTAAGAA